>DATILF010000199.1:0-8350 GCA_035476755.1 Ramlibacter sp.
GCCGCCGTCCACCAGCACCAGGTCCGGCAGCCGGCCGGCGCCGCCGGCACGCGGGGGCGTCGCGTCCGGCGGGTCGCGCCCGGCTTCGGCCAGCTTGCTGTAGCGGCGCATCAGCACCTGGCGCATCGCGGCGTAGTCGTCCCCCGGCGTGATGCCGTCGATGTTGTAGCGCCGGTATTCGGCGTTCTGCATCTTGTGATGATGGAACACCACGCACGAGGCCTGCGTCGCCTCGCCCGCGGTGTGCGAAATATCGAAGCATTCGATGCGGAAGGTGTCCGGGTTGTCCGGCGCCAGGTCCAGCGCGTCCACCAATGCGCGGGTGCGGGCCTGCTGCGAGCCCTCTTCCGCCAGCAGCCGGGCCAGCTGGATGCCGGCGTTCTGCTGCGCCATCTCCAGCCACAGCCGGCGCTGCTCGCGCGGGTTGTGCACGGCGGCGATCTTCACACCGGTCTGCTCGCACAGTGCCTCGATCAGCTCGCGGCTTACCGGCTCGCTGGTGATCAAGGCCGGCGGCACCGGCACGCCGAGGTAATGCTGGGCAATGAACGCTTCCAGCACATGCACCTCGACCCGGACCACAGGGGGCGCACTCTCGCCGTCGGGCTCCTCGGCGGTCATGTCGAACGCCTGCACGGCCGCCGCGTCTTCGACGTGCGCGGGGAAGTACGCCCGGTCGCCCAGGTGGCGGCCGCCGCGCACCATGGCGAGGTTGACGCAGGCCTTGCCGCCCTGCACCTTCACCGCGAGGATGTCCACGTCCTTGTCCGAAATCGTCTCCACGGACTGTTGGTGCAGCACCTTGGACAGCGCGCTCATCTGGTTGCGCAACTCCGCCGCCTGCTCGAACTCCAGGCGCTCGGCATGCTGCATCATCCGGGCCTCCAGCGCCGCCAGCACGGCCTGGGTTTCGCCGCGCAGGAAAGCCTCGGCGTTGTGCACGTCCTGGTGGTAGTCCTGCGGCGAGACGAGGTTGACGCAAGGGCCGGAGCAGCGCTTGATCTGGTAGAGCAGGCAGGGGCGGGTTCGGTTGGCGAACACCGTGTCCTCGCAGGTGCGCAGGCGAAACACCTTCTGCAGCAGCTGGATCGATTCCTTCACGGCCCAGGCACTCGGGTAAGGGCCGAAGTAGCGGTGCTTGCGGTCCACGCTGCCCCGGTAGTACGCGACGCGCGGGAATGTGGACGCCGTGGGCGCCGCCGATTCGGCCAGGCCCGCCTTGCCGGTCCCGGCAATCTTCAGGTAGGGATAGCTCTTGTCATCGCGGAACAGGATGTTGTAGCGCGGGTTGAGCGTCTTGATCAGGTTGTTCTCGAGCAGCAGCGCTTCGGCCTCGGAACGCACCACCGTCGTTTCCAGCCGCACGATCTTGCCGATCATGTGGCCGATGCGGGTGCCGCCATGATTCTTCTGGAAATAGCTCGACACGCGCTTCTTCAGGTTGCGCGCCTTCCCCACGTAAAGCACGCCGCCGTCGGCGTCGAAGTAGCGGTACACGCCGGGCAGCGGCGGCAGCGCGGCCACCTGGGCCAGCAATTGATCGGAATGAACCTCGGACATACAAGCGCTATTGTGGACAATCCGCCAAAGGAAACCTGCGCGGCATGCTCTGGGACATTTTCTGCAAGGTCATTGACAACCACGGCGACATCGGCGTGTGCTGGCGGCTGGCGGCCCAGCTGGCGTCGCGGGGCGAGAAGGTTCGCCTGTGGGTGGACGACGCGTCGGCGCTGGCCTGGATGGCGCCGGGCGGCCATCCGCGCGTGCAGGTCTTGCCCTGGGTCGCCGGCTCGGCTGCCCTCGAGCCCGGCGACGCGATCGTTGAAGCCTTCGGGTGCGAACTGGACCTGCCGTTCCAGGCGCTGCTGGCGCAAAAGTCACGCCGCCAGGGCAGGCAGCCCGCCTGGATCAACCTGGAATATCTCACCGCCGAGCCTTTTGCCGAGCGCACGCACGGACTGCCCTCTCCCGTGCTTGCCGGCCCCGCGCGCGGGCTGACCAAGCATTTCTTCTATCCCGGTTTCACGGCGAGGACGGGCGGGCTGCTGCGGGAGATCGATCTGCTGGAGCGCCAGGCCCATTTCGACCGAACGGACTGGCTGCGGCGGCAGGGGCTGGATCCGACGGCGGCCGATCGATGGGTGAGCCTTTTCTGCTACGAGCCCGCCTCGCTGGACGAGCTGCTGGCGCGGTGGAGCCAGGGGCCCCGGCGCACCGCCCTGCTGGTGACCGCCGGAAGGGCCGCCGCCGCCGTTCGCGCGGCCACGGACCGGCTGGGCCGCGGCAACGCAGGCTGGAGCCGCTCGGCGCGACTCTCGATCACGTACCTGCCCCTGCTCAGCCACGACGACTTCGATCGCCTGCTCTGGTCCTGCGACCTGAATTTCGTGCGGGGCGAGGATTCACTGGTGCGCGCGCTCTGGGCCGGCCGGCCGCTGGTCTGGCAGCTGTACCCGCAGGACGACCTCGCGCACCATGACAAGCTGGACGCGTTCCTCGACTGGCTGGATGCGCCGCCGTCCCTGCGCGCCTTCCACGCGGGCTGGAACGGCATTGCGCCGCATTTGCCGGCGGCCGAGCCCGATCTCGACGCCTGGGCCGAAGCGCTGCGCGCCGCCCGGCTACGCCTCCTGGCGCAAGGCGACCTGGTCACGCAACTGCTGCGGTTCGCCCAGGCAGGCGCATCGCCATCCGGGCCGGCACAAAAAAACCGTTAAAATCCAAGGCTTTGCACCATCTCACGGGCCGACCCGCTTGGCGCACCCCTCGCCGCGAACCATCGCATCGCTTGAAATCGCAGCGCGGCCAACCTACTTTTATCGTTATGAAAATCGCTCAAGAAATCCGCGCCGGCAACGTGATCATGCATGGCAAGGATCCCATGGTCGTTCTGAAGACCGAATATGCCCGTGGCGGCCGCAACGCGGCAACCGTGCGCATGAAGCTCAAGAGCCTGATCGCCAACTTCAACACCGAAGTGGTGTTCAAGGCCGACGACAAGATGGACCAGATCGTGCTGGACAAGAAGGACTGCACGTACTCCTACTTCGCCGACCCGATGTACGTCTGGATGGACTCCGAGTACAACCAGTACGAAGTCGAGAAGGAAAACATGGGCGACGCCCTGAACTACCTCGAGGAAGGCATGCCCGCCGAAGTGGTGTTCTACGACGGCAAGGCCATTTCCGTGGAACTGCCCACCAGCGTCGAGCGCGAGATCACCTGGACCGAACCCGCCGTCAAGGGCGACACCTCGGGCAAGGTGCTCAAGCCGGCCAAGATCTCCACGGGCTTCGAGATCGGTGTGCCGATCTTCGTGGCTCAGGGCGACAAGGTGGAAATCGACACCCGCACCGCCGAATACCGCAAGCGCGTCTGATTGCACGGCGCCGCCGCCAGCCGGTGACATCCCCGTGAGGCTCCGCAAGGGGCCTTTCTTTTTTGGGCATTGACCGCATGGATTTCGATTTCGACCAGATCGCCGTGCCGTTCACCATGCGGCCGGGCTTGCGCCGCGTCGATGCGCCGCGCCTGACGCCGCTCTCGCCTGCGAGCCGGCTGTTCGGCGAGAAGCAGGCGGTGCTCCAGGCCGGGCAGTCACGCCATGCCGTGGCGGGTTTCGATGTCGGCGCCGCGCTGGATGCGATTGCCGCGGCAGGCCCGCATGTGCCTGCCGGCCTGCCGCCGGAGCTGGCCTTCGAGGAAGACTTTGCCGTGCTCGATGGCGTCACGGGCACCCTGCCCTGGCTCTGTGTCTGCGTGCCTTCGCACTGGTCGCCCGAGGAAAAGCTGGGCCTGGGCTTTGCCGCGCTGCATCAGCCGGTCGCCGACAACCAGGCCTTGATCCAGGCGTCGCGGCAACTCGTCGCGCTGGCCACCTCCGGTGCCTGCTGGGAGCGCCACGTTTGGACCATCAGCCCGTCCGGACGCTATGACCAGCATCCGCGACGCCACGCCCGCACGCCGTGGCCCGCGGCAGCCGACCCGGATGCGTTCGCACGCCAATGCTGGCTGCGCGCCGAGCGCCAGACCTTCTTCCCCGTGGGCCAGGGCACGCACCAGGCCGTGTTCGCGATCCACGTCATGCTGCAGCCGCTGGCCCAAGCCGTGCAAACGCCGCAACAGGCCCGGCGGCTGCATGACTCGCTGGCCTCCATGTCGCAGGCCGTCCTCGACTACAAGAACCTGGCTGTCGCGCGCGATCCGCTGCTGGCGTGGCTGACTGCGAGGTCCTGATGGCTGGGCAACGCCCTGGCCGTGGTTTTCGTGCCGCTCGGCCTGGCGCTCGCGCTCTAGGAGCCTGTCGGGCTTTGGGACGGGCCCGCGATCAGTAGAGCCGGCGGAACAGCACCACGGCCATCATCAGGCCCACCACCACGGTGCCTGCGACCACCGCGATCCACAGGCCATGCGCGCCCGGCCCACCCGCGCGTGCCGACTTGGCCGCTGGCGAATCAGGAAAAGGCGTCGCCGCGGGCAGCCAGTCCACCAGTTCGCCCGCGGCTTCGGGCGTGAACAATTCCAGGCTGATGCGCTGCAGCGGGTCGGCCTGGTCGCCGCGCAACCAGAGATCGACCTGGGTGCCGGTGACCCGGGCATGCGCCACATCCTTCAGGACGACCTTGACGCGGTCTTCCTTCCAGCCGAGGCCCTGGCGGAATCGCCCCGCGAGGCGCAGCACGTCGCCCTGCACGCGTGCCTCTATTTCGCCCTTGAAAGTGGGGATATCCATGCCGCGCCCGCGGACCTCCACCAGGCCGGCCGGATAGGTGGCCTGAACCACCGAGAAACTGCCGCTTCGATCCGGGTTGAACGCGGGCGGCGGCTTGCGGCCGATGAGGTCCGAGACCGTCAGCTGCGTGCCGTCGGTGCCGATCAGCACGTGCTCGCCTTCCAGCGCGTGCTTGATGCGCATGCCCACGATGGTCCTGCGATCGTAGGGCCCCACCGTGCGGCCCTCGAGCAAGACGTGATAAACCGTCTGATCCACCTCTGGTCTCCGCATATTCTGTTGCGGACGCAAGGATAGCGGAGAAAGGCGCCACTGGATTGCCGCAGAATGGCGGCATGCCTTCTACCCGCAACATTCACGACCGCCGCCTGGCCGATGCCTGGGCCACCCTCCAGACCCATTCCAGCGAAGGGTTGCCGCTGGACCCGGATGCCAGCCGGCTCGCCTTCGCCGACCCCGAGTTCCTGCTGCGCCGCGAGACGCGCGGTATTCGCTTCCAGCTGGAGCTGCTCAAGCCCGACCTGGAGCAGCAGGCGCTCGGCATCGAGAACACCATCGTCGTTTTCGGCAGTGCGCGGTTCCGCAGCGAGGAGGAGTCCGCCGCCCTGGTGGTGGCCGCGGAAGGCAGCGGCGATGAGGACCAGATCCGGCGCGCCAAGGCGCTGGCCCGAAACGCGCATTACTACGAGAAGGCCCGGGCGTTCGGCAAGCTGGTGGCCCAGTACAGCGCCGGGAAAGACCCCGCCGACATGCTCTTCATCTGCACTGGAGGCGGTCCCGGCATCATGCAGGGCGCCAATCGCGGCGCCTACGAAGGCGACGGCATCAGCGTCGGCCTGTCCATCGCCTTGCCGATGGAAGAGAGCGCCAACCCCTATGTCACCCCGGCGCTCTCCTTCAAGTTCCACTATTTCGCGCTGCGCAAGATGCACTTCATGATGCGGGCGAAGGCGCTGGTGGCTTTCCCCGGCGGCTTCGGCACGCTCGACGAACTGTTCGAAGTGATCACGCTGGTCCAGACGCGCAAGGCCAGGCAGGTGCCGATCGTGCTCTTCGGCACCGACTACTGGAAACGCCTGATCAATTTCGACGTGCTGATCGAGGAAGGCGTCATTTCCCCGGCCGACCTCGACCTGTTCCAGTACGCCGACGATCCGGAAACGGCCTGGGACCTCATCAAGGCGTTTTACCGCCTCTAGTTCCGCGCGGGGCGCTGCCCCAGCCGGAACGCCAGGCGGGTGCCGGCCGCTACCGTGGCGCCCGTGATCCAGAACACGCCGGAAATGCCGATCACACTGCCGGCCAGGCCGAACAGCATCGGCATGACCACGCTGGACGCGTTGATCGCGATCATGCGCATCGCCACCGCCTCGCCATGGCGGTGCGCGGGCGTGATCTGGTGCAGCATGCTCATGATCATCGGCTGCACGCTGCCCAGGGCCAGGCCCAGCAGCACCGAACACGCCCCCATGGCCCACGGCCCCTGCAACAGCGGGTAGAGGCCGAAGAGCACCGCGGTCACGGCCATCGCGCCGGCAATCACGGCCCACTCGCGCAGGCGGGCGGCCATCATGGGCAGCGCCACCCGCACCAGCGCTGCCGCCACGGCGAAGGCACCGAGGATGGACCCGATGGCCGACGCGGAGAGCCCCCGTTGGTGCCCCAGCACCGGCACCACGAAGGTGTGCACGTCCCAGCACGAGGACAGCACCCAGTTGACCATCAGCAGCCGGCGGAACATCGGTTCTCGCACGAGGTCCCAGGCCTTGTGCTTGCCCTGCCCGTCGGCCGGTATCACGGGTGACAAGTCGATCGCCGACTTGACCCACAGCCACGAAACCAGTGGCAACAGCGCCAGCAGCAGGAACGCCAGGCGAAAACCGCCATGGTCGATAACGAGGCCGGCGCTGAACGGACCGAGGAAATTGGAGACGGCCGGGCCGATGGCCAGCCACGAGAACACCTGCTTGAGTTGAGTGGGGTTCTCCGCCGCGCGCCCAACGTGCCGCTGCAAGGCAATGGACGCGGCGCCGGTGGCGCCGCCGGTGAGCAAGGCGCTCACACACAGGACGGGGAAGATGGGAAATGCCACCGCCAGCGCGGCGCCGGCCGAAGCCACGATCACGCTCCAGCCCACCGGCCGCTTCAGGCCATGCCGGTCCGCGAAGCGCCCGGCCGGCAGGGCGAGGAACACTTGCGTCAACGCGAACAGTGCGAGCAGCACGCCCACGGCGGCCTCGCTGTGGCCCTGGCGCAAGGCCAGCAGCGGCGCGGCCATGCGCACACCCGCCATGCAGGCGTGCAGGAAGACGTGAGCGGCAATGAGGCGCGCCAGGGCGAGACTCAAGCCGCCGGTCATGAGAGCGCTTCTTCTCCTTCGGCGATCGGCGGGAGCAAGGCTTGCGCCTGAGCCTCGGGCAGGGCCTCGACCACCTTGAGCGCGCGGCGCATCTGGTTGGTGCGGGTCTGGGCGGTCTCCAGTGTGTCCGAAGCCTTGCGCACCTGCTCACGGATCTTCTCGACCCAGGTGCCGTAGCGCTCGAACTCGGTCTTCACGGCGCCCAGCACCTTCCAGACCTCGGAGGCCTGCTGTTCCAGAGCCAGCGTGCGAAAGCCCATATGCAGGCTGTTGAGCATGGCCAGCAGCGTCGTCGGCCCGGCGAGCGTGACACGGTAGTCACGCTGCAGGCTGTCCATCAGGCCCGGCCGGCGCAGCACCTCGGCGTACAGGCTCTCGATCGGCAGGAACAGGATGGCGAAGTCGGTGGTCTGCGGCGGGCACAGGTAGGAGTCGCTGATGGACTTGGCTTCCGTGCGGATGCGCGACTCCAGCGCCCGCGCCGCGATGTCGGCGGCGGCCGGGTCGGCGCGGTCCTGCGCGTCGAGCAGGCGCTCGTAGTCATCACGCGGAAACTTGGCGTCGATGGGCAGCCACACCGGCGTGCCATCGGCGCTGCGTCCCGGAAAGCGGATGGCGAAGTCCACCCGCTGGTTGCTGCGGGGCTTGGTCTCGACCTGCTTGGCATACTGCTCGTTCGTGAGCACCTGTTCCAGCAGGGCTTCGAGCTGCACTTCGCCAAACATGCCGCGCGTCTTGACGTTGGTCAGCACGCGCTGCAGATCGCCCACGCCCTGCGCCAGCGTCTGCATCTCACCCAGCCCCTTGTGCACTTGCTCCAGGCGATCAGCGACTTGCTTGAAGCTCTCTCCCAATCGCGTCTCCAGCGTTGTCTGCAGCTTTTCGTCGACGGTCTTGCGCATCTCGTCGAGCTTGGCGATGTTGGTCTGCTGCAGCATGGCCAACTGCGCTTCCAGCGTGCCGCGCACTTCCGCCATCCGCCGGGCGTTCGATTCGCTCAGGTTCTGCAATTGCAGCGTGAGCGTATCCGAAAGGCTCTTCTGCAACAGCGTGAGCTGCTGCGCGAAGGCGTCGATCTGGGTGTTCTGGGTGCGCGTGGTTTCCGCGCCCTGCTTCACCAGGGCTTCCTGGAAGGTCGCCAGCGTGTGCGTGAGTTCGGTGCGGGCGCCACGCGAGGACTCGCTGATCTCGCGGCGCAGCTCGCGCTCCATGCGCTCGTTCGCCGCCAGCAGTTCGACACGCGCCGCATCGTTCGCCGG
>DATILF010000200.1:0-9219 GCA_035476755.1 Ramlibacter sp.
GAACAGAACGGCGAGGAGAAAGATACTGCGAATCAACATCAAGGAACCTGTAGTGTGGACACGTGGACCCTGCCCACACTGCAAATCTCTTGCCCCTTCCCCCTCTGGGGGAAGGTGGGGATGGGGGCAGGCACGCCAGCGCCTTGCCCCCACCCCTACCCTCCCCCAGAGGGGGAGGGAGGAAGTCATATCACTTCTTCGCCGGCTCGTCGGGCTTCTTGTCGTTGCCTTCGATGTACGGGCTCCAGGGCTTGGCCTTGACCGGGCCCGGCGTCTTCCAGACCACGTTGAACTGGCCGTCGGCCTTCACTTCGCCGATGAACACCGACTTGTGCAGGTGGTGGTTCTTCTCGTCCATCTTGGAGACGATGCCGCTCGGGGCCTTGAAGGTCTGGCCGGCCATGGCGGCGATGACCTTGTCAGTCTCGGTGGACTTGGCCTTCTCGACGGCCTGCTTCCACATGTTGATGCCGATGTAGGTGGCTTCCATCGGGTCGTTGGTCAGGGGCTTGTCGGCGCCGGGCAACTTCTTGGCCTTCGCATACGCGGCCCACTTCTTGGTGAACTCGTCGTTGGACGGGTTCTTGATCGACATGAAGTAGTTCCAGGCGGCCAGGTGGCCCACCAGCGGCTTGGTGTCCACGCCGCGCAGCTCTTCCTCGCCCACCGAGAAGGCGACGACCGGCACGTCCTTGGCCTTCAGGCCGGCGTTGCCCAGCTCCTTGTAGAAGGGAACGTTGGAGTCGCCGTTGATGGTGGAGACGACGGCCGTCTTGCCGCCGGCCGAGAACTTCTTGACGTCGGCGACGATGGTCTGGTAGTCGCTGTGGCCGAAGGGGGTGTACTTCTCGTCGATGTCGGAGTCCTTCACACCCTTGCTCTTGAGGTAGGCGCGCAGGATCTTGTTGGTGGTGCGGGGGTACACGTAATCGGTGCCCAGCAGAACCCAGCGCTTGGCCGCGCCGCCGTCCTTGCTCATCAGGTAATCCACTGCGGGGATGGCTTGCTGGTTGGGAGCCGCGCCCGTGTAGAACACGTTCTTGGACAGCTCTTCACCTTCGTACTGGACGGGGTAGAACAGCAGGCCGTTCAGCTCTTCGACCACCGGCAGCACCGACTTGCGCGATACCGAGGTCCAGCAGCCGAAGATCACGGCGACCTTGTCCTGCGTCAGCAGTTGCTTGGTCTTCTCGGCGAACAGGGGCCAGTTGGAGGCCGGATCGACGATCACGGGCTCGAGCTTCTTGCCCATCACGCCGCCCTTGGCGTTGATCTCGTCGATGGCCATCAACACCGTGTCTTTCAGCACGGTCTCGGAAATGGCCATGGTGCCCGATAGGCTGTGCAGGATGCCGACCTTGATCGTGCCCTTGGACTGGGCATGCGCGGGCAGGACCGAGAGGCCCGCGAGCGCGACGGCGGCGGTGAGCGCCTTGAGGGTGAAACGACGTTGCATATCTGATGCTCCTGGCAAAGTGGAAACCTGAGTCGAAGAAAAAGGCCGAACCCGGAAATCGCCCCACGACAGCCTCGAGGCCGCTCGATGTGGACGAACAGATGCTAGGTTTGCGCGACCGCCGGTGAAATACGGCACATGGCGTATGCCTGAGAACGACCCCACACTCACGAGCCCGGGTGCGGCGCCCTGAGCCACCCCAAGACAAGCCTGCGTCCGACAGACGGGAAAGGCACCCCCCTTTCCAATGGGCTGCTCCACCCCTAACTGCGAGGAACTCATGAATCAATTCCTGAGCCGCCTGTCCCCGAGCATCACCAACATGATCCGTATGGACCATACCCATGTGCTGGCGGCCTTCCATCAATACCAGGCCGATGCATCACCGCGCGTGAAGCGAGGCCTGGCCGACAACATTTGCGTCGCGCTGGAAATCCACGCCCAGCTGGAAGAGGAGATCTTCTACCCGGCCCTGCGCGCCATTGCCGAGACGGATGCCGTGAGCAAGAGCCTGCCCGAGCACGAGCAGATGCGCCGCCTGATCACCCAGCTGCGCAATCTCGATCCTTCACTTGCTACCTATGACGAGACCTTCTTCGAACTGATGAACATCGTCATGCATCACGTGGCCGACGAAGAAACCCTGTTGCTGCCCACCGCCGAGCGCGTGCTGGCCGACCGCCTGGGCGACCTCGGCGCACAGATGACCAAGCGCCGGCTGCAGCTGGCGGCGCCGCGCAGCGGCGAGATCGCCGGCAGCATGGCGCGCTCGATGAGCCCTGGAAGCCTGATGGTGGGCGCCGGCGCGTTGCTGGCCTGCAGCTACCTGCTCAGCCGTCCTCGCGGGCGTGGCGGCCCGATGGCGCAGCGCGGCTCGCGCGCGGCTCAGCGATAGTGGCACGCCGATTGCCCCTTGCCGGCAGGCAAGCCGCATCGCCGACGCCGCGCCTGCTACACATCCCGCCGCGCATGCAGCGGGCAGACCGCAATTTCCCGCCTGCATGGGCCGGCGCCTTCGAGGCGAGCCACCGGCCCCAGGGCGATGCTGCCGGACTGGGAGCCCGGCCGCTGGCATCGCCCATCTCTCCTGCTTGATAAGGAAGCCTCATGAAAACCCTCGTCGTCTTTTCCCACCTGCGCTGGAACTTCGTGTACCAGCGCCCGCAACACCTGTTGTCGCGGCTGGCATTGCGATGGCGGGTCATCCTCATCGAGGAGCCGGTGCTGAAGGCGGAGCGCAACGAGATCGAGCGATTCCAGCCGACCGCGGGCCTGGAAGTCTGGCGCCCGCACGTGACCGGCGACGCCCCGGGCTTTCATGACGACCACCTGCCCGTGCTGCGGCGGCTGGTGGCGCAGGCGCTGCGCGAGCACGCGGTGGACGACTACTGGCTGTGGTTCTACACGCCGATGGCCCTGCCACTGGCCACCGAACTTTCGCCGCGGGGTGTGGTGTACGACTGCATGGACGAACTGGCCGCCTTCAAGAATGCGCCGCGCCAGCTGGTGCAGCGCGAGAACGCGCTGTTCAAGATGGCCGACCTGGTGTTCACGGGCGGGCGCAGCATCTACAACGCCAAGAAGGGCCGGCACGCCGATGTGCACTGCTTTCCGAGCAGCGTGGATGCGGAACACTTTTCCGAAATGACGGCCGACCACCCGTTACAGGCCCATCTGCCACGTCCACGCCTGGGGTATTGCGGCGTGATCGACGAGCGCATCAACATCGAACTGATCGACGGCCTGGCGCGGGCCCGGCCCCATTGGCAGGTGGTGATGGTGGGCCCCACCGCCAAGATCGATCCCGAGGCGCTGCCGAAGCACGGCAACATCGCCTGGCTCGGCCAGCAGGGCTACGGCGACCTGCCGGCCCTCATTTCCGGATGGGATGTCTGCCTGATGCCGTTCGCGCTGAACGAAGCCACGCGCTACATCAGCCCGACCAAGACGCTGGAGTACATGGCCTGCGGCCGTCCTTGCGTGAGCACGGCGATCCGCGACGTGGTGGAGCCCTACGGGCACCTGGTGGACATCGTGGAGAACACAGACCAGCTGGTCGCCGCGTGCGAGCGCATCCTGGCTCGCTCCGCCCAAGAACAGGCCGCGCATGCGCGCGCCCTGGCGGAGGTGGTCGCGCACACGTCGTGGGACGCGACCGCCCAGGCCATGGCCACACTGATCGCACAGGCCGACCGGGCCGTGGATCGCCGCGCCGTGCCCGCGCAGGCCCAGCCGGTGTCGGACGACAGCGCGCCACTGCATCTCACGGATGCCGCAAAGGTGGTGTCGGTGGTGGCACCGTCCGGGGCGGAGAAGCGGGCATCGGCGGCGGGGTGACTCGGGTCCTGGCGCGCCGTCGCGGAGGGCGCGCCTAGTGATCCATGGAAACCGACACGACGAACGCCCCATCCACCTGTGACAGCGTATAGGACTCGCGCCACTCGCTGACCACGGCATCGGCTGCGTCGAGCAATTCCCAGGTAACGGTCGCCAACAGGTAGCGCCGCCCCAGCGGGACCACATGAAGGTCCTTGTACCGGCAGGTGCGGTACCCCTGGGCGTGATACACATCCAGCACCGCCTGAAAGTAGCGGGCTATCTCGTCGGGCGTGCTGAACTGCTCACTCGGTCCCTCGGCCCGCAGCGCCAGGTAAGGGGCTGCGTAGCGCTGAGCGACCACGACGCCGTTGAAGCTGCTGAATGCCCCGACGAAATCGTCGAAGAAGCGCTTGGCAGCGGAGGAAGGGTCCTGGGGGTCGAGACTCATGGCGAAGAGCGGTGTGCGCGGCGGGATCCGCCGAGCTTACAGCCCCAGTGCCGTCCGTCCGGTAACTCCTTCGAAACCGGGCAACCACTCGGCACTGCACGTCGTGATTGCGAAGCAAGCCGAAGTAGAGTGCTTGGGGAGCACTCTGACCTGCGCTTTTGTACTAAGGCAACTATTTGGATTGCTTCTTCCCTTTGCTTTCCAGAAAGGTAGCGAAGTCTGCAAGGGTAACGCCATACCAGTCTTTTCCATTTTTTGGAGACCACAGAATTCCGTTCGGTTTGACCCGAACATGGCCGACTACCTTGTTCTCAGAATCAACGAGAGTGTGTTCTTCGAACTTCTTGGGTGCAAAGGAGTTGACCCGTTTTGGGGTGGTCAGCTTTCCTCCATCTGTTGTAGGTGCGACGATCGCTGTTTTCTTTGTTGCCATGAATTTCCCTTTTTGGGTGGTTGGTGAAAATTATAAGAATTGCTCAACAGATTCTCAAAAAAAGTCATATCAACGTTCGAGGTGAAGCGGAACCGACAGCGAGACGCCAGGCCTGGTCGCCCGCCGTCGGACCTCGCCTCGGCCGAGGGGTTCTAGGCGTCATGTCGGCCGAGAAGTGAGTTGCAAAACGAACTTCTCAAAGGCTGAGAAGAAGTAGGTTCGATCGAACGGCGAACGGATCGCCTCAGGGCGAAGTTCCGGAAGGCCATCAAAGAGTTGAGAAGCAGACCACCCTTCGCTTGCTAGTAGCAGCCAACACTCTGGCGCTGCGAGACGGTAATCCCGCAGCTTTGAGGACTTCTCGTCTATGGCCGCTTGAAGAAGTTCTTCCTCCAACGGTGCAACCCAGCCCGACTGAGGTACGTACCAGTGGGCCATCTCCCACGTCGGGACTCCAAGGATGTGGAGATAGTGCACCTCGGGTGGCAGCGGATCCCTGTCGTAGGAAGGTTCCCAGGCAACGTATTGATTGGGCTTGGGATCGATAGTGAGAAGAAAGCGAGCCAACTTCTCCGCCGTTTCGGAGCGATTCAGATCGCGAAGCTCGCCTCCGAGGGTGAGGCCGATGGTTACGTGAACAGGCTTCCCTCCGAGCTGTTCGTAGCGGCGGCGGGCTAGCTTGGCGATTCGTTCTCCAATTGACTCTCGAGCTCTAGGCTCGATCGGACCACCGTCATTGGCGATGAAAATCTCAGTCACTTCAAGTCCAACAAGCCGGCCCTCGAACTGAAGGACGAAATCCGGCGCCTCCCGGTCGGGGTCAACGACTTCCGCGGCAAGACCAGCGCTGTCTAGGAAGGAGCGAAGCAAGTACTGCTCACGTTCCTTCTTGGCGGCAAGGGATGGGGGCCTCATGACGCCTAACGCAATGCGCGCCGCACCCGAAAACCTCCCATCCCGCATTCGCGGAATAACAGGTCCAGGTCTTGGGCGACAAGCGCTCGTTCCATCACGGGCTTTCTGTCCCGCCGCGCGCTAGGTGGCATCCCGCAAACAAACCTGGCAGTCGCGTGCGGAATACAGATGGCGAAGTATCTGGCGCACCGGATAAAGTTGCGGCACAAATCGGCCGTCGCGGTCACGACTATTCATTGATCCCTCCTAAGCTCGCGCCATCATGGGGCTGTTTCGCCTCATATTACCGCTTGATAACGGATAAGTACACAGCCAAACGCCGCGGCGCCAGCAAGGCCGCGGTCGGAAGCCTCACAGCTTCAGGGTCAAGCTCCCCGCCTCACCCCTCGAACTGCGGATGCAGTTGCCGGATGCGATTCATCGCCATGCCGGCGGCGGCCGTGCGGGTTTCGACCCCGAGCTTGGCGAACACCCGCTCCAGGTGTTTCTTCACCGTGGCGGGGCTCGCGCCCAGGATGTCGGCGATGTCGCGGTTGATCTTGCCCTTGACCACCCAGTAAAGCACCTCGGCTTCGCGGGCGGTGAGCTTGAACGAGAGGCTCATCGCCTCGATCACCGCGCTGTCCGAGACCTCGCGCATCACGATCAGCCAGTCGCCGCCCTCGTCGTCATGGCCGATCTGCTGGTGCAGGCGGAAGGTGAGGCGGCGCGCGCCCAGTTCGGCGGTGAGCCGCGGCGGCTCGATCTGCTGCCTGGCATCCTGCAGGTGGCTGCGCAGCCACTCGATGACCGGGCCGGGTGTGTCGGGCGCGGCCGTTCCGTAATAGGCCATCAACAGCTCGCGCGCCAGCGGCGTCTGCCACATCAGCTTGCCGTCGCTCGCGCGCACCGTGATGCTGGCATAGCCGAAGGCGTCCAGCGCGTTGCGCGTCTGCCGGGCCTGCCGCGCGCCCTGCATGTGCACGCCCATGCGCGCCAGCACTTCCTTGGGCTTGATCGGCTTGGTGACGTAGTCCACGCCGCCCGCTTCCAGCGCCGCGACCAGGTGCTCGGTCTCGGTGAGGCCCGTCATGAAGATGATCGGGATGTGCGCGGTGTGCGGCGAGGCCTTCAGGCGCTTCGCCACCTCGAAGCCGTCCATGCCGGGCATCATCGCGTCCAGCAGCACGATGTCGGGCATGGCCTGGGCGGCGCGCTGCAAGGCGGCCTCGCCGCCGGTCGCGACCAGCACCGTGTAGCCCGACTCGTCCAGCGCGTCATGCAGCACCGACAGGTTGTCGGGGACGTCATCGACGATCAAGACGACTTCGCTGTTGGCGCGGTCCAGGGTGTGATCCATCAAGCGCCCACTCATGGCACCGGCTCCTTGTCACTGCCCTCGGCCTCGGCGAGCCGGCGGCTCATGGCCTCGAACTGGAACTGGCGCGCCAGCTCGCGCATGGTGGCCACAAAAGCCGCGCATTCCGGTTGCGCCACCTCGATCTCATCGAGCTGGTTCAACACGCCGCGGTAGTAGCCGAGTTGCAGCACCTGCTGCAAGGCGGCGATGGCCGCGGGGGCGGGCCAGGCCCAGATGGGCGCTGCCGCCGGCACGGCCACGACGGGCGGCACCGGCGCCTCGAGCCATTGCAGGCCCAGCTGGCGCTCCAGCCAATCGAGCAACTCGCCATGCCGCACGGGCTTGAGGATGAAGTCCTCGTTGCGGATGCCGGCATCGTTTTCCAGGCCTTTGTCGAAGGCATTGGCCGAGACCACCGCGATCTTCGCCGCCATTTCGCCGAGGCGGCGCACGCGGCGAATGGTCTCCCAGCCATCGATGCCCGGCATGGCCAGATCCATCAGGATGGCGTGCGGACGCAAACCCGCGGCCAACAGGTCCAGCGCGTCATGCCCACTGGCGGCGCAGCGCAGGTCGAAGCCGAGCGGCTCCAGCAAATGCACCAGCAGGTCGCGGTCGGCCTCTTCGTTGTCCACCACCAGAACCAGGCGGCGCGCCCCGGCATAGCCCCGCCTCGGGCGCGCGGGTGGCGGCACGCGGATGGATACGGGACTGCTCACTTCCGGCAGGAACAGCTTGATGCGGAACACGGCACCGGAACCGGGCGTGCTCACCACCTTGAGCTCGCCGCCCATCAGGTCGGTGAGCATCTTGGCGATGGTCAGGCCCAGGCCCGCGCCCGGCGCGGAATGGCTGGCGCTCTCGCCGCGCGCGAACGGCTCGAAGATCTGCTCCAGTTCCTGCGGCGCCAGGCCGGGCCCGGTGTCCTCGATGTCGATCCATGCCATCTCGCGCTGGTGGCGCACGCGCAACGTCACCTGGCCTTCGCTGGTGAACTTGATGGCGTTGCCCAGCAGGTTGATCAGGATCTGCCGCACCCGCTTCTCGTCGGCGCGCACCACCTCGGGAAGGATGCCCTCGACCTCGAACCGGAAGGCCAGGCCCTTGCCCGCCGCCTGCAGCTCGAACATGCCGGCCATCTCATGCACGCAGTCCGCGAAGCGCATCGGCTTGACGTTGAGCGTGAGCTTGCCGCTCTCGATGCGGGCGATGTCCAGCGTGCCCTCGATCAGCGACAGCAGATGCTCGCCACCGCGCTTGATCACGTTCACGGCCTGCTTGCGGTGCGCCGGCACGCCGGTGTCCTCGCCCATCAGCTGTGCATAGCCCAGGATGGAGTTGAGCGGCGTGCGCAGTTCGTGGCTGATGGCGCTGATGTAGCGGCTCTTGGCCTGGTTGGCCTGCTCGGCGGCTCGCATGGCCTCTTCGGCCAGCACACGCGCCGTCTGCAGCGCCTCGTCGGTCTGGCGGTGCGATTCGATTTCGCGCATCAGCAGGTGGGTCTGGCGGTTGGATTCTTCCTGCGCCACCTGCCGGCTCTTGTGGGCCAGCACCAGCCACCAGGCCACGATGCCGGCGATCACCAGCAGCGCCATGTAGGCCTTGAGGAAGCCCGAGCGCAATGCGCCTTCCGACAGGGCCACGCTATCCAGGATCTGCGCCACCGCCTGCGCCTCCTGGCGGTACAGCAGCCCGAACACCGTGGCCAGCAGGGGCACGATGATCAGCATCAGCAGCAGGAAGTGGCCCAGGCCCGTGTCCAGGTAGGGCCAGGCGGGGCGCGGCAAGGCCCAGCGCAGGGCCGACGACCACTGCGACGAGAGGCTCGCGTGTGGCTTGCACAGGTCGCCGCACCGCGCGTCCAGAGTGCAGCACAGGGAACAGATCGGGCCCTGGTAGGCCGGGCAGTGCGCCATGTCGGGCGCCTCGTACTCCCGCTCGCAGATCACGCAGCGCTTGAGCGTGGTCTCCTGGTAGGCGCCCGCCGGGCGGCTCCCTTCCCCTTCGCGCGCGATGTAGTACTTGCCCTGGGTCCACCACGCGATCAGCGGGGCCGTGACGAAGGCCACGCCCAGCGCGATCACGGCGGAAAAGGCCTGCGCCGTGGCGCCGAAGACACCCAGATGCGCCGAGATCGACAGCGCGGACGCCAGCGCCATGGCGCCGACCCCCACGGGATTGATGTCATAGAGATAGGCGCGCTTGAACTCGATGCCGGGTGGCGACAGCCCCAGCGGCTTGTTGATCACCAGGTCCGCCACCACGGCCATCATCCAGGCGATGGCGATGTTGGAGTACAGCCCCAGCAC
>DATILF010000201.1:0-6124 GCA_035476755.1 Ramlibacter sp.
TTGGCACGGCGACAGCGGCCCCATGCATGTCAGCCCGATCAGCGCGCCGCAGGTACTGCATGCGCCCCTGGTGGATGCCGCGCGCGCACTGGGTGCGACGGTGACGGACGACATTGGCGGCGCGCAACCCGAAGGTTTTGCCCGCGGCGAAACCACGATCGACCGGCGTGGGCGCCGCGTCAGCTCAGCGACGGCCTATCTCAAGCCCGTGCTGCATCGCCCCAACCTCACCGTGTACACCCATGCCCAGACGCAGCGTGTCCTGATGAAGCACGGGCGGGCCACCGGCGTGGAATTCGTGCGCGAGGGCCGGCTGCAGCAAGCCACGGCCACGCGCGAGGTGATCCTCTGTGGCGGCGCGTACAACTCGCCCCAGTTGCTGATGCTCTCGGGCATCGGCCCCGCGGATGAATTGCGGGCCCTGGGTATCCGGGTGGAAGCCGATCGCGCGGGCGTCGGCGGGAACCTCTCCGAGCACCCCACCGTGATGATGGAGTTCGAGGCGACGCAACCCGTCACCTTCCTGCGCGAGCTGCGAGCCGACCGGGCGTTGCGCTGGGCGGCCCAGTGGGCCGTGGGTGCGGGTGGCGCCTTCGCCACCCAGATCAACAGCTGCAATATCGTGGCGCGCACCGATCCTGAGGCCGATCGACCGGACGTGCAGATCATGTGCAATCCCATCCGCTTCGATGCGGATGTGTGGTGGCCGGGATTCTCCAAACGCAAGCCGCATGTGTTCTCGGTCGGCATCTGCCAGTTGCGGCCGTACAGCCGCGGCCGGGTCAGCCTGCGTTCGGCCGATCCGCAGGACAAACCCAAGGTGGCGCTGAACCTGCTGGCCGACGAGCGCGATTTCGCGACACTGCGGCGCGGCATCCGCGAGGCGCGGCGCATCTACCGCGCCGGCGAGCAAGGTGAGCTGACGGGCGCGGAACTGCTGCCCGGCAGCGCTGCCGACAGCGACGAGGCGCTGGACGAATACATCCGCAACGGTTGCGTGGTCTGCCAACATCCCGTGGGCACCTGCCGCATGGGCAGCGACGGCGAGGCCGTGGTCGATTCGCAGCTGCGCGTCAACGGCGTGACCGGCCTGCGCGTGGTGGACGCATCAGTGATGCCGACGGTGCCCGGTGCCAACACGCACGCGTCGGTGGTGATGGTGGCGGAGAAGGCCGCGGATCTGATTCTGGCGGGATAGGAAATTCCTGTCATGCATGTCAGGGTGAACAGCCCTTGCTCGGCAAAGAAGCTTACCGTATCAAACCACCGGCAGCGCCGGTATGGCGCGAACCACGTCCCCTGCGACCGGGAAGATGCGGTCGCCGGCGCGCGGCTCGATGCGGTGCATGCCGGTGAAACTGCCAAAAGCCGGCAACACGCCCACGGCGTTCCGCGGCAGCGCGCCCGTGTCGTCCCCCAGCCAGAAACACGGCAGGCGCAGGCGCTCGAATGCCCGCCCTCCCACGCTGATGCACGGGTGCCAGTGGCCCGCCAGCACATAGGCGCCGGGCACGGGGCGCGGATGGTGGCACAGCGCGAACGGCCCCATGCGCAGCGGCTCGTCCACCACGGTGATATCCAGCGATGCGGGCGGGTCCCCGGCGCGATCGTCATGGTTGCCGCGCACCAGCGTGAGCTGCAACCGCGCGTGCTTCGCCCGCCAGGCGGCCAGCGCGGCCATCGTGCCGGCGGCGTGCGAATGGCGGGAGTGGAGGAAGTCCCCCAGGAACACCACATGCCTGGCGCGCGTCGCCTCGATCACGGCCGAGAGCGCGTCGAGGGTTTCCGTGGTCGTGCCACTGGGCACCGGCACGCCGAGCTTGCGAAAGCTTACAGCCTTGCCGACATGCGCATCGGCGACGAGCAGGGTCTGTTCAGCCGACAGCAACGCGGCGCCGCTCGGATGCAGCACCACGTCAGCCTCGGCCACGCGGATTCTGAGCATGAAAAACGAAGAGACCGGGCACCGGCCCGGCGACAACGGCGAGCTTAGAGCATCCGCGCCAGGCTGGCGTCCAGGTGCTCCGATGGCACGCGCTTGAAGCCGGAGCGGGCAAAGCGCTGCAGCCGGCCCACCACGAAAGCGGTGAGCATGGAGGCGCGCACCTGCGCGTCCAAGGTGGGTGTGGCCGACGCGTCGCCAGCCGCCGCGCCGCGCAGGCTTTGCTTGAGCGTGGATTCGATCTTGTCGAAGAACTGATTCATGCGCTGCTGCAGGCGCTCGTTCTCGAACACCAGTGCGTCGCCCACCATCACGCGGGTCATGCCCGGGTTCTTCTCGGCGAACTGGACCAGCATGACCACCACCTTGGCGGCCTGCGGGCTGCCGGCGGCCTCGCGCTCCATGATCTGGTTGATGAGGGTAAAGACGCTCTGCTCGATGAATTCGATGAGGCCCTCGAACATCTGCGCCTTGCTGGCGAAGTGCCGGTACAGCGCGGCTTCGCTCACGTCCAGGCGCGCGGCCAGCGCGGCAGTGGTGATGCGTTCGGCCCCGGGCTGTTCCAGCATTGTGGCCAGGGCCTGCAGGATCTGCACGCGGCGCTCGCCAGGCTTCGGGCGCTTGCGCACCGGTGCCGCCGTCTCCGCGGCATCGGTGGAAGCAGGACTGGCGAAGTCGGCGTCGGACATAGTTTGAAAGAGGTGTGTTGAATTGATTCTCGCACACCGAGAGGTAGGGGTTTTCGCCAACGCCGGCGCGGCCTTTCGCGGCTTGCGGACCAAGTGCGCGCTTACCCCGGGAACAGCAGCGACACCCGCAGCCCGCGCCCGCCGGCCCCCGCCTGCAATTCCAGGTGGCTGTGGTGCACGCGCGCGATTTCATCGGCAATGGCCAGCCCCAGCCCGTTGCCTTCGCCCTGGGTGCCTTGCATGCGATAGAAGCGTTCGAGCACGCGATCACGTTCGCCGGGCGCGATGCCGGGGCCGTCGTCCTCCACCTCCAGGAAGACGCCGCCCTCGCGCCTGCCGCAGCGGATAGTGATGGTGCCACCGTCGGGCGTGTACTTCACCGCATTGTCCACCAGGTTACCCAGCAGTTCCCGCAGCAGCCACTCGTGGCCGAGGACGCGCACCGGCTGCGCGTCCAGGCCCAGGTCGATGCGCTTGGCGGTGGCCGCATCCAGATGGGTCTCCAGCAGGTCGCCGCTCAAGGCCCGCAGGTCCACCAGCTGCATCGGCTGGGCCTGGATGGTCCGCGCATCGGCGCGCGACAAGGCGAGCAGCTGGTTGGCGAGCTGGGAGGTCCTGCGGGTAGCCCCGCGCAGCTTGTTCACCTGGTCGGTGCGCAGGGTCACCGTACCCTCGCCCGCCGGACTCGCATTGGCGGCCTGCGCCCAGGCCTCCACCTGCGCCTGCAGGCCCGCCAGCGGCGTGCGCAGCTGGTGGGCCGCATCGGCAATGAATCGACGCTGGCTCTCGGCCTGCGCGTTCACCATGCCGAACAGTCGATTGAGCGAATTCACCAGCGGCCGCACTTCTTCGGGCGACGCGTCTTCATCGATGGCGGTCAAATCGCGCGGCGAGCGGCGCTCCACCGCCTCCCGCAGTTCCAGCAGCGGACGCAACGCCCGCTTGACGGCCCAGCCCACGGCGAAGGCCGCGGCGGTCACGAGCACGAGATTGGGCAGCAGTACCTTGAACAGGATGGAGCGCGCCCACTGCTGGCGCGGATCGGACCCGTCGGCGATGGCGATCACCACCTCGCCCAGCACGGTCTGCTGGCGCTGCCGCGCGATGCGCCAGGTGATGCCGCCGTTCTCCTCGCTGTGGAACTCGGGCTCCAGCGTGGCCAGCGGAAGCCCCGCGAGCCACTCCTCGCCGTGCAGCACCTTGCCGTCGGGGTCGAGGATGGCGTAAGCCGCGCTGGCTGGCGCCGCCGTCAGAAATTCCTCCACCGCGGGGGCGAGCAGCAGCACCGGCGGGTCGGCGCGGCGCGCGCCTTCGGCAATGATCGAATCCGCCAGCAGCGGCACCAGGGCCAGCAGGCGCTGGTCTTGCTGCAGCGCCACGTTGTCGGCGGATCGGTAATCGAACCAGGCATTCAGGAGCGCCAGCAAGACGAGCGGCGCGATCAGCATCACCAGCAGGCGATGGCGCAGCGCCGAGCTCATGCGAAGCAGGTCGCCACGCTTGCGGCCGCCCGCCCCGGTGTCGGCGAATGGCGTTTTCACTACCCGCCGGCTTCACTCAGTTCCAGCCGGTAGCCGAACCCGCGAATGGATCGCAGCGTCACGCCGTGCGGTTCGAGCTTGCCGCGCAGCCGCGAGATGTACACCTCGACGGCGTTGAGCGTGATCTCCTTGTCCCAGCCGGTGAGCGCCTGCAGCAGCTTGTCCTTGCTGGCGGGCTTGGGGGCATTGATCAGCAGGTACTCCAGCACCGTCCACTCGCGCGGGCCCAGCTCGATCGGCGCGGCCTCGCCGTCGTGGCGCGCGCAGGCGCGGCGGTTGGCGGTGTCCAGCTCGATCGGGCCGAAGCTCAGCACCGCCGTGGTGGCGGCCTGCGAACGCCGCAGGAGCGCGCGCAGCCGCGCCAGCAGCTCCGGCAGCTCGAACGGCTTGATCATGTAATCGTCGGCGCCCAGGTCAAGCCCCTGCACCCGGTCGTGCAGCGCGTCGCGCGCGGTGAGGATCAGCACCGGCATGCCGTGGCTCGCCATGTCGGGATGGCGCAACCGCCTGGTCAGCTCCAGGCCGTCCATCTTCGGCAGGCCGATGTCGATGATGGCGGCGTCGAACAATTCGGTCTTGAGCACTTCCTCCGCTCGCTCGCCATTGCCCACCCAGTCCACCGCATAGCCGGCGTCGGCCAGCCCCAGCTTGATCCCGCTGGCCACCATCACGTCATCTTCGACCAGGAGGAGTCTCATGGAAATGGCGTGAGCAGGAGATTCAGTGTGAACGGATCATGGTGCCGTAAGCCTGATCGGTGAGGATTTCGAGCAGCATGGCGTGGGGCACCCGCCCGTCGATGATGTGGACGGAATTCACGCCGCTCTTGGCGGCATCGAGCGCACCGCTGATCTTGGGCAGCATGCCGCCGGAAATGGTGCCATCGGCGAAGAGTTCGTCGATCTCGCGGGCCGTCAGGTCGGTGAGCAGCTTGCCCGACTTGTCCAGCACGCCCGTGGTGTTGGTGAGCAGCACCAGCTTTTCGGCCTTCAGCACGGTGGCCAGCTTGCTCGCCACCACGTCGGCGTTGATGTTGTAGCTCTCGTTGTTCTCGCCGAAGCCGATGGGGGAGATGACCGGGATGAACTGGTCGTCCTGCAGCGCCTTCACCACGCTGGGATCGATGGAAACGATGTCGCCCACCTGGCCCACGTCGTGTTCCTTGCTCGGGTCGTTGTTGTCCACCATTTTCAGCTTCTGGGCGCGGATCAGGCCGCCGTCGCGCCCGGTCAGGCCCACGGCCTTGCCGCCGGCCTGGTTGATCAGGCCCACGATGTCCTGCTGCACCTCGCCGGCCAGCACCCACTCCACCACTTCCATGGTCTCGGCGTCGGTCACGCGCATGCCCTGGATGAATTCACCCTTCTTGCCCAGCCGGCCGAGCGCGGCCTCGATCTGGGGGCCGCCGCCATGGACCACCACCGGGTTCATGCCGACCAGCTTGAGCAGCACCACGTCTTCGGCGAAGTCGGCCTGCAGGGCCGGGTCGGTCATGGCGTTGCCGCCGTACTTGATGACCAACGTCTTGCCGTGGAACCTGCGGATGTAGGGCAGCGCCTGGGCCAGCAGCTCGGCCTTCTCGCGCGGCGTGATGTGGGTCAGATCGGGGGCCGTGATCGCTGGGGTCGACATGCTGGCGCGCTCGTTGGCGTGAATGCGTTCATTGTAGGCAGCGCACCCCGCTCGCCCACGCGGCCGTGGCACCTGCACTGCGACGACATTTTTTTCACGACAGCGCCAGCGCCATTGGCATGGATCAAACCAGCGGCGCTCCGAAGGCCTAGACTAGGGCATGGCGATGACGAGGCGCACGTTGCGCCCGTGGGCGGTCTGGCTGACGTTGGTCCTGTTGTTCGCGCAATGGGCCACAGCGTCGTACGCCTGCCCGCGCCTGACGGCCGCTGGTGCGCCAGCCGCCGCGACGGCCGACATGCCCGGCTGCGACGGCATGA
>DATILF010000202.1:0-2045 GCA_035476755.1 Ramlibacter sp.
GCTTCGGCCAGGATCTCGTTGACCTTCAGGCGCAGCTTGTCCTCGCCCTTGCCCACGCCGATGAAATTGGGGGATTCCTTCAGCACGAACTTGAACTCGGTGCCCAGCTGCGGGCTCTTGGCCATCAGGGCGCCGGCCACCTGCGCGCTGGTGGCGACCAGCTGCGTCTGGCCGGCGACGAAGGCGGACACCGTGGAGTTGTTGTCCTCGAAGCGGCGCAGCTCGGCGTTGGCCGGGGCCACCTTGGTCAGCTCCATGTCATCGACGGAGCCGCGAGTGACGGAGATCGACTTGCCGGACAGGTCGGCGGGGGCCTTCACCGCCACGGTCTTGGGGCCGAACACCGCGATGAAGAAGGGCGAGTACGCGGCCGTGAAGTCCACCACCTTTTCGCGCTCGGGGTTCTTGCCCAGGGTGGAGATCACCAGGTCGGCCTTCTTCGTCTGCAGGTAGGCAATGCGGTTGGCGCTGGAGACGGACAGCAACTCCACCTTCACGCCGAGCTTGGCGCCGATGTAGTTGGCCATGTCGATGTCCAGGCCTTGCGGCTTCAGGTCGGTGCCGACGAAGCCGTAGGGCGGGAAGTCCGTGGGGATCGCGATCTTGATCTCCTTGGCCTTCAGGATGTCGTCGAGCGCGGTCTGCGCCTGCGCGCTGCCGGCGGCCAGTGCAAAGGCCGTGGCGGCCAGGGTGATGGCAAAGCGGCGCTTGCTGGTGTTCATAGCACTTCTCCTAGGTAGGTCGAACGGTTTGCCCGCTTCTTGCGGGCGGTGGGTGATTCACTTGTATGCAAGTCTTGTGCCTTGCTGGTCGGCAACGGCGCCAGGGCGTCGCGCAGGCGCGCCAGCGGGTCGGCTTCGCCGGGCACCCGCAGCGTCACCTGCAGGCTGCCGATGTGGGCGGCCATCAATTGCTCGGCGCGGGGCAGGTCGCCGGCCTCCAGGGCGGCGACGATGTCCACATGTTCCAGGCAGGATTTGGCCGCGTCTTCCGGCGACTGGTAGCGCATCGCGATGAGGGTGGTGCGCGCGGTGAAGTCGCGCAGCGTCTCGGCCAGCAGCGAGTTGCCCAGGCACTCGGCCAGGCACACGTGGAAGTCGCCCAGCAGGAAGCTGCGGGCACCCACGTCGTCGCCCTTGAGCGAGGCCTTCTGCCGCGTGAGGTGGGCGCGCAGCCGTTGCAGGGCGGCCTTGTCCACCTTGCCGCTGCTGCGGATCAGGCCGGTTTCGATGACGCGGCGCGCCTCGAACGCCTCACGGGCTTCGTCCTGCGAGGGTTCGATCACGTACCAGCCGCGCCGTGCGCTCACGGTGACGATGCCGCGCGCGGCCAGCCGCATCAGGGCCTCGCGCACGATGGTGCGGCTGCAGTCGAACAGCATCGCCAGCTGCTGCTCGCCCAGGCGCGAGCCGGGTTCGAGCTTGCGCGCCATCACGGCTTCGAGGATGCGGTCGCTGATGTCGGAGGAGGTGGCCATGTTTTGAATAGACTAGCACATTCCGTGCCGCTGGTATACAAGCATTGCGCACCAATTTGGGGGTGTTCTGGTGGATGACGGTGCAGAACATGCACCGCCGTGGCGTGTTTCGGGTCGCGCGCGTGACCCTGTTCGGGCCATCCCTGATGCGATGCAACATGGGCGCCGCTAGGCTGGCCCCATGCTCCGTCCGCACCACAAGTTCTGGCCCAGGCGCCTGCCCCATGCCATCCATCCGCCCACCACCTCGCTTTGGGACAACCTCGCCATCAGCGCGCGTCGCTACCCCGACAAACCCGCGCTGATCTTTTTCGGGCGCATCCTCACCTACACGCAACTGGTCAGCCAGGCCGAGAGGCTGGCGGCGCGGCTGCATGCGCTGGGCGTGAAGAAGGGCGACCGCGTGATGCTCGACATGCAGAACTGCCCGCAGCTGGTCGTCGCGCATTTCGGCATCCTGCGGGCCAATGCGGTGGTGGTGCCCGTGAACCCGATGAACCGGGCCGAAGAGCTCAAGCACTACATCAACGACCCTGACGCGAAGGTCGCCATCACGACGGCGGACCTG
>DATILF010000203.1:0-7196 GCA_035476755.1 Ramlibacter sp.
CGCGCCAACGTGGCCACGCAGACCGTGGGCGTGTATCCCCCCTCGCGCAAGGCCGGCCTGCGCAACGCCCTGGCGGCGGCGGGCGTGCAGCGCGTCGTGGCCCTGGGCCAGGCCGTCATGTTCGAGACGGGGCTCTCGCACGACGGCTTCTATCCCCTGCAACGCTTCGTACGGTGGGTGAACGATGAAGGCTGAGGACATTCCTGACCAGGGCGGCCGCACGGCGGTCATCACGGGCGCGACCGGCGGCCTGGGGTACGAGACCGCGCTGGCGCTGGCCGGGGCGAACGCGCGCGTGATCGTGACGGGCCGCAACGCCGCCAAAGGCTGGGATGCCGTGAACCGCATCAGCGCGGTGCACCGGCGCGCCCATGTCCGCTTCGAGGCCCTGGATCTGGCCAGCCTGGCCTCGGTCGAGGCGTTCGCCGCCAAGGTGGGTTCGGAACGTCGGCCGGTGGACATGCTGATCAACAACGCCGGCGTGATGGCGCTGCCCGTGCGCAAGGTCACGCAGGACGGCTTCGAGATGCAGATCGGCACGAACTACCTGGGCCACTTCGCGTTGACCGCCCGGCTGCTGCCGCTGCTGCAGCGCAGCGCGCAGCCCCGCGTGGTCAGCCTGAGCAGCGTGGCCCACCGCCAGGGCGTCATCGATCTGGGCGACTTCCAGGGCACGGCCTACAGGCCCTGGAAGGCCTATGGGCAGTCCAAGCTCGCCATGCTCATGTTCGCCTTCGAGTTGCAGCGCCGAAGCGATGCGGCCGGCTGGGGCCTGATGAGCAATGCGGCCCACCCCGGCTGGGCGCGCACCGACCTGTTCACCAACGGTCCCCGTTCGAACGGCTGGAGCTGGAACTGGCAGCGCTGCGTGGCCGAACTGGCGGGTCCGTTTTTCAGCCAGGACGCCGCTGCGGGCGCCCTGCCCACGCTGTATGCCGCGACTTCGCCCGACGCCAGGCCGGCAACGTTGTACGGGCCCGATGGCCTGGGTGAAATGAAGGGCGCGCCGGCGATGGCGAGGGTGGCCCGCCGGGCCTTGAACCCGTCCGTCGCGGCGGACTTGTGGGAGCTGTCGGGTGAGCTGACCGGCGTCACGTTTCCCGTAGCGAACAGGATGGCGCGTTCACCCTTGGCCATGGCCTGAACGGGCTCCGGTCACTTCAGGTAGTAGCCCTGGCGCGAGCGAACGCCCACATCCACCCAGTCCGATCCCGTCTCGCGCCCGCCGGCAAACGAGACGGTGAATCCACCGAAATCGACCCGTTCGAGTTTTTCGAGCGAGTCGGTCAGCTTGGCCGCGTCGGGCCGGCCGGTGATGCGCCGCAGCCCCTCCACGCAGACGCGCGCGTTCAGGTAGGCCTCCATGCCTTCGAAGTTGATGGCGTAGCCGGTGCTGTATTTTTCGGCGTTGCGATGCAGTTCCTGCGTCAGCGTGGACGCCACGGATTCGGGGTGCGGAACGACACTGGCAAAGCCGATGACGCGCCCGGGGAACGCGCCGCTCAGGCCGACCAGGCCGATGCTGGCAAAGGAAGTGAGCATGCGCGGCCACTCGGGCCGGTCGGTCAGCCCCTTCTCCGACAGCTTGTCGATCGTCTGGGGCAGCAGGTCCACCACCACGGCGTGGAATTGCGTGGCGCCCAGGGCCTTCACCGCGGCTTCGAACGTGGCCGGGTTGGCCGGGTCGATGCGCAGCAGGGTGCTCGAGATGCGGTCCGCGTCCAGCAGCGGCTTGAGGCTTTCGGCGCGCTCGCTCGGCCCCGTCTGGTCGGTCAGGATGGCGGCGCGGCTCACTCCCATGGAGCGCATCTGGCGGCTGAGGGCTTCGGCCTGCTTGTCGTTGGTTGCCCGGATCGGGAAATGGTAGCGGCTGCGGCTGCGCAGCAGCTCGCGCGAGCTGGACATCGGCCCGACGAACGGCACGTACAGTTCGCGGGCCACTTTGGCGATCGCGGCGCAGGCGGCATCGCCCGTGCAATTGAGCAGGGCCACGGCGCCGTGCTCGGCCACCAGGGCGCGCGCGTTCTTGGCATGGGCCGCCGCGTCCGCGCCGTCCAGGGTCACCAGCTCGATCATCCGCCCGTTCACGCCGCCGCGTGCATTGACGGCGCCGATGCAGGCCTTGGTGCCATCGATGACGCGGGCGGCCGATCCGTCCGCGCCGGCGCCGATGGACAGCGTCTGCCCGAGCACGATCGCATCCGGGCGCGCGGCCCACGCAGGGGCCAGGCCGGTGGCGAGCAAGGTCGCCAGAAGCGCGCGCCGCTCCAGCGGGGGGGTGCCGGGTGTCTTTGCTTCTTTCATCCAGATCTCCTTGGTGTTGGAATGGGTGGGGATGGGGGGCGATGCTCGGGATGGCGAGGCCGGTGGCGCTTCAGGGGGCAGCCCCGGCGAGCCTTTGCCTCAGTTCTGCTTTTTTGACCTTGCCTGACGCGGTGCGGGGAAATTCATCGACGACGAAGAGGGCTTCCGGGGTTTTCTGCCGGGCCACGCCGGCCGCCGCGAAGTGCCGTTGCACCTCGTCCAGGCTCAGTCCGTGCCCGCCCTGCGTCACGACGAAGGCGCAGACTTTTTCGCCGTAGCGCGCATCGGGCATGGCGACCACTGCCGCGTCGCGCACGGCCGGATGGGTGGCCAGCACACGCTCGACTTCCTGCGACGAGATGTTCTCGCCGCCGCGGATCACGATGTCCTTCTTGCGATCGGTGATGGTGAGGCAACCCTGGCTGTCCATGCGGCCGATGTCACCAGTGCGAAACCACCCGTCCGGGGTGAAGGCCTGCGCGGTCAGCGCCGGGTCGGTGTACCCGATGAAGAGCTCCGGGCCGCGCACCAGGATGTCGCCCTCGCGGCCGATCGGCAGATCGCGATCGAGGTCGTCCACGATGCGCACCTGGCTGCCCGGCTGCACCCGGCCATCGGTGCGGGCTCGCTGCGCGAGCGGCATGTCGCGCCAGCCGACGCTCACCGTCGAATGCTCGGTCAGGCCATAGCTGCGGCTGCCGGCGAAGCCCGCGCGGTCGGCGCATTCCACGTGTTCGGGCTGCACGCCGGTGCCGCCCAGGCTGAACCCCGCCAGCGACGACAGGCGATGGCCACCCAAGCGGGCGGCGTCGAGCAGCCCGAGCAGGTGAAAAGGCGTGCCGCCGGACAGGCGCACCTGGTGGCGCGCCACCAGTTCGGCCGCGAGGCCCGCGTCCCAGCGGTCCATGAAGACCATCTCGGTGCCGGTGACGAACGGCCGCAGCAGGAAGTTGAAGCCCGCGATGTGGCCGGCGGGAAACGGCGTGAGGTAGGGGCCGTCGCCATCCACGAAGGGAATCAGCCATTCGGCGCCGACGGTGCGGTGGGTGTGCTGCACCCCCTTGGGCGCGGCGGTCGTGCCGGAGGTGTAGAGCAGCAGGCAGACATCGTCGGGGTGCGATGCCGCGCCGGGGCTGTCGTGCGCTGTCACGCCCAGCGCCTCGACGGCGCCCAGCGTGATACCGCCCGTTGGCGTCTGCTTTCCCACCACGATCACCCGCTCCAGGTGCGGTGTCGAGCCCAAGGCTTCGACCTTCGCGAGGAAGTCGATGCCGCGCCAGCGGTCCGGCACGGCCAGGAAACGCGCCTTCGATTCGCGCAGGATGAAGCCGACCTCCGCCGGGCCGTAGATGTGCACGATGGGGACAATGACGGCGCCGATCTCCAGCACGGCCAGGTACAGCGCGGCGGTTTCCGGCGCCGTGGGCAGCTGGATGGCGAAGGCGTCGCCTCGCCGCAGCCCCAGCGCCTGCAGGCCGCGCGCAAGCCGCCGGCCCGCCGCCGCCACCTCGCCGGTGGTTGTGGTGAGGGCACCGCGCTCCAGGTGGAAGTGCAGCGGCGTGGAAGGGCGCGCGCCCGCTGCCCTCGACAACAGGTCTCCCAGCGCCACATCGAGGTGCCAGGCGGCAGCGTCAACGCGGTGCGCGTCGTGCATCTCAGACGTTCGCGGCGACGCGCCGGGACCAGGCCGCGATGCGCGACCACAGCAGCTTGCGCGTCGAGGCAAAGTTGTGCATGTGCGCCATGCGCGGCACGACGAACAGGCTCACGTCCTGGGAGCCCTTGTACGCCGATGGCTCGGCATGGGGCTCGGGACACACGTCGCGTTCGCCGACGGCCACCAGCACCGGTACGCGCACGGCGGCCGCTTCGGCGGCGATCACGCCCGGCGTCATCATCGTCACCGCGCAAGGCGGCACCGTCAGGCTGCCCCAGGCGGGCGCGGTCTGGCGCAGCGGGTAGCCGCCGGACATGTCGGCCGCGAGGATGTCCGCCGGCACGTCTTCCCAGTGAAAGGGATAGACGAAATCGACCACGCCTTCGCTGGCCTCTTGCACCGAAATGTCGGCGACCGGCCGGCCGCCGATGTGGGCGTGATGATCCCGCCCGCGCTGCTGCTCGGCCGCGTCGCGCTGCGGCAGGACCGTGTGGATCGCGCTGTAGCCCAGTGGGGCGATGGCATCGAAAGTGGCGTGCCGCCCCTGCATGACGACGGTGACGCAGCCGCCCATCGATTGGCCCATGCCGATGCGGGCCAGGCCGGGCAGCGGCGGCAGCGTGTCGCTCAGGCGCCCGTTCACCAGTCGATCGGCGACTTCCACCACGGCGGCATGGTTGGCGGCGGCGAGGTCGGGCACGGTGTAGTCGCGAAGCCGTTCGGTGGAGCTGTCGCCCACGCCCAGGTGGTCATAGGCGACGAAGATGAATCCATCCCGCACATGCGCCTGCGCCTGGCTGTAGCCCTCATGGCCGGGGAACCGCAGGTCGTAGTAATGGCGGGTGTAGCCGCCCCCGGGCGACGCGAACATCACCACCGGGCGCGGACCCAAAGCCTGCGCGGGTGGCAACCAGGCCGTCATCGCGATCTCGTGGCGGCCCGGATGCCGGGTAGCGTGGCTCACGTCGATGCGCAGGTCGATTCGTTGCATGGTGGTGCTCGATGGGGTTGGGCGGTCAGGCCAGCAATGCGCGCAGCGCGGCGACCAGCGCCAGCGGCTGGTCCAGCATCAGGTGGTGGCCGGCGCGCACGAGCGAAACGGGGCCGCGTGCGCCCGGGATGGCGGCCACGATGCGGCGTGCGCGATCGGTGCTGACGATCGCGCTGCGCTCGGCATGAACGTAGTCCACCGGAATGGTGATGCGGGCCAGCATGCGCGCGTCGCCCTCGGGCGGCGGCAACTGGCGCAGCAGCGGATCGAAGCGCCAGGTCCAGCCGGCGTCGGTCTGGCGCAGCGATTGCCGTGCCACGTAGTCGTTCATCCAGGGCGGGCAGTCCTGCGCCGGCAGCAGGCGGAACCGGGCGATGCCCGTGGCTTCATCCGGGTACGGGCGTGGCGCCGGGCGCCTGTCGGACCGAGGCAGGGCCTCGTCGCTGCCCAGGCGAAAGTACGAGTCGAGCACGATGGCCCGGCGGATCGCGCCCGGGATCAGGGTACAGGCCTGCAGCAGCCGCGAGCCGCCGAAGCTGTGGCCCACCGCGATGCCCGGCGCGATGCCGGCATCCCGCATCACCGCTTCGATGTCGGAAACAAAGCTGTCGGTGCTGTAGTCCGCGCGCGCCTGGCTGTCGCCCATGCCGCTGAAGTCGAGCGCGAACACGCGAAAGCGCTCGGTGAAGAAGGGTGCGATGAAATTCCACCAGCCACTGTGGCCCAGGTAGCCGTGCAGGAACAGCAGGCCGGGCTTGTCCCGTTCGTCCGCGTTCCAGGAAACGTAGTGAATGCGCGTGCCGCCGGCGTCGGCGAAGTGCGAGCGGCGTGGCTGGCGCACGGCCCAGTCGAACCACTCGGGGGCGTTCATCGCGGTCGTGCGATCAGCTGACCTGGAAGCCGCCGTCCACCGCCAGCAACTGGCCGGTGATGAGGCGCGACGCCGGGCTGGCGAAGAAGAGGGCCGCCATGGCGATGTCCTCCGGGTCGCCCATCTTGCCCAGCGGGATGCGGCCCGGGCCCATGATGGGGCCCTTCAGCTCGATGTTGCCGCCGGCCGCCTTCGCGCCGGGGGTGAGCACACCGCCGGGCAACACGGCATTCACGCGGATGCCGTCGGCAGCGAACTCCAACGCCGTCGTCTTGGTCAGGCTGTTCACGCCAGCCTTGGAGGCGTTGTACGTCGCGTTGTGATAGACCACCGCTTGCATCGACGACACCGACGAGATGTTGACGATGGCGCCGCCGCGGCCCTGCGCCTGCATGCGCCGGATGGCTTCGCGCAGGCACAGGAAGGTGCCGCGCAGGTTGACCGCGTGCAGCTTGTCCCAGAACGCCGCGTCCACTTCCAGGAACGGCTTCTTGGGGAAAATGGCGGCGTTGTTGACCAGGATGTCGAGGCTGCCAAATTCGCTGATCGCACGATCGAGCATCGCCGCCACCTGTGTGTCCTGCGATACGTCGGCTGCGGCCGAGATCGCTTGGCCGCCGCTTTCGCGAATGGCTTGCGCCGTGCCTTCGGCGGCGTCGACATTGATGTCGGCGACGACGACGCGTGCGCCCGCGCGGGCAAACAGCTCCGCGATGGCCTGGCCGATGCCGGCGCCGGCGCCGGTGACCACGGCGGTCTTGTCTTTGAGATTAAGAGGGCCTTCGCTGAGGCTTTTGTCCATGGGTGTGTCTCCTGTCTGTTTTGCTCCCTCCCCCAGAGGGGGAGGGAGTGAAATCGGCCTACTTCTTGCGCATCGCGTCCCATTGCGCGTCATCCCAGTCCTGCATCGCGCGGAACGTGGGCCCGCCGGCGCCCTGCATCCAGCGGCCGCCGTCGATCACGATCAGGTCGCCGGTGATGTAGCCGGAGCCGTCCGCGGCCAGGTAGGCGTACAGGTCGCAGAGTTCGGTGTGCTCGCCGAAGCGGCGCAGCGGCACGCCGCGTTCCTGCGGCTCCACCTGGCTGCCCGGCGGATACAGGCGCTCCCAGGCGCCCTCGGTGGGGAACAGGCCGGGCGCCACGCAATTGAGGCGGATGCCCTTGGGGCCCCATTCCACCGCCAGGCTGCGCGTCATGGCCAGCACGCCCGCCTTGGCGGCCGCCGAGGCGGCGGTGAAGGCCTGGCCGGTGATCACCGGCGCCGACACAGTGCTGATCACGTTGCCCGCGTGCTGGCCCTCGATCCAGCGCCGGCCGGCGGCGATGGTGCAGTAGAAGCTGCCGTGCAGCACGATGCCCAGCACCGCGTCCAC
>DATILF010000204.1:0-4744 GCA_035476755.1 Ramlibacter sp.
AGGTTCTGGAGGCCATGCGTGAGGTCGTTCATCGTGTCACCGTCAGTGGATGGCCAGCCTGCGAGTCGCAACGGCGGGCCGGCCGCTCGACAGGACGCCAAGCAGCGGTTGCTCGAGCATGTCGTACACCTCCTGGTCCAGTCGCAGCCGGCGGTCGCGCGATTCGCGCCAGAACGCCGCAGCCACCGCGGCCAGCAATCCCATGACGATCGAGGCGACGAGGTTGACCATGGGCCGTGGCGACGCGGGCTTGCCAGGGACGGTGGCGACCTTGACCACCGACACGTTACCGCGCGACGAGCCGCTTTCCAGCGCGGTTTCGCTGGCCCGGATCACGGCCGCGTCGTAGGCCCTGCGAGCCAGTTCCAGGTCCTGCTGCAGCCTGCGGGCCTGGTCGCGCAGCACCTTCGTCTGCATGACCTTGGCCCGCTGGGCATCCAGCGCCGCCTGGAGCGAGCCGGCCCGTTCCGCGGCAATCCTGCTTTCCACGCCGATGGAGGATGAAGCACGTGAGGTGGCGGCGTCGAGCCGCGATCTCAGGGCTCTCAGGGTGTCGCGCTGCTCGACGACCGCCGGATGCTGCTCGCCGGCTCTCGTGCGAAGCTCCACAAGCCGTGATTCTTGCCGCGCCAACTCGCCACTCAGCGATGCAACGAGCGGGTCCCTGAGCACTTCCTCCATGCCCGACTGGTTGACGGCCGCCTGCCTCTGGCGGCCGGCGGCTTGCGCCGCGGCGGATTGCACGAGGACCAGCTGCGTGTTGAGGTCCGCCAACCGGAGGTTCTCGATGTCGAGCCGTTCGTCGGTAAAGGCGACGCCATTCTCGCGCTGGAAGCGGGCCAGCGCTTCTTCGGCCTGCGCCAGCGCAGTCTTCAGGTTCTTCGTGCGGCCGCCAAATGAATCGGTGGTCTGGGCCGCTGATTCCTCCCGGATCTGGTGGGTCGTGTCCACATAGGCCTTGAGGAACGCATTCACGGTTTTGGCAGCGACGTCTGGATCGGGCGAGGAATAGGCGATGGTGAGAATGTTCGAGTCGCGGGACGGCTTGACGTCGAGCTTGTCCAGCAGCTGCTCGGCCGCCCAGGCGTCGAAATCCCCGCGGCCACCGGTTGCGTCAGTCCACTTCTTCTTCAGCGCCGGGTCCTTGTCAAGACCCAACAGCCGCAGCGCCGAGGCCGACACGCGTTCGCTCACCAGGAGTTCCGCTTCGGTCGCCAGGTGGCTGGAAATGGTCGGCATGGCCGCGGCCGGCGACCGGCCCTCCACCATCACCTGAGCGCTGGCGGTGTAGCGAGGCGGCATCAGGTAGGTGCCAAGCAGCACGAGCGCCACGACAAGACCCAGCGCCGCGAGGAACGCCGTGCGCCTGCCAACAATCACCGACAGGAATCTGGACAATGACATGTTTCGTACTCGCTGACAGCTGCACGTGCCGACGTTCGGCAGGAGGCGCGATTCGCAGTTGTGTTGCGGAAAACTTTAACATCGAGATGCCCCCGCTCGATGGTTCAAATGTCCCATTCTTCGTAGGACAAGGCCCTCGCCGCCCATCAGAATCGGGCGCTACTTTCGCAACTTCGACAATGCGCGGCGCACACGGCTGGTGAGCGACTTGCGGGGCTTGGGTGGGTCGGGCTCCAAGTCTTGCGGCTTGGTCGCCAGCTCTTCGTGCAGGTAGGGCACGATGCTCTCGGAGCCTTCGCCGCTTCGTCGTCCGGGGCCTTTGACTTTGCTCGCCATCAGGTTGAATATGGATGAGTTCCCATGGCCTCATCTTCTCAAGCTCAGCAGCGAACACCGTGTTGGGAGATGCAACAAACGTGAGCCACGGTTCGGGCACCCGCGAGCGAAACTCAGCCCCGGCGCACGGCCTCGGCACTGAAGCCCGCATCGGCCCAGGCAGCCGCGCTGGCGCGAGTCAGCTTGAACGACGGTGCGACACGCACTTTCGCCAACAACTCGCCCGACGCATCCGTCGCGCTGAGTGAGGCGCTGGGGTTCTCGTCGTCGGGCTCGATGTCCAGTGCAACGCTCACGCGGCCGCTGTCATGGGTGATGTCGATCTGCTGGTGCAGCGCGGCGTGCAGTTGCTGCTCGTGGCGACGCACGAACTCCGACGCGGTTTTCACCAGCGTGTGGAACGCCGATGTGTCCAGCGGCTTCGGGTTCTTCTTGTCCCGGCCCATGGTCCAGGGCCCGACGAGGGCCGGCTCCACCTGGCCATCCGGGGTCATGGCGACGGCCCAGCCGTCGTCGTCCTCGTTCTTGATCACGCGCGCGGTCCAGCCGTTGTCGCGCCACAGGCGCGGCTCGTTGATCTTCTCTGCGCTATCTTCGGTCTCGGTCATGGGTTTCTTCTCGATGGCGAGCCAGGAGTTTACGGCGCCAAGCAACGCGTCCCGATTCGTGATTCAATGATCGGGCAGGATCGGCGGCGCAGACAATGAAGTACTGGTTTCCTCGCAGAGAGCATCTGATCCAATCGCGCTGGCTCAGGCCTTTGGCACGCCATCTGGAAGACGATCGCCTGTGGCACATGGATCGCGGCAGTGTGGCGCGTGGCGTGGCCATCGGCCTGTTTTTCGGGTTGCTGGTGCCAGTTGCCCAGTTCCTCCTCGCCGTGGCGTTCGCCATCTGGCTGCGCGGGCATGTAGCCGTGGCCGCGGGCGCCACGCTGATCTCCAACCCCCTCACCTTCGCGCCGCTCTACTGGCTTGCGCATCGCATTGGCAGCGCGCTGCTGGGCCATTCGTCCGCCACCGCGGACTCCGCGGCCGCGCAGGTACAGGCACAGACTCAGGCCACGGCAGCCACGCAAGGCTGGCTGGCGGCCACGTTGCAGGCCATTCAGGGCGCCGGCGTGCCCCTGCTGCTGGGCCTGGCCGTGTTGGCCGTGGTGGGGGCGATCGCTGGCTTTGCCATCGTCTGGCTGCTCTGGCGCACGCGTGGCGACGGCGCGACCCGGCCGTGAGCGCCGCGCGGCAGTTACGATCGGTGGTGTTGCCCACCTGAACGGCAACGCACAACATCAAGGAAATTCAGTCATGGGCGCGCAGTGGAAAGCAAAAGGCAAGGCACAGGCCGCGGATGCCAGGGGCAAACTGTTCGGCCGGCTGGCCAAGGACATCATGGTCGCCGCCCGCAGCGGTGCGGACCCGGCCTCCAACTCGCGGCTGCGGCTGGTGGTGGAGCAGGCGCGCAAGGTCTCCATGCCGAAAGAAACGCTGGAGCGGGCCATCAAGAAAGGCGCCGGGCTCACGGGAGAGGCGGTTCATTTCGAGCACGTCATCTACGAAGGGTTCGCTCCGCATCAGGTGCCGGTGATGGTGGAATGCCTCACCGACAACGTCAACCGCACCGCACCTGAAATGCGCGTCCTGTTCCGCAAGGGCCAGTTGGGCACGTCCGGCTCGGTGTCCTGGGATTTCGACCACGTGGGCCTGATCGAAGCCGAGCCGGCCGCCGCAGCCGACCCCGAAGTGGCCGCCATCGAAGCCGGCGCGCAGGATTTCGAGCCGGGCGAATCCGAGGGCACGACGCTGTTCATCACCGACGCCACCGATCTCGACCTGGTGAGCCGCGCCCTGCCCGCCCACGGGTTCACGGTGCTATCGGCCAAGCTGGGTTACAAGCCCAAGAACCCGGTGGATGCCGCCAGCCTGGACCCGGCCAAGCTGGAAGAGGTGGAAGCCTTCCTGGCCGCCATCGACGCGCACGACGACGTCCAGAATGTGTTCGTGGGGCTGGCGGGGTAACGGCCGCGTGGCGCGGCCCGCTTATGCCGCGCTCTTGCCTTCCAGCAACTTCACCAGCGCCCACAGCACGCGATTCGCCGGCGTCGCGATGCCGAGGGCGGCGCCGCGACGGACAATCAGGCCATTGAGGTAGTCGATCTCGCTGCGCTTGCCGCGCGCCAGGTCCTGGGCGGTCGAGGAATACTGGGTGGGCATGCTCTGGGCGATCTTGCGCACCGCCGCATCCACATCGCCAGGCAGATCCACACCTTCAGCCCGCGCCACGGCCAGGCACTCGTCGACCACGTCGTGCATCACGTCGAGGATGCCCTCGCCGAGCACGTTCTCGCCATAGGGCCGCTGGGCGATGGCCGACACGGCGTTGTAGGCGCAATTGAGGATCAGCTTCAGCCACAACGCGCCGCGCACATTGGCGGAGATCTCCGCAGGCACACCGGCGGCGGCGAGCGCCCGTGCAACCGCTTCGCTGGCCGCCGAAGGCTCGATCACCAGTTCGCCCCGGCCGTGATGCCTGACATGTCCCGGGCCAGCCATCTCGGTGGCAACGTACACCACAGCGGCGGCGACGGGTTGCCCAGGCAGCACCGTGCGCAGCCGGTCCGCATTGTCCACGCCATTTTGCAGGCAGAGCACGAGCGTGTCGCGGCCGAGGTAGGGCTTGATGTCGGCCCCCGCCGCTTCGGTGTCGGTGGACTTGACACAGAAGAGCACCAGCCCGGCGCCTTGTACGGCGCAAGCGTCCGTGCGGGCCTGGAGGCGCACGCGCTCGTCGAAGGCCTGCGTCTCCATGCGCAGGCCTTCGCGCTCGATGGCACTGGCGTGCTGCGGGCGCGCGATCAGTGTCACGTCGTGACCGGCCCGGGCGAGCATGCCCCCGTAATAGCTGCCGACGGCGCCTGCGCCCATGACGGCGACCTGGAGGTGTTGGGTCATGATGCATTCTAGGGAGAACGCGCCCGAGCTGCTGCCGTTGCGCGCGAACGATAAAC
>DATILF010000205.1:0-8594 GCA_035476755.1 Ramlibacter sp.
GGGCGAGGCCCGGTCGGCGCAACTGCATGCCCTGGCCGAGAGCCTGGCGGCATGCACCGACCACCGGGACATGGCCCGGTGCGCCGCGGCCTGGCTGTCGGACCAACTGGGCAGGCCCTGCGCCGTTTTCATCCGCGCCGAGGGCGACCAGGCCATGCCATTTTTTGCGGCGGACACCCAGGCGCAGTTTCATGAACAGGCGGTGCGCTGGGCGCTGGAGCATGGGCGTCCGCTCGGACGCGGCTGCGCGGACTGGCCCGACCTGCCGCTGTGGTGCGCCCCTTTCAGCCCACGCGGCCCACGCAGCCCAGCGGGCGCGGTGCAGGTGCTGCTGCAGCGGGGCGACCGCCCGCAGGGCGAGGAGATCGACCATTGGCAGGCCCTGGTGCGCCAGGTCGGCCTGTCCGTGGAGCGGGAACGCGCCGCCGATGCCGCCCGCGAGGCCAAGGCACAGGCGGACGCGCAGGACACCCGCAACATCCTGCTCGCCTCCCTCGCCCATGACCTGCGCACACCCCTCACGGGCATCGTGGGCAGCGCCAGCGCCCTTCGCGCCCAGGGCGACGCCATGACGGCCGCGCAGCGGTCACACCTGCTTGCCAACCTGGAGAACGAGGCGCGCGACATGGCCCTGATGGCGGACAACATCCTGCAGATGGCCCGCCTGTCACAGCCGCATTCGCAGCTGGTCCTGCAATGGGAATCGATCGAGGAGCTGCTGGGTACGGCCGCCGAACGCATGCGGCGGCGCTGGCCAGGCGCACGTATCACCTGGAAGGTGCCGCCCGGGCTGCCACCGGTCCGGGTCGAAGCCAGCCTGATGGCGCAACTGGTCGCCAATCTGATCGACAACGCGCTGCGCCATGCCGGCGCGCAGGCCGAAATAGTGATCCAGGCGGGGCGCAGCCGCGGCGGCATTTTCATTGCCGTGCGTGATCACGGCCCGGGCCTGCCACCGCAACTGGCGCCGGCCGACCTGTTCAAGCCGAACGCCGCCCGCCACCGCTCCGCGGCCGGCGGCGCGGGGCTCGGCCTGACCATTTGCCAGGCGATCGTGAAGGCGCACGGGGGACGCATCGCGGCGACGCCCTGCAACCCCGGGCTGGAGTTCCGCGTGGACCTGCCCGTCGCGCCCGCCCTGGAGGCGTCGCATGCGTAACCCGCAGGTCCTGGTCATCGAGGACGACGCTTCCATCGCGCAGTTCGTGGCAGCCAGCCTGAGCGCCGAAGGCCTGCGGCCCATTGGCGCCATCAACGCGGCGCAAGGACTCGAGGAAGCGATCGCCCACCATCCCGCCCTGATCATCCTGGACCTGGGGCTGCCCGACCTCGACGGCGTGGAACTCATCGTGCGGCTGCGTGAGCGGCTCAGGACGCCCATCCTGGTGCTTTCCGCCCGCATCCACGAAGCGCAAAAGATTGCCGCGCTCGATGCCGGCGCCGACGACTACCTCACCAAGCCCTTCGGGGTGGGCGAACTGCTCGCCCGCGTGCGGGCGATGCTGCGGCGGGCCAGGGCCGCACCGGAATTGCCGGCCCTCGTCGAGGTGGGCGGCCTCTCGCTGAACCGCGAAACCCGCGAGGTGCGCCTGGATGGCGCGCTGCTGCACCTGAGTCCGCTGGAGTTCCGCTTGCTGGACCGCCTGGCCCGCGCGCCCGGGAAGGTGGTCACGCACCGGCAACTGCTGGTGGACGTCTGGGGCACCGAACACGCCGACCAGCTGCATTACTTGCGCATCTACATGGGCCACCTGCGCGCCAAGATCGAACCACACCCCCCGGAGCCGCGCTACCTGCTCACCGAGCTGGGGGTCGGCTACCGCATCGCCGCGGAGTGAGCGGCAGCGCCCCGCGCGGGGTGTTTATGCGATTTTTACGTCCCGGGGAGGACAAAGACGGCTTTCGACCCCGAAGGAGAAGCCGCATCATGCAATCCCTGTCCACGCCCGCGCCGGTCCCGCGAAGCCGCACGGCGGCGCTGACGCTGGCCGCGCTCGGCATCGTCTATGGCGACATCGGCACCAGCCCGCTCTACACCATCAAGGAGATCTTCGGCCACTCGACCGGCGTGCCGCTGAACCCCACGACCATCGTGGGCGCGGTGTCGGTGGTCTTCTGGGCCCTGATGCTGGTGGTCACGCTGAAATACGTCGTGCTGATCCTGCGCGCCGACAACCGGGGCGAAGGCGGCACCATGGCCCTGCTGGCGCTCGCATCGCAAAGCACCGCGGACCGCCCGCTGCTGCGGCGCCGCCTGCTTCTGCTGGGCACCCTCGGCGCCTGCCTTTTCTACGGCGACAGCGTGCTCACGCCGGCGATTTCGGTGCTGAGCGCCGTCGAGGGCCTGGAGGTGGTGACGCCCGCCCTGAAGCCCTGGGTGCTGCCCATCACCGTCGGCGTGCTGGTCGGCCTGTTCATGGCTCAGCGCCGCGGCACCGCCGTGGTGGGCCGATGGTTCGGGCCCATCATCGCCGTGTGGTTCGTGGTGCTCGGCCTGGTGGGCGCGTGGCAGATCAGCCAGGCGCCGCAAGTGCTGCAAGCCATCGACCCGCGCCACGCCTGGGGCTTCCTGGCGGAACGCGGCTGGGGGCTCTTTCTGGCCGTCGGCGCGGTGGTGCTGGCGCTGACCGGGGCCGAGGCCCTGTACGCGGACATGGGCCACTTCGGCAAGCGCCCGATCCGCATCGCCTGGACCGGTCTGGTGCTCCCGGCACTCGCGCTCAACTACGCCGGCCAGGGCGCCCTGCTTCTGCACAACCCCGCCGCGGTCGAAAACCCGTTCTACCGCATGTTCCCGGCGGGCCTGCTCGTGCCCGCCGTCATCATCGCCACCGCCGCCACCATCATCGCGTCGCAGGCGGTGATCTCGGGCGCCTATTCCCTCACGCAACAAGCCATCCAGCTGGGGCTGCTGCCGCGGATGCAGATCATCCACACCTCGGCCGATGAACGCGGGCAGGTCTACGTGCCGGCTGTCAACTGGCTGCTGCTGGTCGCCGTGGTGCTGGCCTGCATCGGCTTCGGCAACTCGTCGGCCATCGCCTCGGCCTATGGGATCGCCGTGACGGCCACCATGCTCATCACCACCGTGCTCACCTATTTCGTGGTGCGCCACCGCTGGGGCTATCCCGCCTGGGTCGCGGCCGGCGCCACCACGTTCTTCATCGCGCTGGACGTGCTGCTGCTGGCCTCCTGCTCGGTGAAGATCCTCGAGGGCGGCTGGTTCACCCTGGCGATGGCCGGCTCGGTCCTGCTGGTGATGCTCACCTGGACGCGGGGCCGGGAACTGCTGTCGGCCACCTTGCGCGCCGACCTGCTGCCGCTGCCGGAGTTCGCCGCCAGCCTGGCCGGGCAGACCATGACCCGGGTGCCTCGCACCGCGATCTTTCTTTCCGCCGAGCTCAATGTGGTGCCGCAGGCCCTGCTGCACAACATGAAGCACAACCTCGTCGTTCACGAGCGCAACGTGCTGCTGTGCGTGAAGTTTCACGAAGATCCCCTCGTGAAGCCGTCGCAGCGCTGCGAGGTCGAGGAAGTGGCGCCGGGCTTCTGGCAGGTCGTGCTGCATTTCGGCTTCATGGACAAGCCCGACGTTCCGGCCGCGCTGGCGCTGTGCGGGACGCACGGGTTGCGGATCGACCCGTTCGCCGCCTCCTACTTCCTCAGCCGGGAGACGGTGGTGCCCGCCCGGCGCGGCGCCATGGCCGGATGGCGGCAGAACCTGTTCGAAGCCACCTCGCGCAACGCCGGCCGCGCTGTGGACTATTTCAGTATTCCGCACAACAGCGTGATCGAGCTGGGCACGCGCGTGCAGCTGTGAAAAGTGCGGCGCCCGGGACAGCGCCGCCGCGACCGCGCTAAAGTGGAGGTTTTCCCCAAGCTCCGGAGACCCCTCGTGAACCCAGAAGTCGTTGTCGTCAGTGCCGTGCGCACGCCCATTGGAACCTTCGGCGGCAGCCTGAAGGATGTGCCGCCCATCGACCTGGGCGCGCTGGTTGTACGCGAATCGCTGACGCGCTGCGGCGTGGACGGCGCCGACGTGGGCCACGTGGTCTTCGGCCATGTGGTCAACACCGAGCCGCGCGACATGTACCTCTCGCGCGTGGCCGCCGTCAACGGCGGCTGCGGCGAAGGCACGCCGGCGTTCAACGTCAACCGCCTCTGCGGCTCCGGCCTGCAGGCCATCGTCTCGGCGGCCCAGGCCATCCAGCTGGGCGACACCGACATCGCCATCGGTGGCGGCGCCGAAAACATGAGCCGCGCGCCTTACGCCAGCCTGGCCGCCCGCTGGGGCATGCGCATGGGCGACAGCAAGATGGTGGACATGATGATCGGCGCCCTGCACGACCCGTTCCACAACATCCACATGGGCGTGACGGCCGAGAACATCGCCACCAAGTGGGGCATCAGCCGCGAAGACCAGGACAAGCTGGCCGTGGAGAGCCACAACCGCGCCGAGCGCGCCACGAAGGCCGGCTACTTCAAGGACCAGATCGTCGCGGTCAAGAGCAAGGGCAAGAAGGGCGAAGTGGTGTTCGACGTGGACGAGCATTTCCGCAGCGGCGTCACGATGGACGACATGGCCAAGCTCAAGCCCGTGTTCGCCAAGGACGCGGGCACCGTGACCGCCGGCAATGCCTCGGGCATCAATGACGCGGCAGCGGCCGTGGTGCTGATGAGCAGCAGCGTTGCGAAGCAGCGCGGCATCAAGCCGCTGGCCCGCCTGGTGGCTTACGCGCACGCGGGCGTGGACCCGAAATACATGGGCATCGGCCCGGTGCCGGCCACGCGCAAGGCGCTGGAAAAAGCCGGGCTCACCGTGAAAGACCTGGACGTGATCGAAGCCAACGAGGCCTTCGCCGCGCAAGCCTGCGCCGTCACACGCGACCTGGAACTGGACCCCGCCAAAGTCAACCCCAACGGCTCCGGCATCTCGCTGGGCCACCCCATCGGCGCCACGGGCGCGCTGATCACCGTGAAGGCCTTGCACGAGCTGCAGCGCATCGGCGGGCGTTACGCGCTGGTGACGATGTGCATCGGCGGCGGCCAGGGAATCGCGGCGATCTTCGAGCGGATGTAAATCTTGTCATTGCGGGCTTGACCCGCAATCCATGCGCCGGCACCCGGGCGGGGCCATGGGTGCCGGGCGGCCGGCTCCACTCGTGTCCCCCGGCGGCGGGAGGCCGCCTCCTCCTTGACCTCCTGGAGCCGGCCACCCGACACCCATGGCCCTGGAGCCGCCGTATGCGAACCACGACGCCCCAGGATCAGGCTGGCGCCTTAGAAGATCTGCAGGCTGACCCAGTAGGCAATGGCCGCGACGAAGGCGCTGGCGGGGATGGTGAAGATCCACGCCCAGACGATGTTGCCGGCCACACCCCAGCGCACGGCGCTGGCGCGCTGCGTGGAGCCCACGCCGACGATCGCACCCGTGATGGTGTGCGTGGTCGAGACCGGAATGCCCAGCGCCGTGGCCAGGAAGAGCGTCAGCGCCCCGCCCGTTTCGGCGCAAAAGCCGCCCACGGGCCGCAGCTTGGTGATCTTCTGGCCCATGGTCTTCACGATGCGCCAGCCGCCGAACATGGTGCCCGCGGCGATGGCCGTGTAGCAGCTGATGATCACCCAGGTGGGGGGTGTCTTGTCGCCCACGGCCACATACCCGGTGGCGATGAGCAGCATCCAGATGATGCCGATGGTCTTCTGGGCGTCATTGCCGCCGTGGCCCAGGCTGTACGCACCGGCCGAGACCAGCTGCAGCCGGCGGAACCACCGGTCCACGCGCGACGGGGTGGCGCGCCTGAAGATATTCGACACCAGCACCATCATCAGGGAGCCCAGCAGGAACCCCAGGGTGGGCGAGACGAAGATGAAGAGGACCGTCTTCCAGATGCCCGCCCCGATCAGCGCGCCCGCACCGGACTTCGCGATCACCGCACCGACGATGCCGCCGATGAGCGCATGCGAGGAGCTGCTGGGAATGCCGTAGTACCAGGTGAGGAAGTTCCAGGTGACGGCGCCGACCAGCGCCCCGAACACGACATGCGTGTCCACGATGCCGGGTTGCACGATCCCTTTGCCCACCGTCGCCGCCACGCTGAGGTGGAAGATGAAGATGGCGACGAAGTTGAAAAAGGCGGCGAACAGCACGGCGTGGCTCGGCTTGAGCACGCCGGTGGACACGACGGTCGCGATCGAGTTCGCGGCGTCGTGAAAGCCGTTCATGAAGTCGAAGGCCAGGGCCAGGGCCACCAGCAGGATCACCACCCAGAGGGCGGCCTGTACCGTTTCCATGCGCGACTTCCCGGCTTCAGGAGTGCTCGAGGATGATGCCCTCGATCACGTTGGCCACGTCCTCGCACTTGTCGGTGATGGTCTCCAGCAACTCGTAGATCGCCTTGAGCTTGATCACCTCCCGCACGTCCGGTTCCTCGCGGAACAGCTTGCTCATGGCCGAGCGCATCACGCGGTCGGCGTCCGATTCGAGCTTGTCGATTTCCTCGCAGGTCTTGAGCGCCGCCTCGGCGGTGGCCGGGTCCGCCAGCTTGCCCATCATGTACACGGCTTCCTTGACGCGGTCGCAGCACTTGACGCTCAGGTCGGTGAGCCGCGTGATCTCCTCGGTCATGTGGCGCACGTCGTACAGCGCCATCGTCTCGGCCGAATCCTGGATCAGGTCGGCGACGTCGTCCATGGTGTTGATCAGCTTGTGGATCTGGTCCCGGTCGATGGGCGTGATGAACGTCTTGTGGATCAGCCGGTTCACATCGTGCGTCACCCGGTCGGCGGCGCGCTCGGCATTGTCCACGTCGCGGTTGTACTGCTCGCGCAGGTGGACGTCGTTGTAGTTCGCCACCAGTTGGGAGAAGGCGCGCGCAGCCTCGACGATCTTGTCGGCGTGCTGGTTGAACATCTCGAAGAAATTGCCTTCGCGCGGCAGCAGCTTGCCAAACAGCATTGCTGGCTCCTGGTTGTGTATGAGTCGGGGGGGTGCGGCGAGTGTAACTGGGCCGCCGCGTCACCCATTGCGGAATATGAAATACACGGCGCCCACCATGCACAGCGCCGCCCACAGGTAGTCCAGCTTCATCGGCTCCTTGAGGTACAACACGGCAAAGGGCACGAACACGGCCAGGGTGATGACCTCCTGGATGATTTTCAGCTGCCCCACCGAGAAGCCGGCCTGCTGGTGGCCGATGCGGTTGGCGGGCACCTGCAGCAGGTATTCGGCCAGGGCGATGCCCCAGCTGACCAGGGCGGCCAGGAACCACGGTGCCGTGGCCAGGTTCTTCAGGTGGCCGTACCAGGCCATGGTCATGAACACATTCGAGGCCGTCAGCAGCAGGACGGTCTGGAGCGGGAACGGAAGGGATTGAAGGGCGGTCATGGGCGAATTATCCGAATTACTCATCCACGCGGATGCGCACCTCCTCGTGCTGGACAAGCCGGCGGGGCTGCTGTGCGTGCCCGGGCGCGGCGCCGGCAAAGAGGACTGCCTGGCCGCCCGGGTGCAGGCCCACTACCCCGATGCCCTGATCGTGCACCGGCTGGACATGGCCACATCGGGGCTTTGCCTGATGGCGCGGGGCATCGAGATGCAACGGCGCCTGAGCGCCGCCTTCGCCGAGCGCCGGGTGGGCAAGCGCTACGCCGCCGTGGTTGCCGGGCAGATAGTCTCAGGCGAGTGGCAAACAATCGACCTGCCGATCGCCGCGGACTGGCCGAATCGCCCCCGGCAAATCATCGACGTGGAACGCGGCAAGCCCAGCCAGACCCGTTGGCGAGTGATCCCCGGCGGTACGGGAAAGGCCTGGGGCGACGGCACGACGTATCTCGAACTCGAGCCGCTCACGGGCCGCACGCACCAGTTGCGCGTGCACCTGAAGGCGCTCGGCCACCCCATCCTGGGCGATGCCCTGTACGCCCCCGCTGCGGTGCAGGCCCTCGCGCCGCGCCTGCTGCTGCACGCCAGCGAACTGCGTCTGACGCATCCCCTGTCGGGGCAGGCGCTGGCTTTCCTGAGCCCCGCGCCTTTCTGAGCCACGCGTGCGGGCGCGGAACTTGATGGGCTCGCGCGCGATCTGACCGGGACTTGGAGAGACAGACATGCCCCCTGCCCTGCTGAACCGCCGCCGAGCCGCGGCCGCCCTGGTGGCTCTGCCCGCGGTCTGGACCGGGCTGCGCGCCCAGCCCGCTGCAACACGCCGGCCGACCCCCTCGCAGACCGAAGGGCCGTTCTATCCGGTGAGCCTGCCCAAGGATTCCGATTTCGATCTGCTGCGCAACGGCGCACAGACTTATGCGCGCGGCCAGCCCGCCTGGGTGGAAGGCAGCGTGACCGATCTGCAAGGCAGGCCCGTAGCCGGCGCCCGCGTTGAAATCTGGCAATGCGACGAGGCCGGGCACTACCACCACCCCGGCGATCGCGGCACGGCCGACCCGGCCTTCCAGGGCTTCGGCCAGGTCACTGTCGGCGCCGACGGCCGCTACCGGTTCCGCACCATCCGTCCGGCGCCCTACAGTGGCCGCACGCCCCACATCCACGTGAAGGTGCGGCTGGGGTCGCGCGAGTTGCTGACCACGCAGCTCTACGTGGC
>DATILF010000206.1:0-6075 GCA_035476755.1 Ramlibacter sp.
CGCATCGGGGTGATGGCAACCCGCGTCACGGTCGGCAGCGCCAAGCTGCGCAACCTGCACGATTCGCTGAAGGACCAGGCCGAGTTCGTCCTGCAGCCCTGCGACGGCCTGGCCGATGCGATTCAGAACGATGACGCCGCGCAGATCGGCGCGCTGTGCGCCCAATACACGCGAGCCATCGGCCCTTTCGGCATGCAGCCGGGCCAGGTCGATACGCTGGTGCTGGGCTGTACGCACTACGCTTTTGCATGGGACGAGCTGCAGGCACTGGTGGGGCCCGATGTCCGCCTGATCGAGACCGGCGAGCCAGTCGCACGGCAAACCCACCGCCTGCTTGAAGCCGCCGGCCAACTGCGGCAAGGCGGCACGCCCGGCCGGGTCAAGCTGCTGACGACAGGCGAGATGGCGGCGCTGGAAGCGGCCGCCGCGCGCTGGCTGGGCCTTTAACTAACCCGCCACCCGGGGCGGCAGACTCTCCACCCGCCCCAGCACCTCCGGCCCGACGAGCACTTGCCCCGCCTCGTCCGTGACCGTGACGATGACCGATGAGCTATCCTCCGGCGTACCGCTGAATTGCATCCGCAGTACCGCCCGGATAGAGCCGACTGAGGGATTTTCCAGCGTGCCGGGCAGCGCCACTTGCCCATCCGGGCCGACTCCCCAGTCACCCACAAAAACAAAACTCCCGCAGCGCGTGACCACCTCCACGCGGCCCTCCTGAAGCTGCAGGTCCACACGCCCGCAGGACCCCAGCGGTCCCGGCGCCGGACTGGGCACCTCGGACGCGCCGCCGTCGGAAGTGCTTCCTGAACTGACATTCGTGAAACTGATGGGACCGGTGCCCGTACCGCCGCTGCCCGGCCCGCACGCTGTCAACACCAGCACCAGCAGTACGCCCAGCAGGGTGAAGCAGCAGATCCGCAGGAAGCGCTCAATCAGAAGAAGTCGGGTCATGGTCGTCGGTGGAATAGAAGTAGCTACCGAAGCGCACGCGATGGCCACGCGATTGCTCCGGCGCATGGGCTTGGTCGTGTTCGTAGCGCGCCTGCGCCTCGCGCATGACCTCCTGGAACGCCTGGCGCCAGGCACGGGCCGCGGCCGCATGCAGATGCCGCGCCGACGCCTCGGTCAATTCGTCCGAAAAGATCGCCTGCTCCAGGAAGTTGTGCCCGCCATCCAGGTTCAGGCTGGCGGCGGCCGCGTGGTCATGCAAGTTGTCGGCCAGCAGCGACGCCATTTCGGGGAAGCCCTGGCGCGGCACGAAGCCGGGCGCCAGCAGACGCACACCGGTTTCGGCCTCTTCCGCGATGCCCAGGCGCACCAGTTCGTCCAGCACCGCGCGGGGCCGCACGTCGCGGCTGATCGCCGTGACCAGGGTCTCGATGCTCGGCGCCGCGCCTGCACGTGGCAGCACGCGCGGGCGGCCCTTCTTGTCGCGATAGGCGGGGTCGCTCAGCCAACGGGTGACGATCTGGCTGGCCATGTTCATCGGCTCCTCCATCGCCAGGGCCGCACCGCCCGCAAGCGCCAGGTTGCGCACGTCGCGCCGATGCACCCCCGACAACAGGCTGAGCGCGCTGTCGGTCTGCCGCTTGCCGGCACTGCGCAGTTCATCGACGGCAGCTTCCAGGAAGACTTGCTTGAGCGCCACCGCGAACGCCGGGTACGCCACCCCATGGCGCAGCAGCAAGCGCACCAGCGGTCTGCAGGCGCGCAGCACGCTGGCCAGTACGACGGCGGAGCGGGACGACATGGAGGGCGGATTGATTTCTCGTCTATCTTGTGGGATATTATCCCACAAGTAAAAAGGTGACACCATGCCGACCCGCAAAACTCTGGGCGCCTTCGCGGCGTGCGCCGCCCCCCTCCTGGCTGCCGTTCTGCTGCTCGCCTGCGGCGGCGGGGGGTCCGCGCCCGCGTCACCGCCGGCATCCGGCGGTGAAGAGGCACTGCGCGCGGCGCAGCCGGGCGAACTCGTCGCCTATTTCAAGTCACGGCTGGCCGAGCGAACCGCGCGCGGAGACTTTCCCAATCCTGAGGGCGTGCCTGGCCCGATGCCAGCAGCCGGGGGCGATGCCACCAGCGCTTTCTCGGGCACCCATCTCCAGGAGGCGGGCGTCGATGAGGACGACCTGCTCAAGACCGATGGAAACTTCGTCTACGCCCTGCACTCCGCCTACGCGTCCGTCGGCGAGGCGATTCCGGCGCGACTCGAGGCGCGCCGTATCCTGCAGGACGGCAGCCTGGGCGCCGCCGCCAGCGTTGCGCTGGACTCGCAAGCAACGGCAAGCGGGATGTACCTGGCCGAAGACGCCGGCCGCGTCGCCGTGCTGGGCAGCAAACAAGGACAGGTAGCGCTGGACGTCTTCGACGTTTCCGGTGGCGCGGCACCGGCGCATGCCGTGCAGGTCCTGATCGACGGCTCCCTGATCAGCACGCGCAGGATAGGGAACGTGCTCTACGTGGCCAGCACCTGGTCGCCGGACCTGTGGGGCTACTGGTCGCCGCCCGGCACGCCCGCGCCACAGGTCGAGGCGAAGCTCGCGGGGCTGAATGCATCCGCCCTGCTGCCCACCATCCGCGTGGGCGGCGCTGCCGCGCGCCCCCTGGTCGAGGAGCAGGACTGCCAGCTGCAGCCGGCCAGCGCATCGCAGAGCCTGCAGCTCACCACCCTCACCGCCATCGACCTGTCCACGCCGGCGCTGGAGCGGCGCAGCGTGTGCTTCGTGGGCAACGGCGACTCCCTCTACATGTCAACAGCGGCAGTCTATGTGGCCACTTCCAGGAACTACTGGCTGGCCGCCGATGTCATGCCACGCGTGTTGCCGGAACAAACCACGACCGACATCCACAAGTTCGTCCTGCAAGGCTTGCAGCTCGCCTATCGCGGGTCGGCGGAAGTCACGGGCCACCTGGGCTGGGACCGCGAGAAGATGCCCTACCGCATGAGCGAGTACCAGGGCGACCTGCGCGTCGTCACCTTCACCGGCACGACCGGCTGGATCGGTGTGGCGGCCGCGACCGTAGCGCAGCAGACGCCCGCCTCACCCGCGACGCTCACCGTGCTGCGCGAGAGCGCCCCCGCAGGCCGCCTGGTGCAAGTGGCGACGCTGCCCAATGCCAAGCGGCCCGCCCCGCTGGGCCACGAAGGCGAGCAGGTCTATGCGGTGCACTTCGCCGGCCCGCTCGCGTACATCGTGACGTTCCGGCGCACCGACCCGCTCTACGTGCTGGACCTCTCCGACCCCGCCGACCCGAAAGCCGCCGGCGAGCTGGCCATCCCGGGCTTTTCGGACTACCTGTTCCCCTTGGCGAACGGCAAGTTGCTGGGGGTGGGCAAGGACGCCACAGCCGAAGGCCTGATACAGGGCCTGAAGATCGCCCTGTTCGACGTCAGCGATCCGGCGCATCCGCTGCTGCTGTCCAGCCGAAGCCTGGGCGAACGTGGCAGCGCCAGCGCACTGGACTACAGCCGCCACGGCATCAACATCTTCCGCGACGGCGGGCAAGCCCGCATCGCACTGCCGGTACGCCTCGTCGAGACGGTTTCGGGCGTGCGGCGATACACGCGACAGGGCCTGGCACGCTACGTCGTGGATACCGCGGCGGGTACGCTCGCGGAGCGCGCCATGGTGGTGGCGACCCAGTTCGACGGCAGCAGCGCCGACACAGACCGCTATGCGCGATTCAACCTGGCGGGTGAACGCAGCATCCAGAGCGCCCGCGCGACTTACTACCTGTCAGGCGGCGAGGTGCGCCACATCGCGGAACCTTGAGTCACGCGCTGGCCTGGACGGCCGCTTGCCGACCGCGCCGCACGATCGTCCGGCGCTGGCGCCTTGTCGCGAGGCGCCTCGGCCCACCTTGCGCAAATTCCCTAAGCCGGCCTAGGAGGGCGACCTAGCCGGGCTAGGCACTTGGCTGTGCCGCGCTAGGCACAAGGCCTAAAGCGCAATCGAGGGGCGCACCTATCGTTGCTTGCATGAACAAGCACCTCACCGCCATCGCCGCCCTGCTGCTCGCGGGCACCGTTCACGCGCAGTCCGGCCAAACTGCCGGCGAGCTTGCCCACATGGGCATCGCGGCCGATCTGGGCACGACCGCGATCGGCCTGTCGATGGGCTTTGCCGAAGCCAACCCGCTGGGCGTGGCAGTGATCCCGCTGAAGTTCATCGCCAAGGCGCAGATCGACAAGATCGAGAACCCGTACGAGCGGCGCGAGGCCATGGCCAGTTTCACCGGCATGCAGTTCGGAGCGGCCGCGGCCAACCTCTGCACGATTGCCGCGGCGAATCCGGCGCTGGCCGTGCTGTGCTTCGCCGGTGGCGCCGTGCTGGGCTACCAGAAGGTCAAGGCCGTCCCGACCGAGGACGAATGCGTCCAGCGGCACATGGCCCAGCTGGAAGAAGCGGTGGCCACCGGCCGGCGATACCGCATCACGCTGAAGACCTGCCAGGGCGCCTTCGAGCCGGAGCCGCTGCTCGCCGAGCCGGCCGGGCCCGCGAAAGCCATGCCACAGCTGGTGGCGCAGAAGGACGAGACGCTGCGCTGACGCGCCTGCCGCGGAGGGACTCCGCACGCGATGCCTGGGCCCCGCTCAAGCCCGGGATGACAGTGCATCCGCCTCCACGGCCGCGGCACGCCCGCGCGCGACATTCACGGGCAGCAGCAGCACCAACCCCGCGATGAACAGGCCGGCGGTCGAGACGATCGCCAGCCGCTGGTTGCCCCCCGTGGCCCAGGTGATCGCGCCGTAGCTGAGGGGCCCGATGATGCTGGCCAGCCGGGTCGCGAAAGTCCACAGCCCGTAGAACTCCGCGAGCTGCCGGTGCGGGGCGAACATGCCGGCCATCGCGCGCCCGGCCGACTGGCTGGAGCCCATGCACAGGCCGGCGATGGCGGCGGCCCACCAGAACTGGCCCTTGGTGGTTGACGACGCGGCGATGACGCACACCGCGATCCAGCCCACCAGCGTCGCGGCCAGCGCGATCTTGTGGCCGATGCGGTCCTGCAGGTAGCCCCACGCGAACGCGCCGCCTGCCGCAGCGAGGTTCAGCACGAAGATCAGCACCATCGTCTCCTGCTGCCGGAAGCCGATCACGGTTTCCGCGTAGATCGCGGCCAGCGTGATCGCCACCGCGACCCCGCCCTGGTAGAACACCGCGCACAACAGCAGCCACATGAAGTCCTTGAACTGCCGCGCCTGCCCGAAGGTGGCCTGCAACTGCTGCAGCGAGGCCTTCAAGCCGCCCCGGCGCAGCGCATCGGGATTGGGCTGTGCGCGTTCGCGCAGCAGCCGGAAGGTGGCCAGCGCCGCCGCGCCGTACAGCACCGCCGTGATCAGCATGGTGACAGGCACGAAGCTGTCCGCCTTGATGCCCTCACCCTGCGCCCAGATGACGTAGCCCAGGCACAGGCCCAGGGCCAGCATGCCGCCAAAGTAGCCGAAGCTCCAGCCCCAACCGCTCACCTTGCCCATCGCCTCGGGCCGCGCTAGTTCGGGCAGGAAGGCCGCCGTGAGCGACTCGCCGTAGGCGAAGAACGTGTTGGACACGATGATCAGGAAAACCGCCAGCGCCACGCTGCCCGGCCCCGCGAACGCCAGCGCCGCCGTGGACAGCACGCATCCGATCGTGAAGATCGCCAGCAGCCGCTTCTTGGCTGCGCGCAAGTCCGCATACGCGCCAATGCTGGGCATCGTGAACATCACGATCGCATAGGAAATGCTCAGCGCGGCGGTCCAGGCAAAGGTGGCCCACTCGGCTTTGCCGGCGATGCCGCCGACGAAGTAGGCCGCAAACACCGCCGTGATCACCACCGTCGTGTAGCCCGAATTGGCGAAGTCGTACATGGCCCAGCCAAAGACCTCGCGTTTGCGAACACCGGGGTTCAGGGCATCCTGGGAGAACAAGGCCATGGGGGATTTCGGTTCAGCGCCTGAGGGCGCGCGGATGTCAGTGCAGGTGGCGCGGCCGGCGGCCGCCGCCATGGCCGGAGCCTGGCCCACCGGTGCCCCGGGGCGGCTTGCCGAGTTCCAGCGAATTGACCAGGGCGTCGAAGCGCTGGCTGAAGAGC
>DATILF010000207.1:0-15606 GCA_035476755.1 Ramlibacter sp.
GGTCGAGTCCACGGCGCAGCTGATCACTCGTGTGCGGGACGAACTGGGCCTGGCCGTGATCTGGATCGAGCACGCGGTGCGCGTTCTGATGAACTGCGTGGAGCGCGTCGTCGTGCTGCACCAGGGCCGCAAGATGGCCGATGGCACGCCCGCCGAAGTGGCGCGCGACCCCGCGGTGATCGAGGCTTACCTGGGTCAGGAGGTTGCTTGAACGCAGCAGCTTGCCCTTGCAGACACATAGTGGGGCGGGATCAGGCTGGCGGGGCGCTCTGCGCAGCGAATGTCCCCCGGCGCCGGGAAGGCGCCTCCTCCTTGATTTCGCTGCGCAGAGCGCCCCACCAGCCTGATCCTGTGCGGTGGTTGGCTCGCCACGGCTCCAGGGCCATGGGTGTCGGGTGGCCGGCTCCAGGAGGTCAAGGAGGAGGCGGCCTCCCGCCGCCGGGGGACACGAGTGGAGCCGGCCACCCGGCACCCATGGCCCCACCCCGGACCGCCGCCACAAATCTCCGGACAGTAATAGGTTCGCAATGACATCGGTTTCATGCGTCATGGGTGACGCGCAACGCAAGGGATCACTGACATGACCGCCCATCTATCCATCCGAAAACTGCGCGCCGGCTACGGCGGCATCAACGTCCTGCATGGCATCGACCTCGATGTGCCGGACGGCCAACTCACCGTGATCGTGGGGCCCAACGGGGCGGGCAAGTCCACGCTGCTGAAGGCGCTCTCGGGCCTGCTGCCGCACGACGGCGAAGTTCGCTACAACGGCGCGCCACTGCCGCCCTCACCCGCCGGCATCGTGAAGGCCGGGTTGGCCCAGGTGCCCGAGGGCCGCCAGCTGTTCGCGCAGATGAGCGTGGAGGACAACCTCGAACTCGGCGCCTACCTGCGCCCGGCCCACGAGCGCGGCGAGCGCATGGAGAAGGTGTTCGACCTCTTCCCCAAGCTGCGCGTGCGCAGGCGCCAGCTGGCCGGCACCATGTCCGGCGGCGAGCAGCAGATGCTGGCCGTGGGCCGCGCGCTCATGGGCCAGCCGCAGCTGCTGATGCTCGACGAAACCTCGCTGGGCCTGGCGCCCAAGATGGTGGACGAGCTGCTGGCCATCGTGCGGCGCGTGTGCGATGCGGGCGTCACGGTGCTGCTGGTCGAGCAGAACGTGGGCAAGGCGCTGGCCATCGGCGACCGGGCCTACGTGATGGAACGTGGGCGGGTGGTGATGCAGGGCTCGGCGCGCGAAGTGCTGGCCTCGGAGCACCTTCGCGCGGCGTACCTCGGCGCCCATGCCGCACCGGAGCCCGCTGCGGCCTGATAGAGCCCCCACGCTCCCCCACTTCGTGTAGGTCGCTGCCCCCCAAGGGGGCCGAGGCCTGCTTGGGGCGGCCCGGCGCTGGCCTCAGAACCGCAACGCGGCCTCGCTGCCGTACTCCACATAGCGCAGCCCTTTGCGCGCCAGGCGTGGACGCATGTCGTTCACATCCAGGCCCAGTTCGCCGGCGGCATAGCGGCGGCGCTTGTCTTCCTCATCGGCTTCGCGGGCGCGGGCGCGAGCCAGCACCGCCGCGGCGCTCGCCCTGGGCACCACGCACACACCGTCGTCGTCGGCCACGATCACGTCACCCGGATGGATCAGCGCGCCGGCGCACACGAGGGGCACCTGCACGTTACCCAGGGTCTCCTTGACCGTGCCTTGCGCGAAGATGCTGCGCGACCACACCGGAAAGCCCATCTCGGTGAGCGTGGCCACATCACGCACGCCCGCGTCGATGACCAGGCCCCGCACGCCGCGAGCCTGGAGCGAAGTCGCCAGCAGGTCACCGAAGTAGCCGTCCTCGCAAGGCGAAGTGGGTGCGACCACCAGGATGTCACCCGGCTGGGCCTGCTCCACCGCCACGTGGATCATCCAGTTGTCGCCGGGCGCCACTTCGCAGGTGAGAGCGTTGCCCGCGATCTTCGCCGGCCGGTAGATCGGGCGCATGGACGACGCCAGCAGGCCCTTGCGGCCCTGCGCCTCATGCACGGTGGAAACCCCGAGCGCGGCCAGGCCGGCGATCACCGATTCTTCAGTGCGGGGGGTGTTGGTTACAACGATTGGCATCTTGATGTTCCTTTTCTTGAAGGGATCGTGTGTTGGTGATCCGGTGCGTTGAGCACCACCCACCACGGATGAAACGGATGTTGGCTGTCATTGCGGGCCTGACCCGCAATCCATCGTGGCGCGGCTGGCCGCTCGATGCATGGATGCCGGGTCAAGCCCGGCATGACAGGTTCCTAGGGCACGATCACGTAGTTGCTGAAACCGCCATGGCGGCTGCCCAGGCCGGACAGGGCCTGGTTGATCTCGTCCAGCCGGGCGACCTCATGCTCGAGGATGGACAGGTCGATGGTCTTCGTGCGCAGCATCTCGACCATGTCATGGCCCTCGGTCGCGGTGAACCAGGCCGAGCCGATGATCTTCATCGAGTTGTCCATCAGCCACTTCATGTCGATCGGCAGCTTGCCCACCGTGCCGCCGATGTTGACGATGGTGCCTCCGCGCGCGACGCCGTGCATCGCATCATCGAACACATCCAATGAGACGGCCGCGCCCAGCGTGTCCACCATGAAGTTGGCGCCGTGCCCGCCGGTGCGGCTGCGTGCCCACTGCGCAATGGAGCCGTCCTCGGTGGAGAAGACATCGATGCGGTGGGGCGCGAGCGCCTTCACCCGTTCGAGCAGCGCGCGGTTGCGGCCGGTGCCCAGGATCTGGCTGGCGCCCATGGCCAGCGCGAACAGCGTCGCGCCCAGGCCCAGGGTGCCGGAGATGCCGTTGATGATCACCGACTTGCCGGCCAGGTGGCCGAGCTTGCGCAGCGCGGCATAGCCCGTGCCCAGGTAGCCCAGGCGGGCTGCTTCCTCGAACGTGATGTTGTCCGCGAGCTTGACGATGGCGTACTGCGGTGCGGCCATGTACTCGCCGAAGCCGCCGTGCGGGTACAGGTCGAAGATGGTTTGCGACTTGTCCTTGTCGAAGCCGAAGTAGCCGTTGAACACGAAGTACTCGCAGGCCACGCGGTTGTCGGACAGGCAGGCCGGGCAGAACCCGCAGGCGCGAACCGGGCTGACATAGACACGGTCGCCCGGCTTCAGGCCCACCACCTGCTCACCCACTTCCGCCACCACGCCGGCCGGGTCCAGGCCGAAGATCGCCGGCAGCTGCGGCAGCGGCAGGTGCGGGCACCAGGTGGGCCAGTTGGCCAGCACGTTGCCCAGGTTGGGCACCATGCCGCAGGCCTTCACCCGCACCAGGACATCCGTGGCCTGGGGCACCGGCCGCGGCACCGTGTCGATGGTCATGGGTTGGCCGACCGCGTGCATGCGGGCGGCGCGCATTGTCGATTGCGACATACAAGTCTCCTGTCTGTTGTTAAAAAAAGGGGGCGCGACGCCCGGGTGAAGCGCTTGACATTCATTTCAGTGTGCCGATACTATACGGTATCCAAATGCGGTTCAAGCTGCAAACCCTCCCAGGAGACACAACGCCATGACGACACAGACCTACCTGACCAACGCCTGGTACGCCGCCGCCTTCAGCGACGAGCTGACAACCCAACCCCTGGTGCGGACCTTTTTCAACGAGCCGGTCGCCCTGTACCGCGGCGAGTCGGGGCGCGCGGTGGCGCTGCACGATCGCTGCCCTCACCGTTTCGCGCCGCTGCACAACGGCCAGGTGTTCGGCGACGACCTGCGCTGCCCCTATCACGGGCTGCGCTTCAACCCCGAGGGCGCGTGCGTCCACAACCCGCTGGGCGAAGGGAAGATTCCGAAGGCGGCCTGCACGCGCAGCTTCCCCCTGGCCGAGCGCGATGGCATCGTCTGGATCTGGTGGGGCGACGCGCCCGCCGACGAATCCACCATCCGCCGCTGGACGGAATTCGAGGATGACGCGAACTACACCTGCGTGCAGGGCTACATCCATGTGCGCGCCAACTTCCAGCTGGTGATCGACAATCTGCTGGATCTCAGCCATGCGGAGTTCCTGCATCCGTATCTCGCGACCGAAGGCTTCAACCGGCGCACGCAGTACTCGATGGAGCAGCAGGGCAACACCGTCATCGCCCGCAACTGGCGCCCGAGCGAGCCCATCACCCAGCTGTTTGCGCTGGCCTACGGCGAAGGCGCACCGACCCACGTCGATCACCTCTCGGTGGTGACCTGGGAGGCGCCGTCCACCATCCGGCTGGACATCGGTGTCACCCGCCCCGGCCTCTTGGCCAAGGAAGGACCCGGCTCGTTCCAGGCCCACCTGCTGACCCCGGAGACCGAACACAGCAGCCACCTGTTCTGGAAGTGGGCCAGGGACTTCCGGATCGACGACCAGGACCTGTCGGTCAAGCTGCAGGCCAACCTGCAGCAGGCATTCCTGACCGAAGATGAACCCATGATCGAGTCGCAGTCGGCTTACATGGGAGGGCGCACCCTGGAAGAACTCAAGCCCGTGCTGCTGCCCACCGACTCGGCTTCACTGCGCGCCCGGCGCGTGCTGCAGCAACTGATCCAGCAGCAGGCCGGCGCATGATCGAGGCCATCGTCACGCAGCGCCATAACGAGGCGGAGGGCATCTGCAGCTTCGAGCTGGCCGCGGCCGACGGCTCGGCACTGCCCTCCTTCCAAGCCGGGGCCCATATCGACGTACACCTGGCGAGCGGGCTGATCCGCCAGTACTCGCTGTGCCCGGCGCCCGGCCAGCATGGGCGCTACCTGATCGGCGTGTTGCGCGAACCGGCCTCGCGCGGCGGCTCAGCGGCCATGCATGCCTTGCAAATCGGCCAAGGGCTTCGCATCAGCGCGCCGCGCAACCACTTCCCGCTGGCTTTGAACGCGCGGCGTCATCTGCTGTTCGCCGGTGGCATCGGCATCACGCCGGTGCTGGCGATGGCCGAACACCTGGCCGAGGCCGGTCACGATTTTCTGCTGCACTACTGCGCCCGCTCCATGGGCCGCATGGCCTTCGCGCCGCGCATCCGTACCGGGCCCATCGGCGCCCGCGCCACGTTTCACCTGGACGACGGCCCCGCCGGGCAAAAGCTCGACCTCGATGTCGCGCTGGGTGCACCGCAGGAGGGAACCCATGTCTATGTGTGCGGCCCCGGCGGCTTCATGGACTGGGTGCTCTCCGGCGCCCGATCGCGGGGTTGGCCGGAGGACCAGTTGCACAAGGAGTACTTCTCGGCGCCGGCCCCATCGGCGGCTACGCAGGAGCAGGCGTTCGAAGTGCAGATCGGCCTGGGCGGCGCCATCCATGCCGTGCCCGCGGGCCGCAGTGTGGTGGAGGTGCTCGCGAAGAACGGCATCGAGATTGCGGTGTCCTGCGAGCAGGGCGTCTGCGGCACCTGCCTGACCCGTGTGCTGGACGGCACACCGGACCACCGCGACGTCTTCCTGACCGACAGGGAACACGCCGCGAACGACTGCTTCATGCCTTGCTGTTCGCGCGCGCTCTCGCACCGCCTGGTGCTGGATCTCTGACACCCGAACGACGCCGCGGGGGCACCGCAAGACCGCCCCCTACCGATACCCCGGAACTTCATGCATCTACTAGGAGACAACCCATGACAACCCCTACCGCGCAAGCCCGAGCCCAGGTCACCCTGGCAGGCGGGGCCCTCGGATTCAACTGGCTTCCCGTCTTCGTGGCGCGAGACCGCGGCATCTTCGAGCGCAACGGCGTCGATGTCGAGCTGCGCCGGCTGGGCAGCGTGGACAAGGCCACGGCCGCAGTGCGCTCCGGCGAGGTGAATCTCGCGATCTCGCCGCCCGAAGGGGCCCTGGCCGACGCTGTGACTGGAGGCAGCTTGCGCGTGATCGCGGCCAACTGCAACTGCCTGCCGCTCACGCTGGTGGCCCATTCGCGCATCAAGCGCATCGAGGACCTCCGGGGCTGTGTGCTCGGCACGTCCTCGCTCACCGAAGGCACCGCCATCTACACCCGCGAGATGCTGTCCCGCCACGGCCTGCAGTACCCCGATAGCTACGCCTTTGCACTGGCCGGGGTGCACCAGGGGCGCTGGAAGGCGCTGCAGGAGGGAACGATCGACGCGGCGGTGCAGCCGCCGCCGTTCAACTTCCTGGCCATCGATGCGGGCTACACCGACCTCGGCGAGGTCAGCGACTACATTCCGGAAATCGCCTTCACGGCGATGCTCGGCCGCCTGGACTGGCTGCAGGCCAACGACGCCAGCGTGCTGGCCGTGCTGCGCTCGCTGGCCGAAGCCACGGCGATGGTCTATGACACCGCGAACGACGAGACGGTGCTGCCCATCATGATGGAAATCACGCAGTCCGACGCGGCCTACGGGCAGCGGGCGCTGGACTACATGCGCTCGAAGTCTGCCTTCGCCCGCTCGCAGGAGATTCCCGCGAGCGCGCTGGACAAGACCCTGGAGCTGATGGTCAAGGCCAACCTCCTCGAACCCAGCGCCCAGGCAGCAGCCCGCCAGGCCTGGGACGCCAGCTGGGCGCGGCGCGCGGCGCAGCCCGTCAGCGCACAGTAAAACGTTCTGCCCCCACGGAGACCCTGACATGGAAACAATTGCATTCGATCCCCTCGCCGTTCTACGCGTCCTGTGCGGCGTGTGGTTCATCCCCCATTGCATCGGCAAGATTCGCAACGTCGGGCCGGCATCGCAGACTTTTGCCAAGGCGGGGCTTCGCCCGGCCACGGTCTTCGTCATCCTGACGATCGCGCTGGAAGTCATCGCCGGCCTGGGGCTGGTGCTGAACATCCAGCCGCGGCTGGCCGCGGTGCTCGCCGTGGCGGTGCTGGCCGGCGCCAGCTACGCGGTGCTGAAGATCAACGGCTTCAACTGGCGGTGGCAAAAGCAGGGGCCCGAGTACATGCTGTTCTGGGCTGCCGCCTGCGTGCTGTCGGTATCGGGCCCCGTATCGGGATGAGATAATTTCCGATTCGAAGCGAAGGAGGGCACCCATTGGCACGTCTGACCAGAGAAGAAAGCCGCATGCTCACGCGGTCGAAACTGTTGGCGTCCGCGCGAGCGGTCGTGGCCCGCGAGGGCTACGAAAACGCGTCGGTGGACCGCATTGCCGAGGAGGCGGGCTTCAGCAAGGGGGCGTTCTACTCCAACTTCGAAAGCAAGGAGGAGATCATCCTCGAGCTGCTCGAGACGCATTCGCTGCAGGACGTCACCGAGATCGCCGGCTTGTTGAGCGAGGTCCGCGATCCTCTGGAGATGATCGACATCATCAGCAACTGGTCCCTCGACCGGTCCGCCGACCCCACCTGGGGCATGCTCGCGCTGGAGCTGTTTCGCAGGGCCCGGCGTGACCAGACCTTCGGGGAACGCCACTCCAACCTCTTTCGCGAGCAATGGCGCGGCCTGGGAGAGATCTTGCTGCGCATGTTCCCGCCAGGCGCCGCCCCAGCCGATCCCGAGGCGTTGGGCGGCCTGGTCTTCGGGCTGACCTACGGCTCGGCGGCAAGCTTCAAGGCCGGCCCCTCGACGGGCGAGTTGGTGCGCCTGGTGCTGACCAGCCTGAATCTCGCCTACGGCAAGCGACCGAGCGCCCGCGCGACGGCCGCGGAGAAAACTTCTTCGGCCGCCGCGCCCGCCGCCAAGCGAAGCAGCACGGCTCGGCCCAGGAAGAAAACCTCGGCGTGACTCGCTGAACGCCGCCGCGTTCAGGAGGCAAAAAAGGGCTGTCATGCCGGACTCCGATCCGGCATCCATGCCCCGCGCGGCACAGCCCGCCCGCGCTCGGCTTCGCCGCCCACACGCAGGCAATCAAGAAGCCACGCACGCCAGGACCTCAGCTTACCGAGAGCTCCCCCCTTTACAGCCCGCGGGCCTTCAGCGCCGCATCCAGCCTCGGATAAACGCGGCGCGCATTGGCTTCGAACACCTGCCGCTTGTGCTCGGCCGGGATGCCCAGCGCATCCACGTAGCGGCGGGTGTCGTCGAAGGGATGCCCGGTTTCCGGATCGATGCCGCGCACGGCGCCAATCATCTCCGAGCCGAACAGGATGTTGTCCACGTTGATCACCTCGAACAGGAGGTTGATGCCGGGCTGGTGATAGACGCAGGTGTCGAAGAACACGTTGTTCATCAGGTGCTCGCGCAGCGAAGGCTTCTTGAGCATGTCGGCCAGCCCGCGGTAGCGGCCCCAGTGGTAGGGCACCGCGCCGCCGCCGTGCGGAATGATGAAGCGCAGCTGCGGAAAGTCCCTGAACAGGTCGGCCTGCAGCAGCTGCATGAACGCGGTGGTGTCGGCGTTGATGTAGTGCGCGCCGGTGGTGTGGAAGCACGTGTTACACGAGCCGGAGACGTGGATCATCGCGGGCACATCCAGCTCGACCATCTTCTCGTAGAGCGGGTACCAGGCGCGGTCGGTCAGGGGCGGCGAGGTCCAGTGCCCACCCGACGGATCGGGGTTCAGGTTGCAGCCGACGAAACCCAGCTCCAGAACGCAGCGCTCCAGCTCGCGCACCGAATTCGCGATGGGCACGCCCGGCGACTGGGGCAGCTGGCACACGCCGGCGAAGTGCTGCGGGAACAGGGCCACCACCCGGGCGACCAGGTCGTTGCACGCGCGCGTCCATACCTGGCTGGTCCGCTCGTCGCCCACATGGTGCCCCATGCCCGCGGCCCGGGGGGAGAACACCGTCAGGTCGATGCCGCGTTCACGCAACAGGCGCAATTGATGGGACTCGATGGACTCGCGAATGGCGTCGTCGCCGATGCCCGGATAGAGCGGCTCCGCGCCCGTGGGGCGCTGGACATGCGCGACCTGGGCCTCACGAAACGCGTGATGTGGGGCCGGCTCGGTGGTGTAGTGACAGTGGCAATCAATGATCATGGTGGATGGCGATGGATGGGTTGGGCATGGGGACCTGAGCCCCTGGCCGGGTTCCGGTGGATCGGTGAAAAATCTGCTTGACGTTCCGTGTAGTTTTCAGATACTGTTAAGTATCCGCAGTCGAAGAACTGCCGTCAATACGCAGCGCCTCCTCTTTTTGGGGGCCGCCCACCCAGAGGTTCGAATGGAGACAAGATGGCGCATCCCCAGGGCATAGCATCCGCCTGCCCGCCACCCTTGCTGGAGATCGAGAAGGTCAGCGTCCGCTTTGGCGGCGTGCAGGCCCTGACCGACGTCAACCTGGCCGTGCACGCCGGCGAGATCTGCGGCCTGATCGGCCCCAATGGCGCCGGCAAGACGACGCTGTTCAACTGCATCACCCGCATGTGCGACGTGAGCGCGGGCACGGTGCAGCTCGAGGGCCGGCGCATCGACAAGCTGCCGACGCACCGCATCATCGCGGCCGGCGTCGCGCGCACGTTCCAGAACCTGGGCGTGTACCCCCGCATGACGGTGCTGGAAAACGTGATGCTGGGCGCTCACCATGCCTGCGGCCAATCGGTGGCGCGCGCCTGGCTGCGGCCCGGTGCAAGCGGCCGGTCGGAGCGGGTCCTGGCCGACAGCTGTCGCGCCATCCTGGCCGACCTCGGCCTGGCGCAATTTGCCGATGCGCCGGCGTCGTCGCTGCCCTACCCCACGCTCAAGCGCGTGGAAATCGCGCGCGCGCTCGCGGCGCGGCCTCGCCTGCTGCTGCTCGACGAGCCAGCGGGCGGCCTGACCCACAGTGAAGTGACGGAGTTCGGGGAACTGATCCAGCGCATCCGCCGCACCCACAACCTGGCCGTGCTGCTGGTGGAGCATCACATGGGCCTGGTCATGAACCTGTGCAGCCGCCTGGTCGTGCTGCACCTGGGGAAGAACCTGACCCAGGGCACGCCCGCCGAGGTTCGATCGGATCCGGCGGTGGTGGCGGCCTATCTCGGAAAAGTCATATGACCTTGCTCGCAGTACAAGGGCTGGCTGCCGGTTACGGCCAGACGAAGGTCTTGCATCGCGTCGATATCGCGGTGGAAGCGGGTGAGATCGTCGCACTGCTGGGCGCCAACGGCGCGGGCAAGACCACCACCTTGCGCGCGCTGTCGGGCCTCATTCCCGCGAAGGGGCGCATCGCCTGCGATGGCGTCGATCTGCTGGCCCTGCACCCGGCCAAACGCGTGGAGATGGGACTGGCCCATGTGCCGCAGGGCCGCGGCACGTTCGTGAACTTCAGCGTCGAGGAGAACCTCGCGCTGGGCGCCTACACGGTGAGGTCGCGCCGCCAGATCGCCTCGGACATGGCGCGCTGGTTCGAGGTGTTTCCGCGCCTGCACGAGCGCCGGCGGCAACCCGCCGGCACGCTCAGCGGCGGCGAGCAGCAAATGCTGGCGATCGCCCGCGCCCTCATGTCGCGGCCGCGGCTGCTCATGTGCGACGAGCCCTCGCTCGGCCTGGCGCCGGCCATCACGCAGGAGATGTTCAACATCTTCCGGCGCATCAACCAGGAAGAGCGCACCACCTTGCTCATCGTCGAGCAGAACGCCGACCTCACGCTGCGCATCGCGCATCGGGCCTACGTCATGGAAGTCGGCGAAATCACCGCGCAGGGGACGGCAGAAGAACTGCTGGCCTCCCCTTCGATTCAGCGTTCATACCTGGGAGCCTGACTTGCAGCTGCTTGTCCAACAGATCATCGACGGCCTGGCCGCCGGCGCCGTTTACGGCGCCCTGGCCCTGGCCCTCGTGCTCATTTACCGCGCCACGCACATTGTCAATTTCGGGCAAGGCGAGATGGCCACCTTCTGCACCTATGTGGCCTGGCAGTTCCACGAATGGGGCGCGCCCCTGTGGCTGGCCCTGTCAGGCGCCGCCGTGCTGGCCTTCGTGCTCGGCGTCGCCGTGTTCCGGGTGGTCGTGCGGCCGGTGTCGCGCGCGCCGGTCGAGACCATCGTGGTCGTGACGCTGGGCCTGTTCCTCGTCTTCGATGCACTCTGCCTGTGGCTGTGGGGCTCCGACCAGCAAACTTTCCCCAGTGTGTTCACACAGGGCGGCTGGACGCTGGCGGGGGTGCGCCTGACCGCCAACGCGCTCGGCGTGGCCGTCGTGCTGTGCGGCATCGCCGCGGTGCTGGGTGCGCTGTTTCGCTTCACCCGCCTGGGCCTGGCCATGCGTGCCTCCGCCGCGGATCGCGACAAGAGCGTGCTGGTGGGCATTCGCGTGGAGAACATGCTCATGTTCGGCTGGGGCCTGGCGGCGGTGGTGGGCTTCATCGCGGCCGCCCTGGTCGCGCCGCGGCTGTTCCTCAGCCCGATCATGATGGCGCCCGTGCTCATCTACGCGCTGGCCTCGGCCACGCTGGGCGGCTGGGACAGCGCCGTGGGCGCGGTGGTCGGCGGCCTGCTGATCGGCGTGGTGGAAAGCGTCGGCGCCACGTTCCTCACCTTCATCGGCTCGGAGTTGCGGCTGTTGATCCCGATTGCCGTGACGCTGCTGGTGCTCCTGTTTCGTCCAGCCGGTTTGTTCGGCCAGAAGATGGTGGTGCGGGTATGAGCTCCAGGAAACTTGACCCAACGTCTGCGCTTGCGCTCGTCGCTCTGCTGGCGGTGGCGGCCGCGCTGCCCCTGCTGCTGCCCAAGTTCCTGCTGCTGCAGGTCAGCCTGGCGCTGGCCTTTGCCATGGCCATCCTGGGGCTGAACCTGCTGCTGGGCTACGGCGGCCAGGTGTGCCTGGCCCAGGGCGCCTTCTTCGCCTGCGGGGCCTACACCACGGCCATCCTGGTGGCCAAGCTGGGGGTCGATCCGCTCATGACACTGCCCCTGGCCGCGGTCGTGACAGCGTGCATGGGCGTCCTCATCGGCCTGCCGGCACTGCGCCTGGGTGGGCTGCAACTGGCCATCGTGACCTTCGGCATTGCCGTCGTGGTGCCGCAGCTGATCCTCAAGTTCGACAAGCTGACCCACGGTGTCACCGGCATCAGCTTCGACGCGCCCACGCCGCCGTCCTGGCTGCCGGTCGGCAAGGACACCTGGCTGTACTGGCTGTCGCTGCTGTGCGCGGCGGTCTGCGTGGCCCTGATGCGGCGCATGCTGCACGGCGATACCGGCCGCGCGCTGCGCGCCATGCGCGACGACCCCTTGATCGCCCAGTCACTGGGCATCCATCTCACCCGCGCGAGGCTGTCGGCCTTTGCCGTCAGCGCCGGCTTCGCCGGACTCGGCGGGGCCATCTACGCGATCCTCAACGCCTACGTCAGCCCGCAGTCGTTCCTGGCATCCAAGTCCATCGAGATCCTGATCGGCGCCATTGTCGGCGGCATCGCCAGCGTCAGTGGGGCTCTCCTGGGCGCGCTGTTCGTCGTCTTCGTCCCCGAGTGGACGGCCGAATTCAGCCCCGCCCTGGGCGGGCTCGTCTATGGCGCCTGCCTGATCGTGATGATGCTGCTCGCCCGCGAAGGCCTGGTCGGCCTCTTCATCGCCTGGGGCAACTCACTGCGACAGGCCGCATCCCGCTTCCGCTCACCCTCACCCGGGACATCGCTCCCGATCACCACTGTCAAACAGGAGACAACCCTATGACACAAGCCTCGTTCATGCGCCGGACCCTCACGGCGGCCGTTGCCGCCGCCTGCCTGTCCGGCATCGGCGCGCACGCCGCGGATGCCGGCATCACCGACAAGACCATCCGGATCGGCATCTCCGCGCCGCTCACCGGCCCCGTGGCCGCTGTGGGCGCGCTGTCCGAGGGCATCAAGGTGCGCGTGGCCGCCGTCAATGCCGCCGGGGGCGTGAAGATGGGCGACGGCAAGACCCGCACCATCGACCTGGTGATCCAGGACGACGCCATCGATCCGCAGCGCACGCTCACCAATGTGCGCAAGATGATCGAGCAGGGCGAGGTGTTCTCGCTGGTGGGCGTTTCCGGCACACCCAACAACCAGGCCATCGGCCGCTACGTCGAACAGAACAAGATTCCCAACCTGTTCATGTACTCCGGCGTGCAGGAACTGCCGGAAGGCCGCACCTGGATGATCGGCCTGGTGCCCTCGTTCACGACCGAGGCCGCTGCGTTCGCGCAGCACCTCAAGGCGAACAAGCCCGATGCCAAGGTGGCGATATTGTTCGTCAACACGGAGACCGGCCAGACCTTCAAGGCGGGATTCGCCGAGGCCATCAAGGGCTCGCGCGTGCGCCTCGTCGCCGAGCAGCCGGTCACGCCGGTCGACCCGACCATCGACACGCAGATGAGCAACCTCAAGGCCTCCGGCGCCGACACGCTGGTCATCATCGCGCCGCCCCGCCAGGGCGCGCAGGCCGTGCGCGTGGCGGCCGAGAGCGGCTGGAACCCCACCACGATGCTGTCGTACATCGCCTCGTCGATCTCCGTTCTCAAGCCCGCGGGCCTGGCCAACGCCAAGGGCTTGATCACCAGCCAGTTCGTCAAACCCGTCGATGCCCCGAGCTTTGCCGCGGATGCCGGCGTGCGCCGCTACCTGGCCGACCATGCCAGTGCCAAGCCGCGTTTCGACAAGAGCGACTCCCAGGGCCAGATCGGCTACGTCACCGGCGAGGCGCTGGTGCGTGTGCTGGAAGCCATGAAGCAGCCCACCCGCCAGGCCATGCTCGATGCGGCCCGCAGCATGAACAAGGTCGAGCTCGGCCTGCTGTTGCCGGGCATCGCGCTCAGCACCCAGGGCGATGCCGATGTCTACCCGATCGAGACGCTGCAGCTGATGCGCTTCGACGGTGAGAACTACCAGCCGCTGGGCGGCCTCGTCTCGTTCGAAGGCCGCACACCCAAGCACTGAGACCCCCCCGCGATGGCCCGCTCGGGCCATCCATCGTCTCGCGGGCGCCGTCGCGCCCGGCGCCGGGTGCGTTCGTTCGCTACCCGGCTCGCCTTCCCTCTCCTCCCCCTCCCTGCTCCCTTTTTCTGACCGCTGTGTGAGATGCGGGAAAACACGCATTTCACATCCCATTCAGTCCTAAGATACTGAGCGGTATGCAAAGTCTTTTCAGTATTGAAGACTGGCAGGAAGCGGATCTTCCTCCGGCGCCTGGACGCCCCCACCTGCATCGGCAGGTGGGCAAGGAGTGTTTTCGGGGCACGCCAGGGGTGCCCAAACCATAACCACATACGGAGACAAGAATGCAATTGGGACAGTCGATCAAGGTGCTGGCCGCAGCCACCCTGCTGGCGCATGCCGCGGCGGGCCACACCATGGAATGGAGCGACAACTCCATCGGGGTAAAAGTCGGGGATCGCTTTTCGGAGCCGGGCATCGCACCGGCCATTCGCAAGACCATCTACGAATTCGTGCATGTCAGCGGCGACAAGCTGGGCAAGAACCTGCTTGTCGGCCAGGTCCTGCAGTCGGACGGCAACGATCCGGCCGCGGGTGGCACGGCCGGCGCCCAGGAGTTCTTCGGCTTCTACCGGCGGTCCTTCTCGCTCTCGAAGCTCTCCGGCAGTTCGATGGCCTTCGGCCCCGTCAAGGACGTATCGCTCGTGGGCCGGTTCGACCGGGGCACCAAGAACATCACGTTCGCCCCGGCCGCACGCAAGCTGATGGCCGGCGTCGCGCTGGATTTCGCGGTTCCCAAGGGCTATGCCGAAGCGACGTTCTACGCCTACAACGAGAAGAACTACAACGGCATCATGGGCCAGGAGGTCAACTTCGACACCACGCTGCGCACGGATCTCAACTGGGGAATCCCCTTCAGCCTGGGCATCCCCCTCGAGTGGCGAGGCGGGCTGGCCGTCACCGGGAAGAAGGGCAACGACGGCTTCGGCAGTGCGACGAAGACCGAGACCCGCCTGTACACCGAGCTCCTCATGCCCGTGGGCGCCATGCCCGGACTGATGGTCGGCGTGGCCTACGAAATGTGGCGCAACAAGTACGGCGCGAACCAGAAGACCGTGCCGGGCGCCAAGCAGGACACCGCCCTGCTGGTTGCGGAATACCACTTCTGAGCCCCTGACCGCCCCCCCTCCACCAGGAACATGACGCCTATGAAACGCCTGCTCACCCCCCCGCTCGCCCCCCTCCTCGCCGCGATGGCGATGACCAGCCTTGCGCCATCCGCGGCGCTTGCCGCCTGGGAGATCGACCCCACGCACACGCACGTGAGCTTCCAGGTCGGCCACCTGGGGTTGACGCACACGCCCGGCATCTTCCGCAAGGTCGAAGGGCGCGTGAACTACGACGACAAGGCCGTCGAGGCATCGAGTGTCGCGATCACCATCGACGCGGCCTCGATCGACACCGTCCATGGCCCGCGCGATACCGACCTGCGCAGCGCGATCTGGCTCGACGTGGAGAAGAACCCGAAGATCAGTTTCACCTCGACGTCGGTGCGCCGTGTCGATGACAGGAACTACGTCATCTCGGGCAACCTGACCATCCGTGGCAAGACGATGCCGGTGGACTTCAGCACGGTGCTGACCAACCGGGCCATCAACCCCTTCATCAAGGTGCCGATGGTCGGCTTCGTGGGCAACACCAAGATCAAGCGCACCGACTTCGGCATGACGCAGTACCCGGGGCTGATTGCCGACGAGGTCGAACTGAAGATCGCGCTCGAGCTGATCCAGAAGCCGTGACGACCCGATCCGCCCGGCCGGGCTGCCTGCAGTTCGGCCGGGCGTGACCTGAAGGATTTCCATGCGTTACTACGGCGGCTTCGCCATCGCTTTGCACTGGGCGCTGGCCCTCGCACT
>DATILF010000208.1:0-10264 GCA_035476755.1 Ramlibacter sp.
GCCGACACCCGATGCACCACGCGGATCGGCACCCGGCGCGTCACGCGGTCGCCCAGCCAGACCACCGGCACATTGGCCAGCATCATGCCCAGCGTCGTCCCCGCGACCACCCAGGCCCAGGCGTTGTACTGGGCGGCCAGCATCACCGTGGCCACCTGGGTCTTGTCGCCCATCTCGGCCAGGAAGAAGGCGGCGACGGTGGTGCCGAATACGCCCAGGCGGGGCGCCTGGGCGCCCGCCCCGTCGTCATCGAGCTGGTCCGGGATCAGCATCCACGCGGCCATGGCGATGAACGAGCCCCCCAGCACCCAGCGCAGCACCTGCGGCCCGAGCACGGTGGTGACCCAGGCGCCGGCGGCGCCGGCGAGCGCGTGGTTGGCCAGCGTTGCCACCAGGATGCCCCAGGCAATGGGCCAGGGTTTGCGAAACCGCGCCGCCAGGACCAGGGAGAGCAGCTGGGTCTTGTCGCCCATTTCAGCGAGGGCGACGATGCCCGTGGAGATCAGGAAGGCTTCCATGTGGCGCCGATGGTAGCGGCGCCACCTGTCACTCCGCTGATGCGGCTCGCGGACGCTCCGTGGCGAGCAGGCGCGGGGCCACCCAGCGGTCCAGCGACCACGGCCCCGGGCCGAAGATGGCGATGCCCGCCAGCAGCGAGCCCCAGAAGACATGTTGCTGCAAGGCGGCCGGGGCGATCTCCTGCAGTGAAACCACGGCCACCGCGTTCACCACGGACAGGCCGAGGGCGGCGAAGCGCCCACCCAGGCCCAGCACCAGCAACACGGGCAGCACCAGTTCGCCGGCCGTGCCCATCAGCGCGGCCCAGGCCGGGGGCAGCAGGGGCACCTTGTACTCGTCGGTGAAGAGGGCGACGGTGGTTTCCCAGTCACGGATCTTGGTCAGCCCCGACAGAAAGAACGCCTGGCCCACGTACCAGCGCGCCGCGAGCGCGGCGGCGGGCTGGAGCGCATCGAGCAGGGCGGTGAGCCGGCGCCATGCCAGCAGGAGGCGTTGCGGGGTGGTGCCCGGGGCGAAATTCATAGGGAGTCTCCTTGCAAATGCCCTCAAAGGGCGCGTGCACCCAGGACCAGCCCGGCCTGCACGGCCACTGCCAGCCAGGCGCCGAAGTCCAGTTCGGGCGCCGCCTGCAACGCATCGGCCAGTGAACGGCCTTCAGCCAACGCGCCCAGCACGCTGGGTTCGCCGGGCAGCGCCTGGCGCAGCCGGGGCTGCAGGCCCTCGCGCCAGACCAGGGCGATTTCCTTCACGCCGCCGCGCAGCCGCGCGCCGGCCTCTTCGAGCGAAGGCGCCGGCTGCGTGTGCGCCAGCACGATGCTCACGGCCGGGAAATCGCTGGCCAGCAGGGCCCAGCCCGGGCTCAACATCAAGGTGAGGCCGGTCGGGTCGTGTTCGGTCAATAGGCGCAGGGAGGCAAGCTCCGGCGATGCATCGGCCGCCGCAGCGGCGGTGTGCAGCAACCACTCGATGCGGGCCACATCCGGCAGGTACGGCTCTTCGTGATGCAATCCGGGCAGCGACGCGATGTGCCGGGCCAGCGCCTCACCCCATTGCGCAATGTCGCCGCGAAGCGGCGGATGGGCCCGCCACAGCGACTGGGCCAGGGCCGCCAGGTTTTCCTCGCCAAGCAGCTGCGCCACCACCGGATAGGCCGCGGCCAGCGCCCGCTTCGCCAGTGCATGGCCATTGCTGCGATACGCCTGGAGGCCACGCTGCCATTGGGTGCCCGCCGGCAGCGCGACATCGCCGGCGGCCAGCGCGTCGATCGCCTCCTGGTGCGCGGGCAACCACAAGGCTTGCAGCAGCGCCTGTTGCTGGCGCATCAGGGCCTGCCGACTCACTGGATCACCTTCGCGCTGACGCGCTCCACGATCTCACCGGCCTGCCGCGCTTCTTCCAGCAAGACAGCCAGAGGGGGAATCGCGGAGTCCCATTCGATCAGCGTGGGCACCGCGCCGAAGCGCTCGAGCGCATGCCGGTACACGCGCCAGACCGCGTCATCCACACGGCTGCCGTGGTCGTCGATGACGATGTCTTCCTGCACGCAGTGACCCGCCAGGTGGATCTCGCCCACCACCGCGGCGGGAATGCGGTCCAGCCAGGCGCAACACGCGGCGACCGCATCGCCCGGCTCGCCACGCAGGCGCGCGTTCAAGGCGTTCACATAGATGTTGTTCACGTCCACCAGCAACCCGCAGCCGGTACGCCGGGCCAGCTCGGACAGGAATCCGGATTCGCTTTGGTCGCTGCCCACCGGCTCCAGGTACGCACAGAGGTTTTCCACCAGCAGCGGCCGCCGCAGCCGGTCCTGCACGCGCTGCACATTCGCGCACATCACGGACAGGGCGTCCTCATTGAAGGGGATGGGAAGCAGGTCAGCCGCGTGGACGGTGGTGTCGCCCACCCTGCCGCGCGCGAAACAGGCGTGATCGCTCACGCGCACCGGCTCGATGCGGCGCACCAGCCGCTCGAGCTGGTCCAGGTGCCACGCGTCGATGCCGGCGGCCGAGCCCAGCGCCAGCCCCACGCCGTGCAGGCTGATGGGGTAGTGCGCGCGGGCCTGCGACAACAGCGCCAGCGCCGCGCCGCCTTCGCCGAAGAAGTTCTCGGCGTGAACCTCCAGGAAGCCGAGCGCGGGCGGCGCCTCGAGCAAGTCGCGGTAATGCGGGTGTCGCCAGCCGATGCCCACGGGCATTGCCGGCGACGCGACCGATGTCATGGCGCGGATCCCGCGCCGCTCAGGCCTTCTTGGCCTTGGCCTTGGCTTCGTCGGCCGTCATGCCCTTCATGGTCTTGCAGCTGCCCTTGGCCACGTACTTCCATTCGTTCGCATCGTCGCTGACCTTGGACTGGCCGGCGCACGAATGGCTGCCCGACAGATTGGCGCAGTCGTTCTGCCCGGCCTTGGCGATGCCGTAGCACTTCTCCTTTTCCTGCGCGGCGGCCGGCGTGGCGACCAGCATGGTGGAGAGCAGGGAGGCCGCGGCGGCGGCGATCAGGGCACGTTGGTTCATGGGGATGAGTCCTCGAAGTTCAGGGTTGAAGGGGTAACCGGCCGCACGCTCGTGAGCGATGACTGGTTGCGGTTTGGTCTGCCGCGCGCCCTGATTCTTACAGGACCCGGGCGAATGATTTCACAGCAGCAGCTCTCAGGCCAACGTGCGGCCAGGGGGTACAAGCCCGCCAGGTCGTGTGCGATGATTTCCTTCTTACAGATTTTCACCATGCCCATCGAAAATCAGCTGGCCGAACACCGCGCGTACCTGCTTCGCTTCGCGCGGCTGCAGCTGCGCAACGACACCTGGGCCGAAGACGCGGTCTCGGACACGCTGCTGGCGGCGCTGTCCAAGCCGCAGTCGTTCGCCCACCGCAGCCAGCTCAAGACCTGGCTGGTGGGCATCCTCAAGCACAAGGTGATCGACATCCTGCGCCAACGCCAGCGCGAAGTGGCGCTGGCGCCCGAAGACGGCGACGCAGGCGAGGAGCTGGAAGGCCTGATGTTCAAGGCCGACGGCCACTTTGCCGCGCGGCCTGCCGACTGGGGCGACCCCGAGCAGGCGCTGGGCTCGCGCCAGTTCTTCACCATACTGGAAGCCTGCGCCGAGAAGCTGCCGGCGGCCATGGGCCGGGTGTTCCTGATGCGCGAATGGCTGGAGTTGTCCAGCGAGGACATCTGTAAGGAGCTGAAGCTCACGCCGACCAACCTCTACGTGCAACTTCACCGCGCCCGCCTCAGGCTGCGCGAATGCCTGGAACTCAACTGGTTCGGAAAAGCCGCCCCATGATGCTCATGCGCTCCTGCAAACAAGTCTCGGCCCTGCTGGTGGCCCGGGAGGATCGCGCCCTGCCCGTGGTCGAGCGGGTGGCGCTGCGCCTGCATCTGGCCATGTGCAAGGCCTGCCCGTTGTTCGAGCGCCAGCTGCTCACCATGCGCAACGCGCTGGCGCAATGGCGCCACTATTCGGACGAAAACACGCCCTGAATCAGGAAAATTAGGCGAATCGCCGCGAATGGCCCATAATGCTCGGGTGCCGCGCAAACGCGGTGCATGGTTTGCGGTGAATGGTCGGTTTCGCGTGGTTTGTTGATTGCGTTTTTCGGACTCCATCGCTTCAGTAGCGTTTTTTTCTCGAGGAGTCCTTGAATGGGCAACAAACTTTACGTGGGCAACCTGCCCTATTCTTACCGTGACAGCGACATGGAACAGGCGTTCAGCCAGTACGGCACCGTCTCCAGCGCCAAGGTCATGATGGAGCGCGACACCGGCCGTTCCAAGGGTTTCGGCTTTGTCGAAATGAGCAATGAATCCGAAGCCAAGGCTGCCATCGAAGGCATGAACGGCCAGCAAATCGGTGGCCGTGGCCTCGTGGTCAACGAAGCCCGCCCGATGGAATCGCGTCCCCCCCGTACCGGCGGCTTCGGCGGTGGTGGTGGCGGCGGCTACGGTGGTGGTGGCGGCGGCGGCGACCGTCGTGGCGGTGGCGGCGGTTATGGCGGCGGCGGCGGTGGCCGCGGCGGCTACTAAGCTGCTCCAAATGCAACAAAAGGGCCTACGGGCCCTTTTTTCATGCCCCATCCATTTAGGGTTTTCGCGGTCTGCCAGGCGCTTTGGGACCCTGCACGCCGGGCCAATATCTGTTCATAATGAAACCGCGTGAGTTTTGCAGTGTCACGTACGGTTTGCGGTGAACAGGTCACTTTTCGCGTCGCTCAGGTTCAGTTGAATGCGTTTTCGGGACTCCATCGCTCAAGTCATATGTTTTTTTAGGAGTCCCAATCGATGGGCAACAAACTTTATGTGGGTAATCTGCCTTACTCCGTTCGCGACAGCGACCTGGAACAGGCGTTCGGGCAATTCGGCGCGGTGACCAGCGCCAAGGTGATGATGGAACGCGATACCGGCCGCTCCAAGGGCTTCGGTTTCGTCGAAATGGGCAGCGATGCCGAGGCCCAGGCGGCCATCAACGGCATGAACGGCCAGCCCCTGGGCGGCCGCAGTGTCGTCGTCAATGAAGCCCGGCCCATGGAGGCCCGTCCGCCGCGCACTGGCGGCTACGGTGGGGGTGGCGGCGGCGGTTACGGCGGCGGCGGCGGTGGTGGTGGCGGCTATGGCGGCGGCGGTGGTAGCGGTGGTGGCCGTCGTGAAGGCGGCGGTGGTGGCTACGGCGGCCGTGGTGGTGGTGGCGGCGATGGCGGTTTTCGCAGCCCCTACGGCTCCGGCCCCCGCGGTGGCGGCGGCGGCGGCGGTAGCCGCGGCGGCTACTAAAAGGTGTATTAAAAGGCCCCCACGCTCCGCCCCACTTCGCTTGGGGCGGCCCGGCGCTGGCCTGAAAGCCTTTCCCCTCAGACAAAGAGCTGCTTCGGCGGCTCTTTTTTTGCCTGGAGGCGCGCCGCTCAGCTCGCCTGGCGGTGCTTGCGCGGCCGGCCGGCCAGCAGCTTGTCGAAGAGCGGGTCGGGCAGCAGGCGCAGCAACTTGGCCACCACGCCCATCTGCCAGGGAATGACGCGGTAACTCACGCCGCCTTCGATGGCCCGGAAGGCGCGGTCGGCGAACGCCTGCGGCTGCATCAGGAACGGCATCCCGTAGCGGTTCTGCCGGGTCAGCGGCGTGTCGATGTAGCCCGGGCACAGGGTCACCACCTTCACGCCGCTCGCGCGCAGTTCGCCGCGCAGGCTCTCACAGTAGCTGATCACCGCCGCCTTGCTCGCGCAGTAGGCGCCATGGCCCGGCAAGCCGCGGATGCCGGCAACACTGCCGATGCCCACCAGCGCGCCCGAACCGCGACGGGCCATGGCGGCCACGAAAGGGTGGAAGGTCGCCGCCAGGCCGATGTTGTTGGTGGCGAAGGTGCGCGCGATCACGTCAAGGTCTTCCAGCACGGCAGTGTCCACGCCGATGCTGATGCCCGCGTTCGCGATCACGGCGTCCGGCACGCCCTGCCGGGCGATGCAGGCCTGGCCGGCAGCGACGATGCTCGCCGTGTCGGCCACGTCCGCGCCGTACACCGAAAAGCGGTCGGCGGGCAGGCCCTGGGCTGCGGCCCAGCGTTCGATCTCGTCGGTGCGCCTTGCCGCCAGCGCGAGGCGCCAGCCGGCCTGGTGGTAGCGCCACGCCAGCGCCTGGCCGATGCCGCTGGAGGCGCCCGTGATGAAGACCAGCTTGTCCATGCGGGCTCCTGCTGCTGGCTGCGCCTAGGGCCGGGCGGCGGGCGCCAGGGTGCCGTGCACGCGCCCGCGCAGCTCCAGCACCTGATCGAGGTTGTCGAATTCCAGGTTGTCCGCGGTGAAGCGGTTGTCGCCCCGCGTGATCTGGACCGGCTTGTGCGACTTCACCCGCTCGGTGTCCATGAAGGCATGCAGGAACTCGCCGCGAAATTCCAGCCGGGGACGGGCCTGGCCCTGGGTGTCGGTCGCGGCCTCGCGCGTCACCACCGCGTTGCCGATCAACTGCACTTCCGAGCCATCGCCGTTGCTGAGGGCGAGCCGGGCCGTGGCCACGGTCAACTCGCCGCGGGCATTGAACGAGCGGATGCGGGGCTGGTCGATTTCCAGGGTGTCGGTGTCGGGGAAATGGCGGGCCTCGGTGCCGAACACTTCGCTTTTCAGCCGTCCGTTGGCATCGAAGGTCCTGACCGTGAAGCCGCGCATGAAGTAGTCGGGATCGTGGGTGGCGGCGCGCTCCGTCTCGGCCGGGCCGAAGGTGGGCGTGTTGCGCACGAGCCAATAGGACCCCATGGCCATCAGGCCCATCAGGATGATCGGCAGGTACACCGACAGGCGCTCCCATGCGCCGCGCACGAGCGCCCAGGGGTTCGCCGGGGGCCGAGCCGCCATGACGCTCACCCCGCCAGGCTCGCGCTCAAGCGTAGCCCTCCAGCAGGCCGGCATAGCGGCCGCTCGCCACCAGCAGGAGGTCGCAAAATTCGCGCGCCGCGCCGTGACCGCCAGCCGCCCGCGTGACGTGATGGGCCACCGCCCGGACCTCGGCATGGGCGTTGGCGGGTGCGCAGGCGAGGGCGCAGCGGCGCAACACCGGCAGGTCGGGCCAGTCGTCGCCGATGCCGGCCGCCTGCCTCCAGTCGAGCCCGAGCTCGGCCAGGGTCTTTTCGGCCGCGGGCCGCTTGTCTTCGGTGCCGTAGTGCACATGGGCCACGCCCAGCGCCTTCAGCCGATGGCGCAGGGGCGCCGAGTCGCGGCCCGTGATGACGGCCGGGGTGATGCCGACGCGCTGCAGCAGCTTCAGGCCCAGCCCGTCCAGGATATGGAAGCGCTTGAGGGTTTCGCCCTGGTCGGACAGGTACAGGCCGCCATCGGTCAGCACGCCATCGACGTCGAAGAACGCGACGCGGATGCCCTGGGCCGCGAGCAGCAGCTCGGGCGGGAAATTCAGCGTGGGGGTCATCGAAGGATTGTCGCCGCCGGGCTCAAATGACTTTGGCCCGCATCAGGTCGTTGCTGTTGACGGCGCCGCACAGCTTGCCGTGCGCGTCCACCACCAGCACGCTGGTGATGCGGTACTGCTCCATCAGCTCGGCCGCTTCCACGGCGAGCGCATCGCGGCGGATGGTCCTGGGGCCCGGATGCATCACCTCGCGCGCCTTGAGGCTGCGCAGGTCCACGCCCTGCTCGATCAGCCGGCGCAGGTCGCCGTCGGTGAAGATGCCCAGCACCCGGTCCGCGTCGTCGGCGACGGCCGAGGCGCCCAGCCCCTTGGCGCTCATTTCGCGCATCAGGTCGCTGAAGGAGGTCTCGGGGCCGACGCGCGGCACCGCATCGCCCGTGCGCATCACATCGCTCAGGTGGGTGAGCAGCTTGCGGCCGAGCGCGCCGCCGGGGTGCGAGCGGGCGAAATCCTCGGTGCGAAAGCCCCGGGCGTCCAGCAGGGCCACGGCGAGCGCATCGCCCAGCGCCAGCTGCGCGGTGGTGCTGGCCGTGGGCGCGAGGTTGAGCGGACAGGCTTCCTTCTCGACGCCGCTGTCCAGCACGGTGTCGGCGTGGCGGGCCAGGGTGGAGTCCAGCGCGCCCGTGATCGCCACCAGCGGCACGCCCAGGCGCTTGAGCACCGGAAGGATCACGGTGATTTCTTCGCTCTCGCCACCATTGGAGATGGCCAGCACCAAGTCCACCGGCTTGATCATGCCCAGGTCGCCGTGGCTGGCTTCGGCCGGGTGCACGAACATGGCCGGCGTGCCGGTGGACGCCAGTGTCGCGGCGATCTTGCGGCCGATGTGGCCGCTCTTGCCCATGCCCATGACCACCACGCGGCCCCGAACGTGGAGCATCCGCGACACCGCCTCGGCGAAAGCCTGGTTGGTGCGCGCCTTGAGCCCGAGCACGGCGGCGGCTTCGATGTCGAAGGTTTCCTGCGCCAGGCGCAGCGCCTGTGCAGCGTCGAACGCCCGGTCCACGGGCGCCGCCGGGTGCTTGTCTGGGTCTTGCCGCGCAGTCATGGAGCGATTCTATAGAGACGTGCCCGATTCCCTTGGTAGCATCCAAACATGACCTCGCTCGAACTCACGCTGCTGTACCTGGTTGCCGCGGTGCTGGGGGTGGTGGTCTGCCGCTCGCTGAAATTGCCCCCCATGCTGGGCTACCTGGTGGTGGGCGTGGCGATCGGGCCGAATGCGCTGGCGCTGGGCGACGACCCCGAGACCTTGCGGCACCTGGGCGAGTTCGGCGTGGTCTTCCTGATGTTCGTGATCGGCCTGGAATTCAACCTGGCCAAGCTGCGGGCCATGCGGACCCATGTGTTCGGCCTGGGCCTGTTCCAGGTGACGCTCACCATCGTGGTGATCACCCTGGGCTCACTGGTCCTGGCTGCCCTGGCGCCCAAGGTGTGGCACATGGACTGGCGTACCGCCATCGCGCTGTCGGGCGCGGTGGCCATGAGCAGCACGGCCATCGTGGTGAAACTGCTGGCCGAGCGGCTCGAGCTGGAGAGCGAGCACGGCAAGCGCGTCATGGGCGTGCTGCTGTTCCAGGATCTGGCGGTGGTGCCTCTGCTGGTGGTCATCCCCGCCCTGAGCAGCCCGCCCGAAACCCTGCTCGCGGCCCTGGCCGTCGCGGCGCTGAAAGCCGTGGCGTTGATCACGCTGCTGCTGGTGGGTGGCCAGCGGCTGATGCGCTGGTGGCTGACGCTGGTGGCGCGGCGCAAGAGCGAAGAGCTGTTCGTCTTGAACCTGCTGATGGTGACCCTCGGCCTGGCCTGGCTCACCGAGCTGGCCGGCCTGTCACTGGCGCTGGGCGCCTTCATCGCGGGCATGCTCATCTCCGAGACCGAGTACAAGCACCAGGTGGAGACCGACATCCGGCCCTTCCACGACGTGCTGCTGGGCCTGTTCTTCATCAGCATCGGCATGATCCTGGACTGGCGGCTGGTGGCCGACCGCTGGGGCATGGTGCTCGTGCTGCTGGTGTTTCCGGTGCTGTTCAAGCTGGCGCTGGTCACCCTGCTGACGCGCGTGCTCGGCGCATCGATGGGCGTGTCGCTGCGCACGGGCCTGTACCTGGCCCAGGCGGGCGAGTTCGGCTTCGTGCTGCTCACGCTGACCCAGCGGAACAACCTGGTGCCGGCCACGCTGCTCAACCCCATCCTGGCCAGCATGGTGCTGTCGATGCTGGCCACCCCTTTCATCATCATGTACAGCAACCGCATCGTGATGAAGCTGGTGTCCAGCGAATGGCTCCTGCAATCGCTGCAGATGACCACCATCGCCCGCCGCTCGATCAACGCCAACCGCCACGTCATCATCTGCGGCTACGGGCGCTGCGGCCAGAACCTGGGGCGCATCCTGGAGCGCGAGGGCATTCCCTACATCGCGCTCGACCTCGACCCCGACCGGGTCCGCCAAGCGGCTGCCGCGGGCGATTCGGTGGTGTTCGGCGACGCCGCCCGGCTGCAGGCGCTGGTGGCCGCCGGCCTGGCGCGGGCCAGCGCCGTGGTGGTCACCTACCTGGACGTCCCCGGGGCCATGAAGGTGCTGGGCAACAGCCGCAGCCATGCGCCCCAGGTGCCCGTCATCGTGCGCACCCAGGACGACCGGGACCTGGAAAAGCTGCAGGCCGCGGGCGCGACCGAGGTGGTGCCCGAAGCGCTGGAAGGCTCGCTGATGCTGGCCAGCCACGCCCTGGCGCTGGTGGGCGTGCCGATGCGCCGCGTGATCCGCATCGTGCAGGACCAGCGCGATGCCCGCTACAGCCTGCTGCGCGGCTATTTCCACGGGGCCGACGACGACACCGTGAACGA
>DATILF010000209.1:0-8203 GCA_035476755.1 Ramlibacter sp.
GAGCTCAAAGGGGCCGTCAAGCTGTTCGACGCCTCCCTCAAGGGCTTCCAGCAGGGTGCGACCGTGCCGGGCGGCGACGGCAAGCCGGTGTTCCTGCGCGCGGCCGAGGGCGCCAAGACCGAGGAGATCCTGCAGAAAGCCCAGGACATCTGGACACCGTACCAGCAGCGGCTGGGGCCCGTCCTGGCCGGCACCGCCACCGATGCGGACCTGCTGGCCGCGGTGGATTACGCCAAGGCCAACAACCTCAAGCTTCTGGGCCTGATGAACGATCTGACCACGGCGCTGGAATCGGTGGCGTCGCAACGCGCGAGCAACCTGCGCGCCGTTCAGACGGGCGGTATCGCGCTGGCCCTGCTCAACTTCGCGTTCATTCTGTTCAAGTTCCTCAATCGCCTGCGCACCTCCGACGCGGCCATCGACGCCGCCAACGAAGAAAACCGCGAAATCCTGACCAGCGTGCGCGAAGGCCTGTTCCTGCTCACACCGGACTTCCGTCTCGGCTCGCAGCTTTCGCAATCGGCCCACCTGTTGTTCGGGCGCAAGCTCGCGCCCGGCGATGAGTTCTTCGCCCTCTTGCAGCCGCTCGTCTCGGACAAGGCGCTGAACGACGCGCGGGACTACGTGCAGCTGCTGTTCGCGCCGCACGTGAAGGAAGCGCTGGTGCAGGGCATCAACCCGCTGTCCGAAGTGGAAGTCGCCATGAAGAACCGGCTGGGCAACGACAGCCGCCGCTTTCTCTCGTTCCACTTCAACCGCGTGCAGGAAGACGGCGGCGTGCGCCACCTGCTGGTGACCGTGCAGGACATCTCCGCCCGGATCGAGCTGGAAACCAAGCTGCAGAGCGAACGCCAGCGCTCGCAGAAGGAATTCGCGATGCTGCTCAAGGCCATCGACGCGGACCCGGCGCTGCTGCGCCAGTTCGTGACGCGCGCCGAGACCAGCCTGCTGGAAATCAACGACATCATGCGCAGCACCTCGGCCGCCCACGGCGAGGCGGCCATCCTGAAGCGCCTGGAAGAAATTGCCCGCCGCGTCCACTCGCTCAAGGGCGACGCCGGCACGCTGGGCCTGGAAACAGTGGCCAGCCAGGCCCACGTGTTCGAGACCGAGCTGCAGCGCATCCGCCAGTCCGGCGGCGCCAGTGGCGACCTGGGCGCCGCCCTGCTCTCGCTGCCCATGCCGCTGGAGGACCTGCTGACCAAGGTATCGGCGCTCAAGAGCCTGACCGGCCTGCAGCGGCCGGCCACGGACGAGGGCGGCTCGCCCGAGGCCGTCAATGGCGCGCTGGCGAAGCTGGCGCACGACGTGGCGGCCGACGGCGGCAAGCGGATCGAGACCGACGTGCGCATCAGCAGCGCCAGCGACCTGGACGAAGCCAGCGGCAACCTGGTGCGCGAGATCGCGGTGCAGTTGCTGCGCAACGCGGTGGTACACGGCGTCGAGCAGCCCCACCAGCGTGTGCGCGCCGGCAAGCCGGAAACCGGCAAGGTGGAGGTCCAGCTGGTACGCGGCGAATCCGAATGGACGCTGTCGGTGCGCGATGACGGCGCGGGCCTGTCCGCGGCCAAGGTGCGGGCCAAGTTGCTCGAACTGGGCTGGTACACCGCCCCGCAGCTGGACAGCTTCGATGACCGCCAGATCGTCTCGCACATCTTCAAGCCCGGCTTCTCCACGGCCGGTGGCGTGTCCATGCACGCCGGCCGCGGTGTGGGCCTGGACCTGGTGCAGGCCAACGTGCAGAAGCTCGGGGCGCGGCTGCTGCTGTCCTCCACGCCCGGCCAGTTCACCGAATTCAAGATCAAGTTCGCCTGATGCTGACTCCACACTTGTCCGGTGCCGTCTGATCCTCATATGAGAAAACTATGCGATTACTGATCGTCGATGACTCCAACATGATCCGCTCCCGCATCTCGCGGGTGGTGCAAAACGGCGGGCTGGCGAATATTTCGCTGGTCGGCCTGGCGCGCAACGGCGTCGAGGCGGTACGCATCGCCCGCACCACCCAGCCCGAAGTCGTCACCATGGACCTCACCATGCCGGAGATGGACGGCGTGGAATGCATCACCGAATTGCTGCGCCTGTTTCCCAGGATCAACATCCTGGTGGTCAGCGCGCTGTCCGACAAATCCACCGCCATCGCCGCCCTGAAGCAGGGCGCCCGCGGTTTCGTGGCCAAACCCTTCAGCGACGACGAACTGAAGATGGCCCTGCTCGATGTCATGGAGGCCAAATGAGCGACACCTTGCACCAGACCGAGCTCAAGCTCTTTGTCGATTCCGTCCGCCGCTATTTCCAGGTCCTGACCAAGCAGGAGCCGCAGATCACGTCCGCCTTCCTCGGCACCGGCGACATCGACGGCTACGACTACAACGGCATCGTCACGTTCTCGGGCTCGTACAACGGCCATGTGATCGTCTCCATGCCGCCCCAGTTGCTGCGCGAGCTGCTGCTGCTGCAGGGCGAGACCGACATGTCCGAGAACAACCTGCTGGACGCGGTGGGCGAGATCGCCAACACGCTGGGTGGCAACGCCCGCAAGACGCTGGGCTCGGCCCTGCAGATTTCCGTGCCCATGAAGCTGCATGGCACCTCCGGCATCCGGGCGCGGGTGCGCAAGCACCCTTACGTGATCACGCTGCGCTGGAACCACCAGCCCGCCATGGTGTGCGTGGACATGGACAAGAGGCTCTAGGCGCACGCCCCAGACGCCCCACAACCTCGCCGCAAGCAGGCCAACTTGGTGCAACGCACCAAGACGGCCTCACCCGTGCCCCGCTTTGACGCAAATGGGGCATGCACAGGCATGCCCCAAGCTGGCACGCTTTTCGCACTGATTCCGTGAATTCACTTTTTGGCTTCACAGAGGATTTGCACCATGGCGGGCTTTCGCACCTTCCTGAAATCTGGGCACGCACCGACTTTGTTCGCGTCGTTCCTGTATTTCGATTTCTGTTTCGCGGTCTGGGTGCTCAACGGCGCCATGGCCCCCTTCATCAGCGAGGCCTACCAGCTCACCGCGGCGCAGAAGGGCTTCATGATCTCCGTGCCCATCCTGGCCGGGGCGCTCATGCGCTTCCCGCTGGGCGTGCTGGCGCAGTACATTGGCCGCAAGAACGCGGCCCTGGTCGAGATGGGCATGATCGTGCTTGCGCTCGCCTACGGCTTCTTCTTCATCAGCTCCTACGACCACGTGCTGGCGATGGGCGTGCTGCTGGGCATCGCCGGCGCCAGCTTCGGCGTGGCTTTGTCCCTGGGTTCGGGCTGGTTCCCGCCCAAGTACAAGGGCCTGGCCATGGGCATTGCCGGCGCAGGCAATTCCGGCACCGTTCTGGCTGTGCTGTTCGCCCCGCCACTGGCGATGGCGTATGGCTGGCAGGCGGTGTACGGCATCGCGGCTCTGTGCATGCTGCTGCCCATGGGCGTGATGATCGTCTTCGCCAAGGAGCCGCCGGACATCGAGCACCAGACCTTCCGCGAGCACATCGCCTGCCTGTTCGAGAAGGACGGCTGGGCCTTCAGCCTGATCTACGTGATCACCTTTGGCGGCTTCATTGGCCTGGCCAGCTTCCTGCCCACCTATTTCCATGACCAGTTCGGCGTGACCAAGGTGCAGGCCGGCCAGCTCACGATGCTGGCGGCCCTGATGGGCTCGGCGGTGCGCGTGGTGGGCGGTTACATCTCCGACCGCATCGGCGGCATCAACACGCTGAGCGGTGTCCTGGCGGTCGTCGCCGTCACGCTGGTGATGTGCGGATTGGCCGGCAGCTCGCTGACGGTGACCACCCTGCTGTTCATGCTGTGTTTCGCCGCGCTGGGCGCGGGCAACGGCGCGCTGTTCCAGCTGGTGCCCCTGCGCTGGCCCCTGGCCACGGCCGTCGCGGGCTCGATGATCGGCGAGATCGGCGCACTGGGCGGCGGCTTCCTGCCCAACGCCATGGGCCTGTCCAAGCAATACGCCAACACCTACTTCTGGGGCTTCCTGGCCTTCGCCGTGCTGGCCATCGTCATGCTCGTCATGCTGCGCGTGATGCAGATCCGCTGGACCCGCACCTGGGCCGAAAAGGGCGGGCGCGCCCGGCCGGCAGCCGAGGCGCCCAAGGGCAAAACCGGGCTGGCCGCCGCCAAGTAATGGCCGGAATCAAAGGCCGGAATCCGCGGCCTTCTCAACGCAGGCCACGCCGATCGCGCGCGTAGCGCGTGATCGGCGCCAGCCGCGGTTTCCTCACTTGGGCAAAAAGAGCAGCCAGTAGATCAGCAACAGGTTGAACAGCATGCTCACGCCCAGCGCAATCTTCCACAGCGCCGTGGGATCGCGCTGGATGAGTGGTGTGGGCGGCGGCGCGGTGAGCGGGCGGGAAGCACCCCGCTCCAGCGCCAGCAGCAGTTCCTCGGCGGTCTCGAAACGCTGCCGCTTGTCGCGGGCCACGGCCTTCAGGACCACGTGATCCAGCCAGATCGGCACCTCGGGGTTGTGCCGGCTCGGCGCCACCGGGTCGCGGAAGTAGCGGCCCGCCTGATAAGGCACGACATCGCCGTAGGGAAGCTTGCCGCCCGTCAGCAGCTGGTACATCGTCACCCCCAGCGCGAACAGGTCGCTCGGCGCATCCGGGGGCTCCTCGGGGCCCTCGCCCGCCAGGGCGTGAAAGCCCCATTGCTCCGGGTTGATGTAACTCGGCGTTCCGGCGTGCAGCAGGCGGGTGGCTTCCGGCTCGCGGCCGCTGAGCGCCACCCCCAGATCCAGCAGGCGCAGCACGCCGTCCTCGCCCTGGTGCAGGTTGGCCGGCTTGACGTCACGGTGGATCACGCCCTGCCGGTGCAGGCGGCCAAGCGCGCGCGCCACATGGGTGGCTGCCAGCACCGACTGGCTGAGGTTGAACTTCTGCTTGCGATCGAGCAGCTGCTGCAGCGTCTCGCCTGCGTGCCACTCGTACAGCAGGTAGAACGCCGTGGGCGACGCCACCTGCGGGTCGGCCACGGCCACCAGGTTGTCCGCGGCGCGGCCCGACCGCATGCGCTTGGCCAGCCAGGCCTCGTGCGCCAGCATGCCGCGCTCCTGGGCATCGTGCGCACGGTTCGGGTTGAGCGTCTTCAAGGCGTAGAGCCGCCGCGTCTGGGCATCGCGCACCTGGTAGAGCACGTTGATGCCGTTGTCGGCAACGAGCCCGGTGACCGCGAGGCCGTCAATGGTGTCGCCCACCTTGAGGCGCTGCGGAATGGGCAGCTCCAGCGAGCGCCGGTTTTCGTCCTGCAGCGTGCTGTCCTGCACCCCCAGCACGCGCACGACCAGCGCCGTGGCGTTGTCCTTGCTGCCTTGGTCCAGCGCGGTGTTCACCAGCAGTTCGCTCAGCGCCTGGGCACTGTCGACGGTCAGCGTCTGCAGCCGCTTGGCCGGCAGCACGTTGTGCACGCCATCGGAGAGCAGCACGAAGACGTCGCCCACCTGCAGGTCGCCCTGGCGGTAGTCCACCACCAGCCGGTCTTCGGCGCCCACCGCCCGCAGCAGCTGGTGGCGAAAGTCGGGGTGCTCCATCGCGTGGTCGTGGGTCAGCTGATTCACTTCGCCCCCGCGCAGCAGGTACGCCCGCGTATCGCCCACGTGCGCCAGGGCATAGCTCTGGCCGCGCAGTACCAGCGCCGTCAGTGTGGTGAGGCCGCAGGCCGGGTGGCGCCGGCGATTCAGGCTGGCCAGCCACGAATTCTGCGCGCCGATGATACGGTCCAGCGCCACGGTGGTGTCCCAGGTCTCGGGCGTGCCGAAGTAGTCGCGCACCAAGCTGGTCACTGTGGTTTGCGCCGCCTCGCGCCCCATGCCCCCCATGCTCACGCCGTCGGCAATCGCCGCGATCGCGCCCATGCCCTCCTGGCCAGGCTCGGGCAGCATCGCGGCGGCGAAGTCCTCGTTGATGTCCTTGCGGCCGGTGAGCGAAGTGAAGCCGATGTCGATGTCGAATGCCATGCACCAGCATAAGCAAGATCGATGCCCATGTTGGTGCACCGCAGCAAGCAGGCAATGCCACTCTTTGGTGCATCCCGAGGATCTCTGCAGCCCCAAATACTGGCATGAGGCTTGCACGCTAGGACCAGCAGTATCCACGGAGAGCACAGTGAAGAAATCGAAATTGGTGATGGTCGGCAACGGGATGGCGGGCGTGCGCACCATCGAAGAGCTTCTGAAAGTGGCGCCCGAGCTCTACGACATCTCCGTGTTCGGCGCCGAGCCGCACCCCAACTACAACCGCATCCTGCTGTCGCCCGTGCTCGCCGGCGAGCAGACGCTGGATGAAATCGTCCTGAACTCCTGGGAGTGGTACGAAGAGAACAACATCCGCCTGCACGCGGGCAAGAAGGTCGTCGAGGTCGATCGCGTGCGCCGCGTGGTGCGCGCCGAGGACGGCACCGAGGAGGAATACGACCGCCTGCTGATGTGTACCGGCTCCAACCCCTTCATCCTGCCGGTGCCCGGCAAGGACCTGAAGGGCGTCATCGCCTACCGCGACATTGCCGACACCAACGCCATGATCGAGGCCTCGCAGAAATACAAGCGCGCCGTCGTCATCGGCGGTGGCCTGCTCGGCCTGGAAGCCGCCAATGGCCTGATGCTGCGCGGCATGGACGTCACCGTGGTGCATGTCATGCCCTGGCTGATGGAGCGCCAGCTCGATGACGTGGCCGGCAAGCTGCTGCAGAAATCGCTGGAAGATCGCGGCCTGAAGTTCATGATCGGCGCGCAGACCCAGGAGCTGATCCCCGACAAGGACGGCCGTGTCATGGCCATCAAGTTCAAGGACGGCACCGAAGTCCCCACGGACCTGGTCGTCATGGCTGTCGGCATCCGCCCCAACACCGAGCTGGCCGAGACGATGCGCCTGCACTGCAACCGCGGCATCGTCGTCAACGACACGATGCAGACGGTGACCGATGCACGCATCTACTCCGTCGGTGAATGCGCGGCCCACCGCGGCATTGCCTACGGCCTGGTGGCTCCGCTTTTCGAGCAAGCCAAGGTCGCGGCCAATCACCTGGCCCAGTTCGGCATCGGCCGCTACACCGGCTCCCTCACCTCCACCAAGCTCAAGGTCACGGGCATCGACCTGTTCTCCGCCGGCGAATTCATGGGCGGCGAAGGCACCGAGCAAATCGTCATGTCCGACCCGGGCGGCGGCGTCTACAAGAAGCTGGTCATCAAGGGCGACAAGCTGGTGGGCGCCTGCCTGTACGGCGACACCGTGGACGGCAGCTGGTACTTCAAGCTGCTGCGCGACGGCCGCAGTGTGAAAGACATCCGCGACAAGCTGCTCGTCGGCGAATCCAACATCGGCGACACCGGCCACGAGGGCCACAACAAGGCCGCCTCCATGCCCGACGACGCAGAGGTCTGCGGCTGCAACGGCGTGAACAAGGGCACGATCTGCAAGGCCATCAAGGAAAAGGGCCTGTTCACGCTCGACGAGGTGAAGAAGCACACCAAGGCCAGCGCCTCCTGCGGCTCCTGCACCGGCCTGGTGGAACAGATCCTGATGTTCACCGCCGGCGGCGACTACTCGGCCACGCCGAAGCTCAAGCCGATGTGCGCGTGCACCGACCATGGCCACCAGGCCGTGCGCGATGCCATCCGCGACAGCAAGCTGCTGAAGATCGCCGACGTGTTCAAGGCCATGAGCTGGAAGACGCCCAACGGCTGCTCCAGCTGCCGCCCGGCCGTCAACTACTACCTCATCTCCACCTGGCCCCATGAGGCCAAGGACGATCCGCAATCTCGTTTCATCAACGAGCGCAGCCACGCCAACATCCAGAAGGACGGCACCTACTCCGTCATCCCGCGCATGTGGGGTGGCGAAACCACAGCTGACGAACTGCGCCGCATCGCGGATGCGGTGGACAAGTACAAGATTCCGACCGTCAAGGTCACCGGCGGGCAGCGCATCGACTTGCTGGGCGTCAAGAAGGAAGACTTGCAGAACGTCTGGAAAGACATCGGCATGCCTTCGGGCCACGCCTACGCCAAGGCGCTGCGTACGGTGAAGACCTGCGTCGGCAGCGAGTGGTGCCGCATGGGCACGCAGGACTCCACCCAGATGGGCAAGGACCTGGAAAAAGCCATGTGGCGCATGTACGCGCCGCACAAGGTGAAGTTCGCCGTGTCGGGCTGCCCGCGCAACTGCGCCGAAGCCGGCATCAAGGACGTCGGGATCATCGGCGT
>DATILF010000210.1:0-3004 GCA_035476755.1 Ramlibacter sp.
CCAGGCCCAGCGCGCCGGCGGCACCGCCCTTGTTCTCGTAGTTCACGCTGTCAGCGGCCTTGGCATCCGTCAGGGCCTTGCCCAGCGCACGGCCGGTGGTGTCCCAGCCGCCGCCCGGGTTGGCGGGAATCATCATCTTGATGTTGGCGGCCGCACGGGCTGAAAGAGGCAAGGCGCCGGCCGCGGCCAGGGCGGCGAGGGACTTGAGGAAGGTATCGCGACGCATGTTGTGTCTCCTTGGTTTTCGTGACAGGGGCCATCATGCGCCCTCTGCCTGTCATTCGGCTGTCCGTGGCATTGGGGAAACTACTGAACCTCCGGCGGCGGGACGGCCCGCTGCCGGCGCTAACCTCGACGGCAATGAAACTGCTCCTCGTAGAAGACGACCCCTCCATGCAGGCGACCCTGCAACGCACGCTCAGCCGGCGCGGCATGGAGGTCACAGCCTGCGGCGACGGCCCCCAGGCGCTCGCGCTCTGGCGCGCCGGCCTGCCCGATGTGGTGCTGCTGGATCTGACCTTGCCCGGCCTGGACGGCCTGCTCGTGCTCGAGCAGGCGCGCAAGAGCGGCCTGGCCACGCCGGTGCTGATCCTCACCGCGCGCGGCACCGTGGGTGACCGGGTGATCGGCCTGAACAGCGGCGCCGATGACTACCTGCCCAAGCCGTTCGATCTGGATGAACTCGAGGCCCGCCTGCGCGCACTGCACCGCCGGCGCCCTTCGGGCGCCGAGGCCGCCCCCTCGTCGCACAGCGTGGGCGCATTGCGCTACGAACGGGACAGCGGCGCGATCTACCATGGCGAGCACGTGTTGGAACTCACGCCGCGCGAGCTCGCGCTGCTGCAGGCGCTCATGGCCAAACCAGGCCACGCCGTCAGCAAGGAACGGCTGTTCGAACTGGTGTTCCCCGGCGAGTCCGACGTGCAGTACGAAGCCGTGGAGGTGGTGGTGTACCGCTTGCGCAAGAAGCTCGGCGCCACGGGCGTCAAGCTCATGACGCTGCGCGGGCTGGGCTACCTGCTCAAGGCCGAGGGATGACGCCGCCCCGCCGCGCCATCTCGCTTCGGCGCTACCTGCTGCTCGGCATCCTGCTGCCCGTGGGCCTCTTCGTGGTGGTGAACGCCGTGAGCCTCTACCGGCAGACGTTGGATGCGGTGAACGTGGCCTACGACCGGACGCTGCTCGCCTCAGCCAAGTCGATCGGCGAGTTGCTGGATGTGCGCGGCTATGACGAGGCAGCGGAACTGCGCGTCACGGTACCCTACGCGGCGCTGGAAGCTTTCGAGGCCGACAACCAGAGCCGCATGTTCTACCGCGTGTCCACGCTGCGCGGCGAGCTCGTTTCCGGCTTCGAGGAGTTGCCCTTCTGGCGAGGGCGCCTGCCCGACCGCAATACGTATGCCGCCCTCGTGGACTTCTACGACGCGAGCTTTCGCGATGAGCCGGTTCGTGTAGCCGTGCTCCTGCAGCCGGTCGCATCGCAGAACGGCCGAGGCATGGCGGTCGTGCAGGTGGCCGAAACGCTGGAACTGCGCCGCACCCTCACCCGCAAGATCCTGATCGACACGCTGTGGCGGCAGGCGGTGCTGGTGGCTGTGATCGCGCTGGTGGCCGTGGTCGTCGTGCAGCGGGCGACGCGGCCGGTGCGCAGGCTCAGCAGCGAACTGCAGGCCCGGCCCGAAGGCGACCTCACGCCCATTTCGGCGTCGGATGCGCCCCGCGAGTTGCTTCCGCTGGTCGATGCCACCAACCAGGTGATGACCCGCCTGCAGCACCTGCTGGACAACCAGAAGCGCTTCGTGCGCGACACCTCCCACCAGTTGCGCACGCCGCTGGCCGTCCTGAAGACCCAGGTGCAGTCCGCCTTGCGCGGCGACGTGGACGAGCGCCAGGCATTGCGGGAAATCCAGGACACGGTCGAGCGCGCCACGGTGCTGGCCAACCAGATGCTCTCGCTGGCGAAAGTCGAGCAGATGCGCCAGCAACCCGACACCTCGATCCATGATCTCGCCGAGGTGGTGCGGTCCGTCGCGCTGGAGCTTTCGCCGCTGATTGCGGACAGCGACCTGGATTTCGAGATCAGCACCCTGCCCGCGCCCGTGAACTCGCACGAATGGATGCTGCGCGAACTCACCCGCAACCTGCTGCACAACGCGATCAAGCACAGCCCGCCCGGCGGGGCCTTGTCGGTGACAGTGGTAACCGATGCCAACGCCGTGGCGCTCACCATCGCCGACAGCGGGCCAGGCATCGCCGCCGAGCTGAGGGCGCGCCTGTTCCAGCCGTTCTCGGCGGGCAATGCGCGAAGCGGGTCCGGCCTGGGCCTGGCGATCTGCCACGAAATCGTGCGCGCGCTCGGTGGCACCATCAGCCTGGAGAACCGCGAAACCCATGGCCGCATCGAGGGTCTCGATACGACCGTGCGGCTGCCGCTGGCGGAAAATCACGGGTGATGGACAAACTGCGCGTTGACAAGTGGCTTTGGGCCGCCCGTTTCTACAAGACCCGAACCCTGGCCACGGAGGAGATCGGCAAGGGGCGCATCGAGGTGAACGGCCAGGCGGTCAAGCCGGCCCGCGAGCTGAAGGTCGGCGACACCGTGTCGATGCGGCAGGGCCAGGTGGTCCGTGTGGTGGTCGTGCGCGGTGTGTCGGCCACACGCGGCCCGGCCCCCACGGCCCAACAGCTTTACGAGGAAACCGCCGACAGCCTGGCGGCGCGCGACAAGGCCGCCGAGCAGCGGCGCTACGCGCGCGAACCCGCGCTCTCGATCGAGCAGGGGCGCCCCACCAAGCGAGGGCGCCGCGAACTCGACAACGCGCAGCGGGGATGGGGCGACCGGTGGAGCGCCTCGGTGGATGACGAATGAAAATTCCAGACTTGGCCGCCTTGTCGGCCCTGTCCCACCGTTCTTGCCGAGCTTCGCTGTCACCGCACAGCCATATTCCCCGCCGATACTCCCATGCTGAAACCAGAACAGGGAGACCACATGAACCATTCCACC
>DATILF010000211.1:0-2198 GCA_035476755.1 Ramlibacter sp.
CGGACGCCGGGGATGCCCCGGGCCTGCGCCGCCCGCCGCCCTCGCCGCTCCGGCGCCCACCCGCGCCCGGCGCATCACCCGGCAACACCACGCTCGATCCGTCGCGCAAGCGATCGGCGCCCTCGGTCACCACACGCTCGCCCACTTGCAGGCCGGTAGCGACCTGGATCTTGTCGGCCACAGGCTGGCCACGGATCACGGGGCGCAGCGCGACCGTGCGGTCGTCCTTCAGCACGAACACATGCTCGCCGTTCGCGCCTTGCCGCAGGGCGGCCACGGGCACCACCACCGCGTCGCGCAAGGTGCGCACATTCAGCTGCACGTTCACGAACTGGCTGGGAAAAAGCGCGAGCCGGGTGTTGTTGAAACGCGCCTTGGCACGCACGGTGCCGGTCTGCGTGTCGATCTGATTGTCCAGCGACGTGAAGGCGCCGGTGTCCAGCAAGGTCGTGCGTGTGCGGTCGAAGGCCTTGACTTCCATGAAGGCGCCGCTGTTCGCCTGGAGCGACGGCGCATGGTCCTGCGGCAACGCGAATTCCACGTCGATCGGGGACATCTGCGTGATCAAGGCCACGCCGTTGGTGTCGCTGGGGCTCACCACATTGCCCACGTCCACGGTGCGCAGGCCGACACGCCCCGCGATGGGCGCGACGACGCGCGTGTAGCCCAGGTTCAGGCGCGCGGTGCCCTCGTTTGCCTGGGCGATGACCACGGCGGCTTCCAGCTGCTTGACCAGTGCCGCCTGCGTGTCCACTTCCTGCCGCGCGATGGAGTCCTGCTGCAGCAGCGTGCGAAAACGCTCCAGTGTCACGCGGGCGGCCTGCAACTGCGCTTCGTCGCGCATGCGCTGGCCCGAAGCCTGTTGCACCGTCATTTCGAACTGGCGCGGGTCGATCAGGGCGAGCAGGTCGCCCCGGCGAACTGTCTGCCCCTCCTTGTACAGCACCTGCTGCAGCACACCCGAGACTTGGGGACGCACTCGCACCGTGGCTTGCGGCACCACGGTGCCCAGCGCATCGATGACCACGGGGATGTCCATCTTTTCGGCGGCGGCGATGCCGACCGTCGTCGCCGGGCCGCGGCGCCCACCGCCTGTTCCCGCGCCCGTTCCGCCGGCCGGCGCCCCGCCCGCCCCCGCACCGGGCCGGGCAGCATCCGGGGAAGCGGGTGCGGCCGGGTGGGTGAGCTCCCACGCCAGCCAGCCGAGGCCGGCCACCACCAGGATGGCAATCAGGCTGCCGATGAGGGACGCCCGCCGGCTGATGCGCCTGCGGGTCGGTGAGGCCGGGCGTTCGGCCGAGTGTGTGCTATCCATGCGATTCTTTCTTCTTCGTTCGGCCTCCGGGCGACGCTCAGCCATATCACGAAGCATGACACCGTCCAGCCGCTCCGGCCATCAGTGCTTGGCGCTTTGCCCTGTAAGCAAAGTCCTTCCCCCGAACGGCATCCCCTCGGACAGACCCAGCATGCCGCAGCCGCGTGGCCCCCGCGTGTCGTGCAGGCAAAGAAATGTGAAGCGAGCCGCCCGGCTACCGCGTGAGCGGCAGTGGCCGCCCTTCGCTGGAAGAAGGTGCAGCAATCCCCAGCAGGCCGGACAAGGTGGGTGCGATGTCAACCACTTCCACGCGCCGGTCCACGCGCCCCGGCTGCACCCAGCGCGGCCCGTACAGCAGGATGGGCACATGCGTGTCGTACGCGTGTGGCGAGCCATGCGTGGTCACCGAGGTGCTGGAGGCCAGCATCCAGTACGGCTTGAGCGAATACTGGACGTCGCCCGAGAGGCTCTTGTGCCAGCTCTTGCGCATGGCTCCCAGGAAAGGCGCATCCGCCGGGCTGCCCGATTCGAGTTCGCGGCGTGTATGGGCCGCGCCGATGGCCGGCTCGGCCAGCAGCGCCCTCCTCGCCGCATCGGCGACCCGGTCGAAATCCAGCCCGCGCCGGCGCACCAGCTCGCGGTCGATCACCAGCGCGGACGCGGAGATGAAAGGCGCCAGCCCGGGCACGCCGAACGTGCGCTCCAGCTCGGCGTTCACCCGGCCGAGCATCTGGCCGGCCGGCACGCGCCCGGATGCATGGCCCTGCGACGCGCTGTGCTCAGGCGCGGGCATGAAGCCGTGATCGGAAGTCAGCACGGCGAGGTAGTTGTCCCGGCCGACGCCAGCGTCCAGGTCGCGGAAGAACGCCTCCAGCATGCGATC
>DATILF010000212.1:0-6696 GCA_035476755.1 Ramlibacter sp.
AGAACATCGACATGCTATGACAGCCGATGCCCGCCAATGCGAAGCTGCCTTCCGGCACGTTGGTGGATGTGTTGTGTGGGCAGCCCGAGCAGAAATAGGGAGGGCGGCTGTCTTGGGCGGTGGCCAACGAAATTACACCGCCACGGCGAGGGGCCAGCAGCGCCGCGCGGGCCTGTAGCGCTTCATCGACCAGGCCCGCCGCGCGAAGCCTTGCGGCGATCGCCAGCGCGAGGTCCAAGGGTTCGAGTTGCTTCTCGAGGGCCACCAGCGCGGCGCCGTGCTGGTCGTATTTGCCGACGATGCGCGGGCGCGCGGGCTCGTTGTACAGCACGCCAGCGGCCTGCCGCTCGACGAAGGCGGCTTTTTCCTCGATGAAGAACAGCTCGGCCTTGCCGGCAGCAAATTCCTTGAGCCCGAGCGGCTCCAGTGGCCACACCATGCCGACCTTGTACAGCGCCAAGCCGAGCGTGCGCGCCCGCGCGTCGTCGATGCCGAGATAGGAAAGCGCCTGGCGCGTGTCCTGGTAGGCCTTGCCGGCTGACACCAGGCCGAACCGCGCGCTGTTGTCGCCCATCGTGCATTGGTCGACGCGGTTGGCGCGCGCAAAGCGCAGCACCAGCGGCAAGCGGTGATGCATCAGGATGGTTTCGTCGCGCGCCGGCGTGAACGCGCCACGGTAATGCACGCCCTCGGGCGGCAACAGATCGGCCGGGTCGGGCAGGGCGATGTACTGCGCCTGCGGGTCGATGTCGACGGTGGCCGTCTGCTCAATGGTCTCGTTGACTACCTTGAGACTGGCCCAGCAGCCGGCGTAGCGCGACAGTGCGAAGCCCAGCAACCCGAACCGAACGATGTCCTCGACGTTGGATGGATACAGCACCGGGATCGAGTTGGCTGCCATCGCCTGCTCGCTTTGGTGCGCGACCGTTGATGACTTGCCGGGGTGATCGTCGCCAAAAACCGCCAACACGCCGCCGCGCGGATGTGTGCCGGTGTAATTGGCGTGCTTGAAGGGGTCTCCCGAGCGATCGACGCCAGGCCCCTTGCCGTACCACATGGCGAACACGCCGTCGACGTGGGCGGGGCCCAGCGCGTCCAGCTGCTGCGTACCCCACACGGCTGTCGCCGCCAGATCCTCGTTGACGCCCGGATCGAAAACGATCCCCGCTGCCTTCAGGCGCGGCGCCGCCGCCCACAGTGCCTGGTCGAAGGTGCCCAGCGGCGAACCGCGATAGCCGCTCACGTAGCCGCCCGTGGACATGCCCGCGCGGCGATCGCGTTCGCGCTGCAGCAGCAGCGCGGCGATCAACCCCTGCGCACCGGTCAGAAATGCCGCGCCCTGCGCCAGATTGAAGCGTTCGTCGAGCGTGGAGAAGGACCGCAGTGCATCGGCCTCGACTGGGGGTTCGACAAGATCGATGGTGTCGGGCGTAGGGTTCATCGCGCGGAAGCTGCCTCGCGCTGGGCCTCGTAGACCTGCAAATTGCAGTAAGCGGTCTGCAGCAGCGGCACGGCTGTCCCCACCAACTTCGCTTGCGCAACCAGGTCCCCCAGGATGGCCTGTGACTCCAGGCGGGTTGTGCCGGCCGTCATGTCGCGCGCCATCGACGCAGCCCAGGGCGAGGCCGGGTCCAGCAGGACGCGCTCAATCATGCCGACCGACGCCGGGCCCGGCGGATGGCCGGACAGGGTCGCGACGCGAGTCACTTCCTCGATCGACTGCCGCATCACGGCCTCCCCGCCCGCGGCGCGCAGTATCTCGCTGACATTCGCGCGCATCAGTGTGATTGCCGTGGCCCCGGACGCGAGCATCACCCACTTCTCCCACAGCTCCTGCTCGATGTCGGCGGACAGCCTGCGCATGCCGGGCGTGCGCGCGATGAGCTCGTGAAAGCGCTGTGCAGCGGCCTCCTGCGACGCAGCGCGCGCGCCGACGACAAACACGTCGTTGGGCCCGAAGTGCTGGATCGCCCCATCGGGCATCAGCATGGTGGCGATATAAGCAATGCCGCCGAGCACCTTTTCGCGGCCGAAGCGCTGGTCCAGCCGGTTGTAGGCCTCCATGCCATTGATAACGGGCAGCACCAGCGCGCCCGCTGCCACGGCGGGGGCAATCGTGTCCATGGCCTCATCGAGCTCGAAGGCCTTGCAGGTCAAAAGCACGATATCGGCCTGCGCCGCAACCCCAATCAGCTCATCACGGACTAGCGTCTCAACAGGCAGACGCATGTCGCCCAAGGCACTACGGGCGACCAGCCCGTGCTCGCGCAATCGCCCACGGCGCCGCTCGCGCACCAGGAAACGCACCTGCGCGCCGGCCTGCTGCAGGCGGGCCCCGTAATAACCGCCGGTGGCACCGGCTCCCAAGACTAGAATTTGCATGAAGATTCCCCTTTGATTACTGCGCTTGTAAGTTGATCGACTTGGCCACGGCCCGGATCTTGGCGACCTCGTCCCGGTAGAAGGTTGCCGACTGTTGAGCGTCGAGCGGGCCCAGGGGCCGCGAGGCGTTTTCGCGCACAAAACGCAGGAATTCGGGCTTGCTCAGGGCCTCGGCGGTGGCACGGTTCAGGCGCGCCACTTCGGCGTCTGGAACCCGCGTCGAGACGAACAGGCCGCTCCAGACCGAGTGGTTGAACGACTTGAGGGAACTGCCCTCGCTCACGGTCGGAACGTCGGGCAGGGTAGGGTTGCGCTGCTCGCTTGCAATGCCGATCGCTTTGAGCTTGCCGGCCTTCAGCAGACCTACCACGGGTCCGACGATGGGAAGGAATGCAAGATCAATCTGGCTGCCCACCAAGTCGGGCACCATCGCGGTGGTGCCTTTGTAGGGCACCGCCATCAGTTTCACGCCGATACGGGCTTCGAAGTCGGCAGCCGCAATGTGGCCCGAGGAGCCGTAGCCAATGTTGCCCATGGACAGTTGCGGGTGACCGGGCTCGCGCAGGTAGGCCACGAGTTCATCGACGTTCCTGAAGGAATGCTTGGGCGCACTCACCAAGATGAAGTCCGTCGCCCCCAGGGGCGCCACCAGTTTGAACGAGTCGGGCGAGTACTTCGCGGTGGCGATGCTCAGCGGCGCCAGCACCAGGTCGGGCCCGCTCGTGCCCAGCACCACAGCGTTCTCGGGCGGCGCCGATGCCACGTTCATCGCGCCCAGCGCGCCGCCCAAGCCCGGCAGATTGTCGATGACGACCGGCCGGCCCAGGCTCTCTTGCAGGGACGACTGAATCTGCCGGAAGGTCGCGTCCACCGCGCCGCCGGCGGGCCAGGCGATTCGAATGCTGAGGGGCTTGCCGCTCGCGTTTTGTGCGTGGGCGGCGGAAATGAAGCAGAAAGCGGCGACCGCCGCGGCGAGCAGGAATTTTTTCATCGCAATGCCTATTGGTTGCTGAACTTCACGAGCAGCGTGCTACTGCGGCTGCAGGTTGGTCTGCCGCGCCAGTTCACCGTACTTGCGAATTTCGGCGTGGTAGAAATCCTCAGCTTCCTTGGCCGACATCGTCACGGTGACGACCCCGCCGTCAGTGGAGAACTTCTGGAATTCGGGGCTCTGCACAGCCTCGGTCAGCGCCTTGTTCAGGCGTTGCACGACGGCTTCAGGCGTGGCTCGGGGAACCAGCAGGCCGATCCACTGCCTGTGCAGGAACGGCCGTTCAGGGCGCCCTTCGGAGAGCGTGGGCACATCGGGCAGCATGGGATTGCGCTTGGCGGCCGCAATGCCGATGGCGATCAGCTTTTTTTGCTGAACCATCGCCACGGTGGCCATGCCCAGCGGTACGAACCCGATGTCCACGTGCCCGCCGAGCAAATCTTGCACGATCGGCGCCGTTCCCTTATATGGCACACCTGCCGCCTTGACGCCGCTGACCGTCTTCAGATCCTCGCCGGCGAGTTGCGTGGTCGACCCCGGGCCTTGGTGGGCCAGCGACAGGCCATTTGGCAATGTCCTGCTGTAGTCCACCAGCTCGGCCAGGGTACGGGCGGTCATCGAAGACCGCGCCACCAGCAGCATGTCGCTGAATCCCAGCGCCGCCACCAGCCGAAGCTGCTCGGCCTTGTATTGGGCCGAAGCCATAGCCAGCGGGGCGATGACGAGGTCGTTGGTGTGCCCGAGCACGGTATAGCCGTCAGCCGGCGCCTTCACGACATTGGCGGCACCGATCGTTCCGCCGGCGCCGGACAGGTTCTCAATGATCAGTGACTGGCCCAGCTCGGCCTGCATCTTGGGCAGAATCTGCCGGATGAAGACGTCGGCTGGCCCGCCTGCGGGAAAAGCCACCCGGATGGTGACCGGTTTCGTTGGATAAGCCTGCCCCCAGGAACTCGAGCTGATGGCCGCGGCGGCAATGAAAGCCCCCAGAAAGATCGATTGCTTGATGCTGCGCATGAAAATGTCTCCGTTCTAAGTTGGGTTCTTCATCGCCGCTTCACTTTTCAGAAGCGGTGGGCGTACTTGGCGATCGCGGCTTCATTCCATTCGATTCCGCTGCCGGGACGTTCGGGAACGTGGATCTCGCCGTTGCGGACTTCAAAGGGCTCTGCCAGGATGACATCGGCCCAGTCGCACCACTCCAGCCAGTGCGCGGTTTCCGTCACCCGAATCAGGTGAGCCGAGAACTCGGGGTACAGGTGCGTAGACACTGGCACCCCTTTGGCTGCCGCGATCCCCGCGGCGCGCATCCAGCCGGTCACGCCGCCGATGCGCATCAGGTCGGGCATCACGAAGTCCGTGGCGCCCAGTTCGAGTGCGACTTGCAGGGCGCGCGGACCCCAAAAGTTCTCGCCGACCTGGATCGGAGTCGCCAGCCGGCGGCGCAACTGCGCCAGTCCCGAGAGGTTGTCGCACGCGATCGGTTCCTCCATCCAGTAGAGCCCTTCGCCGTCCAGCGCGCGGCAGCGCGCAATGGCTTCGTCCATGGTGAAGACCTGGCTGAAATCGGCCATGAGTTTCAGTGATGCGCCGCCGACGCGCCGGGCGGCCGCGATGGACGCGACATCCTGCGCTAAGCTGTCGCGTCCCAGCCGCAGCTTTAGGGCGGTGAACTGCCCCTCCGCGATGAGTTCCTCCGTCTCGCGTGCCACCTCCGAAGGATCGATCAGCCACAGGCCGTTGCTGTTGTAAGACTTGACCGCGCCCACGCTACCGCCCAGGTAGCGGGCCAGCGGCAACTGTGCCGCCTTGGCGAGCGCGTCCCAGATCGCCATGTCAAGACCGGAGACGGCAGCCAGCGTGACGCCTTCCCCCAGGGGCGACAAGCTTCGGCGCATCTGTTGGAACAGGTCGACCGGATTGGCGGGCTTGCCCTTGAAGCGTTCGACCAGGTCGTGGATGACTGCGGCGACGTAGCGCACGCCGTTTGGCAGGTAGGGCTGCAGGTAGCTGCGTCCCACCACGCCTTCCTGCATGTGCAGGTCGATCAGGATGATGGGCCAGCGAGGCGGCAGCGAAATGTGCTTGAGCACCGGCGTGCGCTTCAGTGGCACCATCACGGCACGTACAACGACGGACTCGATGGTCAGGGGAGGGTGCATGGCAAACACCGCGTTCAGCCCAGGGTGCCCGTGAAGGCGCCGCCGTCGAGGAGCAGGTTCTGCCCGGTCATGAAACCGGCTTGGGCGCCGCACAGAAAAGCGCAGGCCTGGCCGAATTCCTCGGGTGTGCCGAAGCGCCCAGCCGGCACTTGCAGCAGCATGGCGTCGCGCACTTCGTCCGCACTCTTGCCGCTGCGCTTGCCCAACATGGGCAAGCCCAGGAGAAGGCGGTCAGTCGCGTGGAAGCCGGGCAGCAGGGAGTTGATGGTCACGTTGTGCTTCACGGTCTGCCGTGACAGTCCGGCGACGAAGCCCGTCAGCCCCAGGCGTGCGCCGTTGCTAAGCCCGAGAAAATCGATAGGCGACTTGACGGCGCTCGAGGTGATGTTGACGATGCGCCCGAACTTGCGGCCGATCATGCCGTCCACGGTGGCGCGAATCAGTTCGATCGGCGCCAGCATGTTGGCGTCCAGGGCGGCGATCCAAGCGTCACGGTCCCATTCCCTGAAGTCGCCCGGTGGTGGCCCGCCCGCGTTGTTGACCAGAATGTCGGGTGCCGGCATTGCCGCAAGCACCGCCTGGCGTCCTTGGGGCGTTGCGATGTCGGCCGCCACCGTCATTACCGCCGCGCCGGTGCTCTTGCGAATTTCGTGCGCGGTACTCTCCAGGGCGTCCACGCCGCGCGCGGTGATGAGCAGCTCCACACCTTCGCTGGCGAGCGCCAGGGCGCATCCCTTGCCCAGCCCCTTGCTTGCGCCGCAGACAATGGCGCGCCTTCCCTTGATCCCTAGATCCATGCCCACTCCTTGGTGTGATGCTGTTCCCACGCGAGCACGTCGGTGTGCCTCGTGTCGGTGAATTCTCTAGGGGACGTCTTCGGCCCGCGAGGTCTGGTCGTGCCAGGCAGGGGTTTGTTTGTGCCATGCGGACCTGTCTGCTGTCGGTGCGGTCCTGGCCCTTTGCCGCGGTGCTCAGGCCGCGGCGCGGTAGTCGCTCGGCACTTTTCCGGTCCAGCGCCTAAACGCCTTGCGGAAATTGGTCGCTTCGCTGAAGCCCACCCGCTCGGCGATGTCGACGACCGGAAGCTTGGAGTTGCTGAGGTAGCCGATCGCGAGCTCCTTGCGAGCCTGATCGACCACACTCTTGAATGTCACGCCCTCG
>DATILF010000213.1:0-6008 GCA_035476755.1 Ramlibacter sp.
GCGAGGCGCGCGAAGCTGTCGCCCATGATGCGTTCGTACAGGGAGGGCGGGGTCATGCTTGCATCCTGGTGATGATGTTAAGGCCCTCGGCCTCACGCGAAAAATCGTCCAGCGTGAGCAGCCCGAGGCAGGGCATGGCGCCCACCGGGACGGTCGCTGTGCCCGACAGGCGTCGCACCAGCGCCGCGGCCGCCAGCGTCGGCACGAAGGGGCCGTCGCCGTGCGTTGCCAGCAACTCCCACAGGTGGGTCACCGCGACGCCGTCCTGGCTGCGGCCGGACACGCGGACGTGCATCGCGCCGGCATCGCTGCCCCAATGCCGGAACAGGTCGGCGGCACGCTTCAGCAGCCGCGCGTGCCTGGCCCAGTTGCCCACCACGCCTACTTGAGCCAGCCACGCCATGACGTTCATCCCGCGGTGGAGAAACGTCAGTTCCAGGCCCGCGCCGAAACGAACCGACGGTAGGCTGGGATAGCGCCCCGGCAGCAGCGCCAGGTCGGGCACGTCGCAGGGCGAGAGCAGCCTGCGGCCCACAGGGGCTGGATAGCGGTGAGGGTACGTCCGGCCCCACCCGATGCGGGGCGGGCCGCCGCCTGTGGGGATCGGCTGGCCGCAGTAGCTCAAGATGCCCTGCACGGTGGACAGGCCCCGCTCGGTGCGGTTGCCGGGGCTGATGCCGATGTCGATTTCGTGCACCTCGGTCAGGCCCTCTGCCATTCGGTCGGCGGCGGCCGAGGACAGCGCCGGAACCGACGAGGCGCCGCTTGTGACCAGCACGCCCGCAGCGCGTGCTGCAGCGTCCAGGACACCGATGCCGGTAACGAAGGCGCGGCCGTCCGCCAGGTCGATGTAGTGCGCGCCTTGTGCGATACAGGCTTGCGCAACCCGGTAGTCCTGCCCCTGGAACGGACCCGAGGCGTGGACCACGACCGAGGGATTCAGGGCGGCAAGCGCCTGCGCGAACCACGGCGCCATGGCGTCCAGCGCAACCGCCTCGAGCCGCGCTTGCGCCTGGGGCTGCTGCGCATCGACCTGGGCTTGCGCCGAGGGAAGGCTGCGGCCGCCCACCAGGACGTGCAGCCGGGCCTGTCGCGCGAGCCGCTGCACCAGCCGGCTGCCGAAGAAGCCGTAGCCGCCGATCACGAGAACACGGACCCTCTGCATGGCCGAGTGTAGGCACGCGCAGCACCACCCCAAAAAAAAAACAGCCACCTTGCGGTGGCTGTATCAAGTCCTTAAGAAGGACGTCGTTGGGAGACTTTAAAAACCGTACTTTGCGTTTGTTGACCCCGCGTGACAGCGTTGAATGAACTTTAAGTGCCGCCACCGTTCTTGGCATCCCCCAAATAGGGGAGGAGGGCGGGTCAACCCTCGATTCACGGGCAAAAGTCAGTGACTTTTTTCACGGTCGAGTGCGACTTGGGTGTTTGCTTACACGGCAATACATTTAGACACACGGCACCCGCAGGACGAAGCAGGCGCCCGGCCCCTCGGGTTCTTCGCATCGGACCGAGCCGTTGTGGCGCAGCGTGATCGACCGCACCAGCGCCAGCCCCAGCCCCACGCCGCCGAAGCGCTCACTGGCGCCGGCCAGCCGGTAGAAGGGCTCGAAAATGCGCTCGCGCTCGGCGGGCGGAACGCCCGGCCCCTGGTCGCGCACGCGCACCACGGCGTTGCCGTTTTCCCGGCGCAGCTCGACCGTGATGGGCCCGTTGCTGTAACGTTTCGCGTTCTCCAGCAGGTTGCGCACAGCGCGGCGCAGCAGCTTGGCCACGCCCTGAACCACCACCGAACGCCCGTCGTCCGCCGCCACCAGCTCGGCGCCGGCCCGGGCGCATTCTTCCGCCGCCAGGCCCGTGAGGTCCACCGGCTCGACCGTGCCGATGTCGGCTTCCTTCGCGTCCAGCCGGCTGGCCAGCAGGATCTCGTCCACCAGCTGGTCCAGTTCGTTGATGCTGCGCCGGATTTCCTCGCGCGAAGCCGGTGACACGGCCGGGTCCATCAGCTCCAGGCCCATGCGGATGCGCGCCAGGGGCGAGCGCAATTCATGCGACGCATTGGCCAGCAGGGACTTGTGCGATTTCAGCAGCGTCTCCACCCGTTCGGCCGCATGGTTGAACCGCTGAGCCAGGAAGGCCAGCTCATCGCTGCCGGATTCGTTGATGCGCGCCGACAGGTCGCCTTCGCCCCAACGCTCGACGCCCTGGCGCAGGTCGTCCAGGCGCTGCGTGAGGCGGCGGATGATCGGGTAGCTGCCCACCGCCACCGCCAGCGCCACGATCGCCAGCATCCACAGCAGGCCGCCCGGGCCGCGCAGCCAGGGGCGGCCCGGCGGCCCTTCACCGGGGGCGCGCGGACGCGGCGGCAGTTGCACCACCAGCGTGCTGCCGTCCTTCATGCCGACCTGGAACTCCAGGCCCTGGCCGGGCACGCGCACCGCCCGCGTCTTCACCTGGCCCAGCACTTCGCCATCTTCGTTGCGGATGATCACCTCGCGTTCGGGCGATTGCTCGGCATTCATGCGCCACAGCCAGCCAAAGGCGAAGGTGAGAACCGCCACGGCCACCACCACGGCCAGCCAGATGCGCAGGTACAGGGGGACCCGGAAGCGGGCGCGCCACGGGGTCATGGCAATCAGTCCTGCTGCTTGGCGAACACGTAGCCGACGCCGCGCACGGTCAGGATGCGCTTCGGGTTCTTGGCGTCCGCTTCGATGGCCGCGCGAATGCGGCCCATGTGGACGTCGATGGAGCGATCGAAGGCCTCGAGCTCGCGGCCGCGCACGGCTTCCATGATCTGGTCGCGCGTGAGCACGCGGCCGGCCCGCTCGGCCAGCGTGATCAGCAGGTCGAACTGGTAAGAGGTCAGCTCGCAGAGCTTGCCGCCCACCGTCACGGTGCGGGCATCGCGGTCGATCTCCAGCGAGCCGAAGCGCATGAGCTTGGCGGCCGGCTGCGCCCCTTCGACGCGCCGGCGCAGGATGGCGCGGATGCGCGCCAGCAGCTCACGCGGCTCGAAGGGCTTGGGCAGATAGTCGTCCGCGCCCAGCTCCAGGCCGACGATGCGGTCCATCGGGTCGCCCTTGGCCGTGAGCATGAGTATGGGCACCTGGCCCATCTCGCCGGGCAGGGCGCGCACTCGCCGGCACACCTCCAGGCCATCCATGTCCGGCAGCATCAGGTCCAGGATGACCAGGTCCGGGGTGGCGCCCACCGGCGGGTCCTGCAACAGGCCCAGGCCGGCCTTGGCGTCGATGGCATGCGTGACCCCGAAGCCGGAACGCTCCAGGTACTCGCCCACCATCTGCGCCAGGCGCGCATCGTCTTCGATCATCAGGAGTTGCTGCATGTGCGGATAGTAATGACTTCGCCCCGCCGCGGGCGCCGTCTGTCGGGTCTCAGCCGTGCCGGCGCCGCTCCATGCGGTCTTTCAGGCGCGCGGCCGCCTTCACCCGCTGCTCCGGGGTGAGTACCTCGGCCGCTTCGGCCATGGCCTGGAGCATGCGGCGGCTGCGGGTGTCGGCCGCCTGCATCTGCGCCACGCGCGCCTGTTCTAGCGCAGCGCGGTCGATGGCCGGCGCGGCCAGCAGGTCCAGCGCACGCATCCGGGCTTGCCGCGACTGGTCACGCGAGGGGCGCAGCTCGGCCATGGCGGCGGTGGCGATGGCTACCAGGCGATCCTTTTGTTGGGGCGTGCCCCCGACATCGCGAACCAGCCGGTCCATGCGCCGCTCGACGTGGCGCGCCATGTGTTCCGGGTCGTCCCGGCCACGGCGGCCCCAGCCGTGGGCCTCGGCCTTGGCGCCCAGCAGGCCCAGGCCGCCCAGCGCGGCCAGGCCCGCGAACCAGCGGCGCCGGGAGGCGGTGGGTGTGTCGGGTGAGTCAGGTGGGGTGGCGGAAGGGTCGGGCGCGGCGGGCATGGGGTTCTCCGGGTGGGAATCGTGAAGCAGGACAGTGGGAAACCGATCTTGTCCCCCGTCCATCGCGCGCGCTTGAAGGGGCGGTAAAGTTAGGTAAATGCCCGCGTCCCTTCCCTTGCCGAGCGCCCTCCTGACCGACGGGCCGCGCCTGCTGACCGACGTGCTCGCCACGCATGCGCGATGCCGGCCCGACGCCGCGGCCCTGCGTTTCGAAGGCGCGACATGGTCTTACGGTGAGCTCGCGCTTGCGTGCGAGACGGCCGCTGCCTGGCTTTTCCACCAGGGCGGCGTGCGCGCGGGCGACCGGGTGGCTTGGCTGGGCGCCAACCACCCCGCGCAGATCGTGCTGCTGTTCGCGCTGGCCCACCTGGGCGCCATCCTGTTGCCGCTGAATTTCCGGCTGGCGCCCGCCGAATGGGCGGAACTCGTGGCCGACTGCCGCCCCACGCACCTGGTGCATGACGCCGCCTGGGCGGAGGCGGCAAGCAAACTCGGCCGCACCAGCGCCCTGCATGTGCATCCGCTGGAAGCCCTCTCGGCCACCGGCGCCGACGCGCCCGCGCCGGACCAGGCCCGGCCCGAGGCGCCGGTGCTGCTGGTCTATACCTCCGGCACCACCAGTCGCCCGAAGGCGGCTGTGCACACGCAGGCCAACCTGCTGGCCAACATGCGGATCGCGGCGGCCGTGCAGGCGATGACGCCGCAGGACATCGTGGCGACGATGCTCCCGCTGTTCCACGTGGGCGGCCTGTGCATCCAGACGCTGCCGGCGCTGTACACGGGGGCCGAGGTGATCCTGCACCCGCGCTTCAACGCCGATGCCGCCATTGACTGCTTCGAGCGGCAACACCCCACGCTCACACTGCAGGTGCCGGCCACGATGAAGGCGCTGCTGGAGCATCCCCGCTGGCCCATCGCCGATTTGTCGAGCTTGCGCGCCGTGTGGGCAGGCTCCAGCATCCTGCCGGCGCGCCTCGTCGAGGCCTTCCACGCACGGGGCGTGCCGCTCGGCAACGTCTATGGCGCCACCGAGACCGGCCCGTTTTCGATCGCGCTGCCGCCCGCGCAGGCGCGCACCCGCCCGGCCTCCTGTGGTTGGCCCGCACCCGGCGTCGAGGTGCGGTTGGCTTCGCTGCAAGCGGGGGTGGGGGAGTTGCTGGTGCGCGCACCCAACGTGGTGGCGCGCTATTGGCCCGACCAGCCCGCGCTCGATGCCGATGGCTGGTTCCATACCGGGGATCTCGCGAGCCGCGCTGACGACGGCAGCTACACCGTGGTGGGCCGCGCCAGGGACTTGATCATCTCCGGCGGCGAGAACATTCATCCCGAGGAGATCGAGAGCATCCTGGGCGAGCACCCCGCGGTGGCCGAATGCGCCGCGTTCGCGGTGCCCGACGAATCGTGGGGCGAGATCGTGGCCGTGGCGGTGGTGTTGAAAGCCGGACAGGCCGTGTCCGAGCCCGCGCTGCACTCGCACCTGCAAGAGCGCCTGGCCCGCTACAAGCTGCCGCGCCGCTGGTACTGGCTGGACGAATTGCCCAAGACCGCGTTGGGCAAGGTGCAGCGCCAGGCACTGGCGCAACTCGCGCTGCGGCCCTAGCGCCTCGCAGGCGCGGACACTGTCTGGTGCCGTGACGCCAGCCACACCAGCAGCAGCACCGGAACGCCCAGGAAGGCGGTGGCGGTGAAGAAGTGGACATAGCCGAAGGCGTCCACGTACTTGCCCGAGTAGCCGGCCAGGAACTTCGGCAGCAGCAGCATCATCGAGCTGAACAGCGCGTACTGCGTGGCCGAATAATTGACGTTGGTCAGGCCGGACAGGTAGGCGATGAACGCGGCCGAAGCGATGCCGCTGGACAGGTTGTCGGCGGAGATCACGAAGACCAGGGCCTGCACGTCGTGGCCGCGCGAGCCGAGCCAGGCGAACAGCAGGTTGCTGGCCGCGCTCAGCACGGCGCCCAGCATCAGCACCCGCATCACGCCGAAGCGGATGGCCAGCGCGCCGCCCAGGAAGGCCCCGGCCAGCGTCATGATCACGCCGTAGATCTTGGTGACGGCCGCCACTTCGTCCTTGGTGTAGCCCATGTC
>DATILF010000214.1:0-10106 GCA_035476755.1 Ramlibacter sp.
GCTCGTTCGTGGTGATCGAGCACAACATGGATTTCGTGATGGACCTGTGCCACCGCATCATGGTGATGGTCGAGGGCAAGGTGATGGCCATCGGCACACCGGCCGAGATCCGCGCCAACAAGCAGGTGCTGGACGCCTACCTGGGAGCCTGAGGATGAACGACATCTGCATCGAATTCGACGACGTGGTGGCCGGCTACAAGGATTTCATGATCCTGAACAACCTGTCCTTCCAGGTCCGCAGGGGCTCGATCACGCTGCTGCTGGGCCCCAACGGCGCCGGCAAATCCACCGTGCTCAAGACACTGTTCGGCCTGCTCAAGCCGCGGCAGGGCCGGGTGTTGCTGGAGGGCGCCGACGTCAGCGGCGCCAGCCAGAAGGAACTGCTGGCCCGGGGCATCGCCTTCGTGCCACAGGGGCGCAACCTGTTCGGCCAGCTCACCGTGTGGCAGAACCTGGAACTGGGCGGCATCACGCTGGGCATGAAAACCACGCATGAACGCATTCCCGAGGTGCTGGAGTTCTTTCCGCGCGTCAAGGAGCGGCTGCATTCGCAGGCCTCGGCACTGTCCGGCGGTGAACAAAAGCAGCTCGAGATCGGCCGCGCGCTGCTGCTGCGGCCCAAGGTGCTGCTGATCGACGAGCCCAGCATCGGCCTGAGTCCGCTGGTGGTGCAGGACGTGTTCAAGCTGCTGCGCACGCTCGCTGGCCAGGGCACGACGGTGCTGATGGTCGAGCAGAACGTCAAGAGCGCCCTGAAGATCTCCGACGACGCCATTGCGCTCGAGTCCGGCCGCCTGGTGCTGCACAAGCGGGCCTCCGAACTGCTGGCCGATCCGCACATCGAACGCCTGTTCCTGGGCGGCGCGCATGCAAGCGCCGCCGCCACTGCATGAGGGAGTGCCATGAGCGACCTGCTTGTCAAGACCCCTGCCGACCGGGAGCCGCTGCAGGCCTCGTTCAGCGACGCCGCCAATCCCATCGGGGCGGACGGCATCGAGTTCATCGAATACGCGACCGCCCAGCCGCAGGCCCTGGGCCAGGCGCTGGAAATGATGGGCTTTCGCCCGGTGGCGCGGCACCGCTCACGCGAAGTACTGCTCTACCGGCAGGGCGGCCTGAACGTGGTGGTCAACGCACACCCCAGCGACCTCCAGCGCGCCGGCCACGACGCGCAGATTCCTTCGATCTCCGCCATCGCCCTGCGCGTTCGCGATGCGCGGGCCGCCTACGCCTATGCGCGCGAGCGCGGCGCATGGGACGTGCCCACCCACGCCGAAGTCATGGAGCTGAACATTCCCGCGATCCATGGCGTGGGCGACAGCCGCATCTATTTCGTCGATCGCTATCGCGAGTTCTCCATCTATGACGTGGATTTCGTCCCGATCCCGACAGTCGACCAGCGCCCGCCCGCGGTGGCGGGCATGCATTTCTTCGGGGTGGTGCAATACATCGGTGCCGATCGCAGCTACGACTGGATCGAGTTCTATCGCGAGCTGTTCGGCTTTGAATTGATCCCCGACGCGCAGCGCTTCGGCATCATGCCCAAGGGCCGGCTGATGCGCAGCCCGGCGCTGGACCCCGCCAACAGCTTCATGTTGCAGCTGGTGGAGCCGGACGTCCATGTGTATGACACCGACGAGAAGCTGCAGCGCATCGGTCTGGGTGTGCCCGACGTGCTGGCTGCCGTGGCTGCGCTGCGCCAGCTGGGCATGGAATTCGTGGAGACCCAGGCGGCCCACACCGAGTCGCGCGGCGCCATCACCAAGACCTACCTCGGCTCCGTGGTGTTCGAGCTGGTGCACAGCGAAAAGTAAGGGCGCCGCATCATGAACATCTCGGGTTTCGGCATGGACACCATCAGCCTGGCGGGGCCGCTGGAGGCCAAGCTGGCGGCCATGAAGGACGCCGGCTTTTCGCAGGTCATGCTCAAGGCCAACGATCTGGTGGGCCATCCGCAGGGGCTGGAGGCGGCCGTCGCGGCGGTGCGCGGCAGCGGCCTGCGCGGGACGGGCTTTCAGGTGCTTCGCGATTTCGAAGGCCTGTCGGGCCATCTGCACGACTACAAGGTGGACATCGCCAAGTCCATGCTGCAGATGTGCTCGGCCCTGGGCTGCAAGGTGTTGCTGGCCTGCTCGTCGACGTCGGTGCATGCCACGCAGGATCTGGACCACATCGCCCGGGACCTGCGCAAGCTCGCCATGCTGGCGCTGCCGCTGGGCATCAAGGTGGCCTATGAAGGCCTGTCCTGGGGCCGTACCGTGAACGAGTTCGTCACGGCCTGGGACGTGGTGAACCGCGCCGATTGCCCCAACCTCGGCCTGGGCCTGGACTCCTACCATATCTTCGCGGCCAAGACGCCGCTGGAGGAGATCGACTACCTCGACGCATCCAGGATCTTCCTGGTGCAGCTGGCCGACTTCATGTGGCAGGAGACCCGCACGTTCGAAGAGCGCCTGGCGACAGCGCGCACCTTCCGCGTCTTTCCCGGCGAGGGTGTTCACAGCGAGGCGCTGGCCGAACTGGTGATCAAGCTCGACGCTCTGGGCTACCAGGGCGACTACAGCTTCGAGGTCTTCAATGAGGACTACCTCAATCTGCCCTTGCCCACCGTGGCCGAGCGGGCCCGGCGAAGCGCCGTGTGGCTGGCCGAGGACGTGTTGCGGCGCTCCACCCCCTTGCCCAACGAGATGCGGCTGAAGTCCGCGCGGGGCCACGCCTGAACCCCCCGCAAGCCTATGAACAAGACCCGCATCGCCGTCGCCGGTGCCGGCTATATCGGCCAGGCGCACATGGCCGCGGCCCGGACGAGCGCGACGGTCAGCCTGTCGGCCATCGTCGATCCATCCCCGGCGGCCACCGTGATCGCCCAGGCAGCCGGCGTGCCCCTGTTCGCTTCGCTCGAAGAACTGCTGGCGCGTGACCGGCCCGACGCGGTGGTGCTGGCCACGCCCAACCCCTTGCATGTTGCGCAAGCCATGCTGTGCGTGGAAACAGACCTGCCCGTGCTGCTGGAAAAGCCGATCGCGCCCACGGTGGCCCAGGGCGCGGCCCTGGTACAGGCGGCCGAAGCCAGGAAGGCCAGGCTCCTGATCGGCCACCATCGCGCCCACAGCCCCATCATGGCCAGGGCTCGTGACGTGGTGCGCTCCGGGCAGCTCGGCAAGCTGGTGGCCGTGATGGGCAGCGCCACTTTTTTCAAGCCGGACAGCTATTTCGCGGACGCGCCCTGGCGGCGCGAGCCGGGCGGCGGGCCGATCTTGCTGAACATGATTCACGAGGTCCACAACCTGCGCATGCTGTGTGGCGAGGTGCTGGCCGTGCAGGCTTTCGCATCCCACGCCACCCGGGGGTTCGCGGTGGAAGATACGGTGGCCATCAGCCTGCGCTTTGCCAACGGCGCCCTCGGCAGTTTCATGCTCAGCGACACCGCGGCCTGCCCGCGCAGCTGGGAGCAGACCTCCGGCGAGAACCCGGACTACGCGACCTGTGGGGATGAAGACTGTTACGTGATCAGCGGCACCCATGGCAGCCTGTCGGTGCCGACCATGCGGCTGAAAGCCTACCCGGGACCGCAGGACCGCTCCTGGTGGAAACCGTTCGAATCCAGCGTGCTGCCGCTGGTGCGCGCCGACCCCATCGAGCGCCAGATGGAACATTTTGGCGCGGTGGCGCGGGGTAACGCGCAGCCCCTGGTGACCGCGCGAGACGGCCTGGAGAACCTGCGGGTCACCGAGGCCATCACCGAAGCGGCGCGCACGGGCCGGACAGTCTGGCTCGGTGGCGACGCCGCGGCCCCGGCGCTACGCGAAACTCCGTACTAGGGTTTTCCCGGGCCGAAGTCTACAATCGCAGGCCTCGAAGAAACCGACGCAGTCCGGCTGAGGGATTAAGCTGCGCCTTAGGAGACCTACACAACATGCCCCCCATCAACGCGGTGAACACCGACGAAAAGCGCATTGAGTTGCGCCAGGCTGCCCTCGAATACCACGAGTTCCCCACCCCGGGCAAAGTGGCGATCCACGCGACCAAGCAGCTGATCAACCAGCACGACCTGGCGCTGGCGTATTCCCCGGGCGTCGCCGCGCCCTGCGAGGAGATCGTCAAGGACCCGAACAACGCGTTCAAGTACACCAGCCGCGGCAACCTGGTGGCGGTGATCACCAACGGCACCGCCGTGCTGGGCCTGGGCGACATCGGCCCGCTGGCTTCCAAGCCGGTGATGGAAGGCAAGGGCGTCCTGTTCAAGAAGTTCGCCGGCATCGACGTCTTCGACATCGAGATCAACGAGAAGAACGACCTGGACAAACTGGTCGACATCATCGCGGCGCTGGAGCCCACCTTCGGCGGCATCAATCTGGAAGACATCAAGGCGCCCGACTGCTTCTATGTGGAGCGCAAGCTGCGCGACCGCATGAAGATCCCGGTGTTCCACGACGACCAGCACGGCACGGCCATCTGCGTCGGCGCGGCCATCATCAACGGCCTGAAGGTCGTGGGCAAGGACATCAAGAAGGTCAAGCTGGTCACCTCCGGCGCCGGCGCCGCGGCGCTGGCCTGCCTGAACCTGCTGGTCAAGCTGGGCATGCCCCGCGAGAACATCTACGCCACCGACCTGGCCGGTGTGGTCTATGAGGGCCGCAAGGAGCTGATGGACGAGGACAAGGCACCCTTCGCGCAGAAGACCTCGGCCCGTACGCTCACCGAGGTGATAGAAGGCGCGGACATCTTCCTGGGCCTTTCGGCCGCAGGCGTGCTCAAGCAGGACATGGTCCGCAAGATGGCGGCCAGCCCCCTCATCCTGGCGCTGGCCAACCCCAACCCCGAGATCTCGCCGGAAGACGTGAAGGCCGTGCGCTCGGACGCCATCATGGCGACGGGCCGCACCGATTACCCGAACCAGGTCAACAACGTCCTGTGCTTTCCCTACATCTTCCGCGGCGCGCTCGATTCCGGCGCCACGACGATCACGGTGGAGATGGAAATCGCCGCGGTGCATGCGATTGCCGAACTCGCGCAGGCCGAGCAAAGCGAAGTGGTGGCCGCCGCGTATGCCGGCCAGCAGCTTGCCTTCGGCCCCGAGTACCTCATCCCCAAGCCGTTCGATCCGCGCCTGATGATGAAGATCGCGCCGGCCGTGGCCCAGGCCGCGGCGGACAGCGGTGTCGCGCTGCGCCCCGTGAAAGACATGGACGCCTACCGCGACAAGCTGCAAAGCTTCGTCTATGCCTCCGGCACGGCCATGAAGCCGATCTTCGCGGCGGCCAAGATGGCCGCCAAGAAGCGGGTGGTGATGTGCGAGGGCGAGGAAGAGCGCGTGCTGCGCGCCTCGCAAATTGTGGTGGACGAGGGCATCTGCCGGCCGACGCTGATCGGCCGCCCCGCCATCATTGCCCAGCGCATCGAGAAGTTCGGCCTGCGGCTGAAGGAAGAGCTGGATTACGACGTGGTCAACATCGAGCAGGACCATCGCTATCGCGACTTCTGGCAGACCTACCACCGCATGACCGAACGCAAGGGCGGCACGGCGCAGATGGCCAAGATCGAGATGCGCCGCCGGCTCACGCTGATCGGCGCCATGCTGCTGCACAAGGACGAAGTGGACGGCATGATCTGCGGCACCTGGGGCACCACGGCCATCCACCTGCACTACCTCGACCAGGTGATCGGCAAGCGCGCGGGCGTCGCCACCTACGCCTGCATGAATGGCCTGATGCTGCCCGGCCGCCAGGTGTTCCTGGTGGACACGCACGTCAACTACGACCCCAACGCGGCCCAGCTGGCCGAAATCACCGTGATGGCGGCCGAGGAAATGATGCGCTTCGGCCTGAAGCCCAAGGCCGCGCTGCTGTCGCACTCCAACTTCGGCAGCAGCAACCTGCCGAGCGCGGTGAAGATGCGCGACACGCTCGACCTGCTGCGGGTGCAGGCCCCGTGGCTGGAAGTGGACGGCGAAATGCACGGCGACATCGCCCTGGACGGCGTTGCCCGCAACCTCATCATGCCGCACAGCACCCTGTCCGGCGACGCCAACCTGCTGGTGCTGCCCAACATCGATGCAGCCAATATTTCTTACAACCTGCTCAAAACCGCAGCTGGCGGCAACATTGCGATCGGCCCGGTGCTGCTGGGAGCCGCCAAACCGGTGCATATTCTCACCGCCAGCACGACGGTACGCCGGATCGTGAACATGGCCGCGCTCACAGTGGCCGATGCAAACGCGGCGAGATAAGCGTCTTTTAGACAGCTGGCACTAACTTAGCTGCGGGCGAAACGCCCCTGAATGACCTTGGCGGCTGCCCAAAAATTGGGCAGCCGCTTGCGTTTTGGAAGCATATACGTCACACTACCGCCTTGAATTTCACCGGGTTTACCCGAGGTCCTGGGGGCCCGAAAACCCGGTTGGCGTCCCCGAGAAGGTCACCGAAGAAGGTCCGTTCATGGCGCGCATCGCGGCTATCAAGTTTGCGCTTACTAGCTTTTTACTGACAGCTGCTTTCGCCGGCCCTCTGGTGCAAGCCAGGTCGCTAACGGACCGCCCCGCCGACAGCCAGCCAGCCGTCATCCAGATCGCTGAGCTGCCACGGCAAGGCCGCATGACCTATGAACTGATCCGCCAGGGCGGACCGTTCCCGTACGGCAAGGACGGCACGGTGTTCGGCAACCGGGAGCGTTTGCTTCCGGCCGAACGGCGCGGGTTTTACCGCGAGTACACCGTGGCCACGCCGGGATCACGCGACCGGGGCGCCCGGCGCATCGTATGTGGCGGACCCAGCCGGGCGCCACAGGCTTGTTATTACACCGCTGACCATTACGCCAGCTTTCGAAAGATTGTGGAGTGAACCCCGAATGAAGCGGGACGAATTTGTGACTATGGAAAGAGACGCGGAGATGGATACACCACTTCGTCCGGAAACAACCGAAAACGCGCTCAAGGGCGTGCGGACCAACATCGTGCAGTCGATCCGGGCCTTCCGGATCCAGGACCTGCAGGATGCGGCCCGCTCCCTGGGCCAACATTTCCTGTATGCCAACCTGGCCACGGCCCAGAGCAAGCAGGACGTGCTGGACCTGATCGCGCAGCAATTCATTTTGCCGGCCCACTTCGGCAAGAATTTTGACGCCCTGTACGACTGCATGACCGACCCGGTGCACAAGTCAGGCCCGCAGCCCGGTTTCATCGTGGTGCTGGAGCAGATTCCCGCGAACGCGAAGTTCGACAAGGAAGCCCGCGAGCAGCTGCTCGACATCTTCAGGGACACCGCCGACTACTGGGCCGAACGGAAGATACCGTTCCGGTGCTTCTATTCTTTTCTGTAGCCCGTTCTGCACAAACAAGCCAAGCAGAACGGGCGAACGAGGCTCAGGGCACGGACGTCGCACCCAGCGCGATGCCGGTGACCGAAACGGGTGAAAAGATGCCCACCGATAAACTGGTGGACGTGTCGCCCCTGGCGCTGCGTATGAGCAGCCCATTCAACGCCGGCTACTGGTTGAGTGCGGCGTGAAGACCGCGTCATCCCGGGCTTGACCCGGGATCGATGACCTGAAAAAAGCCCGTCCTTGCGGCGGGCTTTTTCATGGGCGCCTGGTGCTTACGCCCTCGCGCTGCGGGAGAGCGCTGGGGTGAGGGCGAGCGCGAGGTACTCCGCCACCGGGACTTCCTCGGCACGGCGCTGGATGTCGAAGGTGCCCGCGAAACTTCTTTCTTCCAGCCATTTGCCCAGGGTGTGCCGCAGGATCTTGCGGCGCTGGCTGAAGGCCACCTGCACGATCTCGGACAACAGCTTCTCATCGACCGGCGCCGGTTCGGCGCGTGGGACCATGCGCACCACGGCGCTGTCCACGCGCGGCGGCGGATCGAACGACTCGGGTGGCACGAACAGCACGTTCTCCATCTCATAGCGCCATTGCAGCATCACCGAGAGCCGGCCGTAATCGCCCGTCGCGGGGCTGGCGACCATGCGGTCGATCACTTCCTTTTGCAGCATGAAGTGCTGGTCTTCGATGCAGCCCACGAACCCCAGCAGGTGAAACAGGATGGGGGTGGAGATGTTGTAGGGCAAGTTGCCCACAACTCTGAGCCGGGGTACGTCCATGGATTTCGCCAGCTCGGCGAAATCCACTTTCAGCACGTCGGCCTGCGTCACCGCCAGCTGCGGGTGCTCGCGCAGCCGCGCGGCCAGGTCGCGATCCAGTTCGATCACCGCAAGCCTGCCCAGTCGCTCCACCAGCGGCTGGGTGAGTGCGGCGAGCCCCGGGCCGATCTCCACCATCGCCTGCCCCGGGCGCGGATCGATGGCCCGCACGATGGCCTCGATGATGCCTTGGTCAGCCAGGAAATGCTGGCCAAAGCGTTTGCGCGGGATGTGTTTCAAACGGATCTTGGATCTTATTGAGGGGGCTCGCGAAACTCGACGTAAGCGCGGCCGCGGACGTCCTGGGCCCATTGGGCATACGCCTCGTCGAGCTTCTTCTCGCGCACCAGATTGCGGGCGAGATCGCGTTGCTCGCGCTGCGACAGGGTGGCCTGGCGCCGTTCCAACAGCTGGATCAGGTGCACGCCGAAGCGCGAGATCACCGGGTCGGACACCTGGTTGGGGGTCAGGCGATTGACCACGTCCTCGAACTCTGGCACGAAGAGCCCGGGGTTGGCCCAGCCCAGGTCGCCGCCATTCGGCGCGCTGGCGTCCTGCGAATGCTCACGCGCGAGCTGCGCAAAATCGGCCTGGCCGGCCTGCACACGCCGCTTGAAGTCCGCCAGGCGCTGCAGCGCCGCCGACTCACTCATCTGCGCCGTGGGGCGCAGCAGGATGTGGCGGGCGCGGTTCTGCACCACGGTCGTGGCGACCGCGCCGGCCTGGCGCTTGTCCACCAGCTTGACCACGTGGAACCCCGCGCCCGAGCGAATGATGTCGGCGACGCCCCCCACCGGCAGATTCTGGATCGCCTGCACGAACAGCGGCGGATAGCGATCGGCCGTGCGCAGCCCCACCAGGCCGCCAGTGGCGGCCCCGTCGGGCGAATCGGAGAGATCACGCGCGAGCTTGGCGAAATCGTCGCCGGCCCGGGCCCGCTCCAGCGCCCGCTGCGCCTTGGCGCGCTGCGCCGCGACCTGGGCATCGCTCGCGTTCTCCGGCACCGCCACCAGGATGTGGGCCAGGTTGATTTCCTGGCGCGAAATGTCGTTGCTGTTTTGTTGCTCACGCAAAAACTGATCGACTTCCAGGTCGCTCACGCGCACGCGCGACTCCAGCTCGCGCTCACGCAGGCGGGTGAGCACCAGCTGGTTGCGCAAGTCCTCGCGGAACTGGACCAAAGTCATGCCGTCGGCCGCCAGGCGACGGCGCAGTTCGGTCACCTCCACCTGGTTCTGCCGCGCGACGGTCTGCTCGGCCTGGTCCACCGCGGCCTCGTCGATCTTGATGCCCGTTTCGCGGGCCAGCTGCAGCTGGGCCTTCTCGCTGATCACGCGCTCCAGCACCTGGCGGGCGAATTCCGCCCGCGGCGGCAGGGCCTGGCCCTGCTGGGCGAGCTGCTGCTCGAAACGAGCCATGCGCGCACGCACCTCGTTGTTGGTCACCGGCTCCGAATTGACCACGGCGACGATGTAGTCCGCGGCCCGCGGGCTGGTGTCCGCGGGGCGGGCGGCGGGCCGGCTGCCGGCCGAGGGGGGCACCCGCAGCCCCTGCGCGGCCGCCGGCAGGTTCAGGGCCAGGGCTTGCGCCGCACAGGCCAGCCAGAGGGCATAAGCGCGTTGGTTCGTCATGTTCACTACTCGTAATTGCTGAAGCGGCTCGGTGTGGTGACCTGCTCACGCAGGAACTGGTATCGGGGGATATTGTCCCTGAGCGTCTGCAGGGCGTTGGAGCCCAGCCGGGTAAAGCCCACGAATTCGAGCTGGAACAGGATGCGCTTGTTCGAACTGCTGCTGCTGCTTTGCAGCCGCTCGAACACGATGCGGCCCAGCCAGCAGCCGGCGTCGTACTCGAGGCCGACGATGGAGTCCACCAGGCGCCGGTCCTTCAGGCTCAGGTTCAGGCGCCCGACGCTGTACCAGCGGCCTTCGCCCTCGCCCCGGCCGGCGCCGAGATTGACGCCCTTGTC
>DATILF010000215.1:0-4676 GCA_035476755.1 Ramlibacter sp.
CCGAACTGGGTGCGCGAATTGGCGCCGTTGGCCTTTTCGAACGCCTGGACGTAATCGAGCGCCACCGGCTTGATCGGGCTGGCATCGGCCAGCTGCTCGGCCACCAGCACCGGCCCGGCCGGCAGGATGGCGCCGTCCATCTGCTTGCCGCCCACTCGCACCAGGTCGGGCGACGCCGCGCCGTGCGTCTGGTAGATGGGCCCGGTCCAGCCGCGCTCGCGCAGGTTGATCTGCGGCATCGCGGCCGCCGAGCCGGCCGCCACCACCAGCACGGCGTCGGGCTTGCTGCTCACCACCTTGAGGGCTTGCGCCGTGATCGCGGTGTCGGGCGGACCGAAGCGTTCGGTGGCGACCACGGCAATGCCGGCCTTCTTGGCCGACGCGGTAAAGGCCTGCAGCCACATCTCGCCGTAGCCCTCGTTCCAGCCCAGGAAAGCCACCTTCTTCACCTTGTCCTGCACCATGCGCTGGGCCACCGCATCCGACATGAGCGTCACCGGCTGCGGCAGCGGAAAGGTCCAGTCGTCCTTGCCGCCGGGGCGCGGTGCGGGCGCGAAAGCCAGTTGCACGGTCTTGGCATCGCTGGCCACCTGCGCCATCGCGAAGACGGCCGGAACGCCGGATGAGCCCAGCAGAAGATCGACCTTGCGCTCGATCACGAAACGGCGGGCGGTGTTCGCGGCAGCGGCGGAATCGGAAGCGTCGTCCAGCACGATCAGGTTGATCTTCTCGCCGCCGATGCGGTCGGGCCACAGCGGCAGCGAGGCCTTGATCGGCAGACCCAGCGAAGACAGCGGCCCGGTCAGTGACAAGGTCACGCCGATGTTGATGTCGGCCTGCGCGGCGCCGGCCGCGGCCAGCAGGGCAGACAGGAGGGAAGCGCGAAAGATGGATTTCATGGTGTGTCTCCTTGAGAAAGATTTTTCAGAGGTTGGATGGGTCGTCGGCGGACAGCCGCGCACGCAGCCATGCGGCGAGGTCCACCATGATCTGGCTGCCCACCGGCGACACCGCCGTGAAGTGGATGCAGGCGTGGATGGCGCCGGGGTAGTGGCGATGCTCGGTGGCGACGCCGGCCTGCGCGATGCGTTGGGCCAGGGCGTGGCCTTCGTCGCGCAACGGGTCATGGCCCATGGTGGCCAGCCAGGTCGGCGGCAGCGCCGACAGCAGAGGCGAATGCAACAGGGCCACTTCGGGGTGCCGCGCCAGCTCGCTGCGCCCACCCAGGTAGGCGTCGATGAACCACTTCATCACGCCGGTCGTGAGGAACTTGCCCTCGCCGTTCTCCACCATCGAGGGGCTGGGTTCGCTGTAGTGTTGTGCCACCGGGTAGATGAGGCCCACGGCGGCCACGGCGATGGTTTCGCGCACGCGCAGCGCGGCGACGGCGCACAGGTGGGCGCCCGCGCTGTCGCCGGCCACGGCGATGCGCGTCGGATCGGCGCCGAGCTCACGCGCATGGGCGGCCACCCAGCGCAGCGCGCGCGTCACGTCATCAACGGCAGCCGGAAACGGGTGCTCGGGCGCGAGCCGGTAGTCCACGGCCACCACCACCGCCGCCACTTCATGGCACAGCGTGCGGCAGACCTTGTCGTGCGTCTCCAGATCGCCGATCACGAAACCGCCGCCGTGCACGAACAGCAGCAAGGGGAGCTCGCCTTGCGCCCCCTCGGGACGGTAGATGCGCAGCGGCAGCGGCCCGGCCGGCCCGTCGATGGTGCGGTCGCTCGCCGTGGCGTGGCCGGGTGGCGGCAGGCCGAGGCCGGCAGACAGGTCACGGTAGATCTGGCGCGCCACCGGTGGCGGCAGGGTTTCCAGCGGCGGGTTGCCTTGCGCGGCGGCCTGCGCCAGAAAGCCGGCCAGTGCCGGGTCCAGGGGAGCCGTTTCAAGTACGGCGGAGATGGCATCAGTCATTGCGGTCTTCCAGTTGTTGCTCGGTTGGGGGGTATTGCTCCTTCCCCCTTTGGGGGAAGGCGGGGATGGGGGCTGGGCCGTCGGCAAAGCCCCCACCCCAACCCTCCCCCAAAGGGGGAGGGGGTGAAGTCCGCGGGGTGGGCTTTCACTTCAGCAACCTCCCATCGCGCGCGCGCATGCCGATCTCGACGTAGTCCGAGCCGTGGTGGCGCCCGCGCCCGAAGGTGAGCCGAAAGCCGCCCAGATCCACGGTGCCCAGGCCTTCGATCGCCTCCGCCAGCCGCGGCCCGTCGGCGCGCGCGCCGGCCCGGCGCAGGGCCTCGACGCACAGGCGCACGGTGAGGTAGGCCTCCAGGCCCTCGAAGGTCAGCGCCTCCGGGCCGATGAATTCGTCCGCATCGCGCTGCAGATCGCGCACGATGGGCAGGCCGGTCAACTCGGGATTGGGAACCACGCTGGTGTAGCCGATCAAGCGCTCGCGGAACAGCCGGGTCAACTGGGTCAGTCCCGCCGAGGAGAGCGTGGCGAGGGTCGATGGCACCCCGGCATGCGCCGAGGTCGGCAAGCGGTTCAGCGCATCCAGCGACTCATGGCCCAGGTGCAGCACCAGCGCCTGCGGGGCGGCGGGCCCGATGCGGCGAAAAGCCGCCTCCATAGCTCCGGCGCGCGCATCGACATCGATGCGGGTGGTGGTCAAGCCCGCACGCTGCAAGGCCGCGGCCATGGCCTGCGTGCGCGCCGGCTCGGCATCGTCCACCAGCAACAGCGCGCGCGTGATGCCGATGGCGACCAGTTGGCGCGCCAGCGCGCCGGCCTCCTGGTCATCGCCGGGCCGCAGCGTGAACACATGCGCCACGCCGGGCGAGCGCAGGGCTTGCGCGCCGGACATCGGCCCCAGCAACGGCACGCGCAGCTCACGCGTGGCTTCGGCGGCCACCAGGCACGCTTTTTCACCCAGGCAGTTGACGATGGCCAGGGCGCGGTGCTGCCGCACCAGGGTGCCGAGGTTGGCGGCATGGCGCTTGAGGTCGCCCCCATCATCCAGCGTCACCAGTTCCAGCGGACGCCCCGAGATGCCGCCGGACGCGTTGATGCGCTCGACGTAGGCCTTGGCGCCGGCCACCACCCGGTTGGCGACAGGGAAGCCCGCACCGGTCAGCGGCAGCGACTGGCCGATGACGATGGGTTCGGCCGCGGCCTGGGCCACGGCGGCAGCGAACACAAGCGCAATCGCCACCAGCCACGCCATGACAGGCTTGAGGAAGCGGATGTCATTGCGGGCTCGACCCGCAATCCATGCCTCGCTCGTGATGGCCTGGCCCGGGTGACGTGGATCCCGGGTCAAGCCCGGGATGACAGGGCTGGCGTGCGGGCGTTTCATGTCAAGCCAAGGCGCCGGCCGCAGCCGGCGCGACCTGTTGCGCCACAGCGGCGGGCCGCAGCAGGAAATACCCCAGCGCCGGCAACAGCACCAGCGCACCCACCATGTTCCAGACGAACATGAAGGCCAGCAGGATGCCCATGTCGGCTTGGAACTTGATCGGCGAGAAGGCCCAGGTGCCCACGGCCAGGGCCAGGGTGATGCCGGTGAGCATGACCACGCGACCGGTGAACTGCAGCGCATGCGCATAGGCGTCCGACAGGCTGGCGCCCTCGCGCATGCGGGTGAGCGTGACACTCAGCACATAGAGCGCATAGTCCACGCCGATCCCCACGCCCAGCGCGATCACCGGCAGCGTGGCCACCTTCACCCCCATGCCCAGGCCCACCATCAGCGCCTCGCACAGGATGGATGTCAGCACCAGCGGCAGCACTGCCACCACCACCGCGCGCCAGGAGCGGAATGTCACCCAGCACAGCAGCACCACGGCGGCATACACCCACAGCAGCATCTCGCGCATCGCCTTGCCCACCACGATGTTGGTGGCCGCATCGATGCCGGCGCTGCCGGCGGCCAGCTTGAAGGTGACCTCCGGCGTGTTGTGGGCACCAGCGAAACGCTCCACCTCGGCCACCACCCGCGACAGGGTGTCGGCCTTGTGGTCCTTCAGATAGACGTACAGCGCCAGGAAGGAGCAGTTCTGGTTGAACAGCTCGCGCGGCGCCCGGGTCTGCACCCCGCCCAGCGCACCTTCGTTGGGCAGCAGCTCGAACCACTTGAGGTTGCCTTCGTTGTAGCCCACCATCGCCAGCTTGGAGAGGGCCGCCATGGAGTTGGTGGACTCCACACCCGGCAGCTGCTCCAGCCGCCAGGCCAGCGCGTCCATCTTCGACAGCGTGTCGTAGCGCGTGCACTGGTCCTGCGGCGTAGTGACCATCACCGTCAGGATGTCGGCGCTGGCGGCGTAGTTGGCGATCAGGAAGGCGTTGTCGCGGTTGTAGCGTGAGTCGGGCCGCAGCTCGGGCGCGCCCGGGTCCAGGTCGCCGATCGACAGGTGCAGGCTCACGGCAAAGCCCGCCGCCGCCAGCAGCGCGCCGCCGGCCACGGCCAGCGTGGCGCCACGCTTGCCGGTGAAGCGATCCAGCAAGGCCCACAGCCAGGGGCGCGCCGTATCCTGCGCCGACTCCAGGCGCAGGCTGCGCTGCGCCGCCTTGGGGCTCACGCCCACGTACGACAGCAGCACCGGCAGCAGCACGAGGTTGGTGAAGATCAGCGTGGCCACGCCGATGCTGGCGATCAACGCCAGGTCCTGGATCACCTTGATCTGGATGATGAACAGCACCGCGAAGCCCACCGCATCGCACAGCAGCGCGGTGAGGCC
>DATILF010000216.1:0-7157 GCA_035476755.1 Ramlibacter sp.
CACGTTGCCAGCGACAGCCTGATCGCCCTGGCGTACCTGCTGATCCCGTGGTCGATCCTGAATTTCGTCCGCAAACGCCACGACATCCCGTTCGGCTGGATCGCCTGGCTGTTCGGCGCTTTCATCGTGGCGTGCGGCCTGACGCACGTGATGGATGTGTGGACGCTGTGGGATCCTGTGTACTGGTACTCCGGGGTCATGAAGGCTTTCACGGCCGCGGTCTCACTGGGCACGGCCTGGGCCCTCTACCGGTTGATGCCGCAAGCCATCGCCTTGCCCTCGGCGGCCCAGCTGCGCACGATCAACGCATCCCTGGAACGCGAGATCGCGTCACGGCGGCGCGCCGAGCTGGCGCTGACCCAGGCGAAATCCGATCTGGAGCGACTGCTGGGCACCACCACGGCGCACGCCCAGCAGACCTCCGCGGTGCTGGATCGCTTTTTTGAAGCGGCGCCTCTCGGGTTGGCGGTGCTGGACGACTCTCTGCGCTTCGTCCGCATCAACGCCGCGTTGCCGCAGGCCACCGGCCGCCCGTTCGCGGACTATGTGGGCACACGGTTCGACCAGCTGCCCCACATGCCCGAGCGGGCGATCGAAGCGATCCGGGAAGTCGCCGCGACGCGAACGGCCAGAACGGAACTTGACATCGAGGGCAAGGCCAGTGACCACAGCACACGCTTTTGGCGCGCGAGCTTCTTCCCCATCGAGTTGCCGAACGGAAACTGCCTGTTCGGTTGCTCCATTCAGGACATCAGCTACCAGCGGCAAGTCGAGCGCCAGCGGGAAGAGGCCTTGAAGTCGGCAGAACACGCGAGCCAGGCCAAGGACCAGTTTCTTGCCAAGGTCTCGCACGAGCTGCGCTCCCCTCTGCAGATTGCCATGTCTTCGGCCGAAGTGCTGAAGCGGCTGCCGGAGTTGTCGGCGCACGCCAGGAAGTTCGTGGACCGCCTGGGGCACGCGATCTCCACGCAGGCGCGAATGATCAACGATCTGCTGGACCTGTCGCGGATATTGAGTGGCAAGCTCCACATTGAAAAGGAAACGGTCGATCCGACGCTGCCCTTGCTGCGCATCATCGATCACTGGGTCGCGGCGGCACAGGCCCGTCGCATTTCCATCGACACCCGTAGCCTGCACGAAGGACAAGCACTGGTGCGGGCGGACCCGACCCGCCTGGAGCAGGTCTATGGCAACCTGCTCGAGAACGCCATCAAGTTCAGCAACGAAGGGGGGCGGGTCGAGGTCGGGACCTACACCGGCCCATCTCACTGGACATTTTTCATACGCGACGCGGGTTGCGGCATGTCGAAGGACGACGTGCAGCGCGTGTTCGAGGCCTTTGCCCAAGGCAGCGCGCAGCCCAGTTCGGGAAAGGGGCTGGGCCTGGGCCTGGCCATTGCTCGCAGCCTGGTGGACGCCTTCGGCGGGAGGGTGTGGGCAGAAAGCGCCGGCCTCGGGCAGGGCGCCACATTTTTCGTGGAACTGCCCTTGATCGCGCAGAGCGGCACGCCACCGTCACAACCTGGCGAACTGGAGACCGCGCCCCCGCTGGACCGCCTGCGCATCCTGTACGTGGAAGACCAGATCGAGGTCGCCGTCGCGATGCAGGAAGGATTGACCCGCTATGGCGCGAAGGTGGAGGTGGCGACAGGCTACGCACAGGCGGTCGACAAGCTCACGACCATGGACCTCGACGTCCTCATCACTGATTTGCACCTGGGTAAGGGATCCAGCGGCCAGGACGTGGCGCAAGCACTGCGGCTCATGCCGCGGCACTCGGCGGTTCACGTGATTGCCGTCTCGGCCTTTGGCGCCAAGGAAGACCTGGAGTCCACCCGCGCGGCCGGCTTCACTGAACACCTGGTCAAGCCGGTCGATGCCGCCGCGGTCGCGCGCGCGGTGCGGCGGGCCATCGGCTGAGATGGAACCGCCGCCCCCGAAAGGCGCGATGACGTTGCGTTATCGCGCCGCGAAGCAGTAGAACAAGCCCGCGCCCCCCACCCTCTGCAACGAGGGCATGTCGCAGCCCGGCGTGATGTGCGAGGAGTTCCACGACACGTTCGCCACCGGGTCAGGGTTGGTGCCACCGCGGTTGTGGTGGCCCACCATGGCGCCGCCGGTGGAGCTGCCTGTCCAGTTGCTGCACGTCGCATCTCTTTCGGGTGGCATCGCCGTGCCATCAGGTCTCGAGCCGGTCATGATGTCGTGCCAATTCAAGGGGTCGGGCCGCGCGGGGACCACCGCGCCGGTTTCCGTCAACGCGGTTTCCTTGTTGATGCTGTTGGTGCCGTGCAGTTCGGCCAGATCGCGCGCCACGACCACGCCCTTCGCATTCGTCCAGGGCCCCTTGCCGATGCGGTCACGCGCATGCACGGCCGTCGCGCCGCCCACGGCCTGCGTGCTGAGATAGGCGCGCCAGTTGCGCCCGCCGACACCGGCTGCCGAAGCGAGCCTTTCACAGATCGCGTCGGCGCCCGCGAGGCCGCCCAGGTTGCCGCTTTGCGCGGGATTGGTGCTGGTGATGAAGAAGGTGGTGGGCGGCCCGCTCAGGGTGGCGCAACCGGCCAGCACTGCCGCGGCAATGCCGCCGCCCATCGCGATGCGCAATTTCTTGTTCAGCTTCATGGCGTGTGTCTTCCTGTTGTTAAGGCGCTACCAGACGGCCCATTATGGGTTTGGCGCACGGCGCCGGTGCCCGGGAATTCCCCCAAGCCAGGGGCGCCGCAGCTCATCCGTCGCCCGCCATCCGCTGTCGATTCCACCCCCCGCCATTCGTCGTACTTGCAGAGGGCCGTCCTCTGCCTTATCTTCAGGAATGACCATGTCCACCCATACCGTCCGCCTCCACCGTGTCCTGCGCGCGCCGCCCGAGCGCGTCTATCGCGCCTTCCTCGATGGCGCCGCCATGTGCAAGTGGCTGCCGCCGCATGGCTTCACCGCCCAGGTCCACCAGATGGACGCCCAGGTCGGCGGCAACTGGCGGATGTCGTTCACCCACTTCGGCAACGGCCAGAGCCACAGCTTTGGCGGCAGCTACCTCGAGCTGGTCCCGGGCGAACGCCTTCGCTACACCAGCCGTTTCGACGACGCGAACCTGCCGGGTGAAATGCAGACGACGGTGTCGTTGGTGAAAGTGTCCTGCGGCACCGAGATGACGGTCGTGCAGGAAGGCATCCCTGCCGTCATTCCCACTGAAGCCTGCTACCTGGGCTGGCAGCAATCGCTGACGCTGCTCGCCCAACTGGTCGAAGCCGACATTCAAGAGTGACGATGCGGTAAGGCATGGTGCCTTGCAAAACTTCGCCTCATTCGTCCCCACCGCCGAACAGGTCGCTCAACTTCTTCGCCCCATCCGGGTCCGCGTTGGACGTCATCGGCGTGCCCTTCGGGTACTCCTCCGCGATGCGGTCCTCCCAGTAGGTCGCCGGGTTGGGCGCGCTGCACAGGCGCCGGTACACCTCTTGCGGCACGTGCTTATACGCCAGGATGGACTTATTCTCCCAGTGCAGGTCCAGCTGCCGTGACGTGGCGTCGTACACCGCCTTCCTGATGCGGCCGCTGGTGAACATCTGGGTCGGCATGTCGAATCACCCCCGGTTCTGGAAACAGGCCCCGCCAGTCTATCTGAGGCCGGCGCGCAACTCTGCCCTGCAGCGCGCTTCGGCCTCGTCCAGCCACGCATTGACCACGGCAGCCTGGTCCTCGGGCAGGTCGCACTCGGCGTGGCCATCGGCGCGGCCATCGGCATCGCCCCGGGAGGACTGCCCCGCCTGACCCACCTGCGCCATGCAGGCCGCTGCCCACTTCACATCGAAAAACATGTTCGCCGCCTCATGGCAATCGACGATGGCGCTGCGCCGCTGCTGCGCCAGGGACGAGGACTCCAGGGACCACCCGGCGTTGCCCCGCTCCGGGCGGTCCCGGTTGACACCGAGCAACCCCCAGCCGAAGTAATGAAACGCCCCGGATCCGGCGAACATCGCCGCCACCATGAGCGATACCTTCAGCCGCGTGTCCATACCAAGGCAGGAAAAGTGCGGTTGAAACATAGCACGCAGCGCCGGCACAGGCGGCGTCAGTTACGCACAGGGATTGTGAATTCTTCGCCTCCCGCGGCCTTCGCCGTTTACCATGCTGCACAGCAGCAAGAAACTGGACGCGGAGAACACATTGGAAGTCAACGAGTGCTACGACGAACTCGGGCTGCCGCCGGGCTCGAGCGATGCAGAGGTGAAGGCGGCATGGCGTCGCCTGGCCGCGCGCTGGCACCCCGACCGCAACGACAGCCCGCATGCGGTGCGAAAGATCCAGCGCATCAACCGGGCGCTGGACGGTATCCGCAGGGCGAGAAGTGCGGGCGCCCCTGACAGCGACGAAGGCGACGGTGCCAGCCCGCACCCCGTGGTGGAGCACACCGTCCACCTCACGCTCGAAGAAGTGGTGACCGGCTGCACCCGGGAACTGCGCGGCGAAGTCGTGGAAGACTGCGGCGACTGCGAAGGCAGCGGCCTTCAGAAGGAAGCCACCGCCTGCAGCGAATGCGACGGCGCCGGCCGGGTAAGGCAGCAGCTGTGGTTCGCCTGGGTCTCGCCCCTGGTCGAGTGCGGCGCCTGCCAGGGGCACGGCACCACGCGCCACGGCTGCGCCGCCTGTGCGGGCAGCGGTAAGGCGCCGGCGCACAAGTACCGCGGCCGGGCCGAAATACCGCCGGGCGCCCGCGCGGGGGACCTGTTCAACGTGGCGGCGCGCAGCCAGGGCCGACATGGCCGGCCCAAGCTGGAGTTGCGCGTGCGCGTGCAGCTGGCGCCCCACGAACTGTTCGCCGTGGAGGCCGATGGGACACTCAAGTGCGAGTTGCCGGTGGACGGTTTCGCCTGGGTGGCCAACCGCTGGGTCGATGTGCCGACGCCTCGCGGGCTGCAGCAGATGAAACTGAAAAGAGGCTCGCTGAGCTACCGCATCAAAGGCGCCGGCCTGCCGTGGCAGGCCGGCACAGCGCCGGGCGATTGCATCATCACGGTCTTGCCGATATTTCCAGAGGCATTCAGCCCCGAGCAGGACGCAGCGATAGACCGGCTCGTGGCGACCAACTCCGGCGCGCCCGGCACACCGGCCGGCGATGGGACGGCCGCCTGGAACCGCCGGGTCGAGCGCTGGGCAGGCCGATTGGCGTAACCCGCCGGGGCCGTGACTGCGGGCGGGCTCAGCCCATCTGCAGCTGCTTCTTCAAGTTGGATGCTTCGTCATGGGCGCGCTGCACCGCCTGCTGGACGCGCGGGTCGACATTGCCGGCATTGCGGCACGCCTGCACGGCGCGATCGCCTGCCTGCTCGAGTTGCTGGACGACATCGCGCAGGCGGCTCTGGTCACCTTGCTGCTGCTGCGAGCCGCATTCCTGCTGAGCCTGGCGCGCCTGCCGATGCATGGCGTCCACCGACTGGCGCAGCTCGCCCGGCACCGCCCCTGATTGGATGGCCCGCTCTGCTTCGTCCGCGCATTGCTCGACGCGGTCGATCCGTTGCTTCACTTCGGTCATCTGCATGATGGGTACTCCTTGGTTGAACACAAAACACAGGCTACGCACGCCTGCGATGGCGTGCTGCCGTCCCACGCCTTGTTGCACGTAGGCGAGCACCTACAGTCCCGCACGCCCTGTGCGGGCGCTATCCAAACGTAAGTTTTGCGGCAGAGCTTGAGCCAGCCTGTGCAGTCCAGCTGGCGCGGGCGCCCGCGCGCGCCTACGGGCTGAGCTCATCAATTTCAGTGTTGAGCTGGAGGCCCCGTGCGGGCCCAGCGGGCCGAAACCGCAACGAAAGCACTAAAAATACAAGCACAGCAGTTGGTTACGCTTGAGCTGCGCGCCACGCGCGACATGCCCGGCAGTGCCCTCTACAGTCGCGCCTTCTGCTGAGGTAACGCCAGTTCACCTCATCCTTCATAACTCGACCGTGCGGGCGCCCAGCCGTTCAAGCGGTCCCTCAATGAACCCCTTGTTGACATGAAAAGACGCCTGTTCATCACATCCAGCTCTGCCGCGATCGCCGTTGCCTTGACGGGTTGCGGAGGAGGCGGCGGCGGCGCGGACTCCGCAGCGGCCACGGGCTCAACGGCCAACAGCGCCGACGCGGGCACCGCCGGCGCCAGCGGCACCGCACAAGACTCGCCGTCCACATCGCCGACGCAGGTGCCCGAGGCTTCGGCGCCTTCAGCGGGCGGGCCGTTCGGCGTGGGCGTGAACGTGCACACGGGCGGAAGTAGCACGGCGCAGAACAGCCAGATCGTCGCCCTGTTGCAGGCTCGCAACTTCAGGCGCATCCGCATGGACTATTTCGCAGGCCAGAACCAGGCGGTGCCGCGCGACTTCATCGCCAAGGTCAATGCCTATGGCGGCTCGGTCGAGATGGCCCTGCAGATTTCCTACCAGTGGGACCACAACGTCTATTCCGACCTGGCCGCCGTCCAGGCCAAGGCCTACAACGAAACGTACGCCGCCGTCGACGCGATGAAGGACCTGGTGCACGACTACGAACTGTTGAACGAAGTGCAGCTGCGCCCGGAAATCCTGGCGGCGGTGCCGTGGAATTCGGCCGGCGCCAGCACGGCCCCTTATGAGAACCAGCCCGCGCTGGCCAACCTCGCAGCCATCCTGCGCGGCATGGCCAACGCGATCCACGACGTGGCCGCGCGTTCGGGCGCGCCGCTGCGCGTCATCATGGGGGTGATCGGCCGCGACTTCGGCTTGCTGAGTTTCCTGCGGAACCAGGGCGTGCAGTGGGACGTGACCGGCTATCACGTCTATCCGCGCGAGAGCTCCGCCAATCTGCAGAACGACACGTGGTACGGCGCCGGCGGGCCGCTGGCGCAGCTGGCGGCGTTCGGCAAGCCGGTGACGCTGAACGAATTCAACCCCGGTGAGATCTACGACCCCGGTTACGAGAACGCAGCGGGCCAGCCCCTCACCGAACAGGGCCTGCGGTCCACCGCCAAGCACATGCTGGAGCTGTACAGCCAGACCCAATGCAAGCTGGAAAGCGTGGTTTTCTACGAACTGCTGGACGCGCCGTCCAAGCCCGCGCCCGAGAACCGCTTCGGGCTGATGTACAACCTCGACACGCCGAAGGTGGCCCTGTCGCTGGTCACCGCGCTGGCGGGCGGCG
>DATILF010000217.1:0-6827 GCA_035476755.1 Ramlibacter sp.
TGTGGCAGCAAACCGCCCGCGCCCGACTGGCAAATGAACGCCCACAGCGCACTCGAGCGCTACGTCAAGGCCTACCTGACCGGGGACGCGCGGGTGGCGGCGGCGGAGTTCGAGCGTGCCCGCAAGGAACTGGAAGGCACCGGCCAGCCCGGCCTGGTGGCCCGGGCGGAACTCACGCGCTGCGCCCTGCAGGTCGCAAGCCTGGTGCTCGCGCCGTGCGATGGCTTCGAGCGCCTGCGTGCCGATTCGTCGCCGGCCGAGCGCGCCTATGCCGACTACCTGGCAGGCCGCGCAACGCCGCAGGATCTCGTGCTCTTGCCACCGTCACACCGCGCCGCCGCGTCCATCGCGGCGGATGCGGGCGTGGTGAAATCCATCAGCGATCCGGTGTCGCGCGAGATCGCCGCCGGCGTGATGTTCCGCACCGGCCGGGCCACGCCCGAACTGCTGCAGGTGGCCGTCGATACCGCGTCCGCGCAAGGCTGGCGCCGCCCGCTGCTGGCGTGGCTGGGTGTGCAGGCCGAGCGGGCGGAGCGAGCGGGCGCCACGCAGGAGGCCCAGCGGCTGCGCCGCCGCATCGCGCTGGTGGCCGGGGAGCGTTAGCCCCGTGCTGCTGAAAGTCGGGGAACTGGCCCGGCACACGGGGCTCACCGTGCGCAGCCTGCACCACTACGACGAGATCGGCTTGCTCAAGCCCTCGGACCGCTCCGAGTCCGGCTATCGCCTCTACAGCCGCGCCGACGTGGCTCGCCTGCACGGCATCCAGGCCTTGCGCCACCTTGGCCTGGCGTTGACCGACATCGCCGCCATGCTGGACGGCCCGGGCGCATCGCCCGGCCACATCATCGAGCAGCAGATGCGCTCGCTGGAGCGCCAGATCGCGCAGGCGAGCGAGCTGCGCGAGCGGCTGGACCTGCTGCAGCACGCGCTCGCCAAGGGCAATGAGCCGGACATGGCCGAGTGGCTCGACACGCTGGCGCTCATGACCACCTACGGCAAGTACTTCAGCGCCGCGGAGTTGAAGGCCATCTTCGCCAACTGGGCCCTGATCGAGGCGCAATGGCAGCCGCTGGTGGATGCGGTCCGCGGCGTGATGGACCGCCGCACGGCCATCGACACGGTGGAAGTGCAGTCGCTGGCCCAGCGCTGGATGAACCTGATGCTGCGCTGGATGGGCGGCAACTTCGATCTGATCGACCGCTGGGGCGACATGTACCGGCAGGAGCCCGGTGCCGCCGGGCGCAACGGGGCGCCGCAGGCCGACATGATCGACTACATCCGCTCGGCCATCGATCTGCGCATGGCGCTGCTGCACAAGCACATCAGCCAGGAGGAACTGCGATCGTTCACGGATGTCCCGGAAGCGGACTGGGAGGCCCTGCGCCAAGCGGTGTTGGCCCTCATCGATGAGGGCGTGCCTGCCGGCGATCCTCGGGCGCGGGCCGTAGCCGGCCGCTGGCTGGGCTTGCTCGATCGCGTGGTGGGCCAGCGTCCGGGGGTGCGCAACAAGCTGCTGGCGGCTTACGCCCAGGAGCCTCTGCTCGCCGCCGGGTCGCGGCTGGCCGGCCCCATGCGCGACTATCTGGGCCGCAGCCTGCGAGAAATGCTTGACCCTCACGTGACGTGAGGCTTCACAGTTGGCCCCCATGGAGAAAGGGAACGCCAACATGAGTACTGCCACCTTTCATGTTCATCTTCATGGGCCTGGTGCCGATTTCGGCGGCCATCACGGGCTGGGTGCTGCGCAGCGTGACCCTGGCGCAGCTGTTCGCGGCGTGCGGTGCGAGCCTGGTGGCGCTGGCGGTGCTGGCCTTCGCCGGCTCGCAGCTGCGCCACATGAGTGATGCTCAGCCGCTTGCAAGGTGACTGGTGCGCCACCGCGTACAGTTCGCCCTGAGGAGGGGATTCGCTTGACGACACCTGCCGGCGAGCAGCGGCTGCACGCCCTGGACAACCTGCGCGGCCTGATGATGTGGCTGGGCATCGTGCTGCACGTGGCCGTGATCCACATGGTCGGCGTCTCGCCGCTGCCCTGGCGCGACAACATGAGGGCGGCCTGGGCCGATGGCCTGGCGGCCTTCATCCATGCATTTCGCATGCCGGTCTTTTTCATCCTGGCGGGTTTTTTCGTGGCGTTGCTGGTGCAACGGCGCGGGCCGCGCGCCATGCTGGTGAACCGGATGAAACGCCTGGCACTGCCGTTCGCGCTGTTCTGGCTGCCGGTGTTCAGTGCCTGCGTGGTGTTCGCACTGATGTTCGTGCACCGGATGGCGCGTGGCACCTGGGGTATCGACGTGACGCTCATGCCCACGGGGCCCACCGTGCCCAAAGGCCCCAGCACCGTTCACATGTGGTTTCTGTGGATGCTGGTCTGGTTCAGTGCGGCTACGGTGCTGGCGCATGGGCTGGCGCGGCGGTTGCCCGCGGCCTGGCCCGACGCGGTGGCCCGCCTCCTGGCGCACCTCGCGTCCGCGTGGTGGGGCTTCGCGCTGCTGGCCCTGCCGCTCGCCTGGGTCGGCTCCTTCTACTGGAACGGGGTGGTGGCGCCCGGCGGCGCCTTCATTCCACCGCCGGCCGAGTGGCTGCACAACGGACTCTTCTTTGTGTTCGGCTATGCGCTGCATGCGCACCAGCAGCCCTTGTTCGCGCTGTTCATGCGGCGCTGGCCCCTGTACGCGGGGGCGGGCGCCGTTTTCTTCGTCGCAACGGGTGCGCTGGTCGAGCTGCTGGCGCGGCCGCAGGCCGCGCCGCCGCACCTGCCGTTCTGGATTGCGCTGGCCTACAACTGCGCCTCCTGGCTCTGGGCATTCGCCTTGATCGGGGGCTTCTTGCGTTACTTGCCCCGGCAGCACGCGGTACTGACGTACCTCGCGCGCAGTTCCTACTGGGTGTACCTCGTGCACATGCCGCTGACCATCGGCGTCGGCGCCTGGTTGTGGGGCCTGGACTGGCCGGTGTCGGTCAAGCTCGCGGTCAATGTCACCGCCACCACGCTGGTCTGCCTGGCGAGCTACGAGATGTTCGTACGCAATACCGGGGTCAGTGTGCTGCTCAACGGCCGGCGCCATCCGCGCAACGCCGCCTCCCCGCCGCGCATCACGGCATCCGGGCGATCCGCCGGGCGTTGAGGTAGGTCGGCACGTCGATCCACAAGCCATCGACCAGCACGCGGTCCTCGCCGCGCTTGCGTGCCGCCTCGAATTCGGTCACCACCTTCAGCGCCTGCAGCACCTCCTGGACCGTCGGCATCAGGGCCTCGCGCACCGGCACCACATGCTCGGGCCGCGCCACGCCCTTGGTGCGGTAACCCATCCGCCGCGCCTGGCGTGCCTCGTGCACGGCCCCCTCGAGGTCGGCAAAGTTGTAGGGGATGTCCACCGGTTCGACGGCGGCGGCGCGGCACTCCAGCAGGAAGCGGTTGCGCGCGTACGCAAGCTCCGTGGCCTCCCGCGTGCGGTCGGCCCCGAGGTCGGCCGCCAGGTCTTCCGAGCCCAACAGCGCGCAGCGCACACGCGCGCTCGCGCCGGCCATCTCGCGCACGTTGACCACGCCCAGGGCGGTCTCGCATACCGGCAGGATCTCGATCGCCCCGCGCTCGATGCCCATGGCCGCCTCGTGCGTGGTGAGTGCCACGTCCAGCGCGCGGATATGGAACGCGCTCGCCGCCTTCGGGTAGGCGACGATGTCCGGGCGCGCCTGCATCACCGATTGCAGGTCGATGTAGCCGACGCTCTCCAACGGGTTGATGCGCACGCACACCATGGCGCCCGCTTCACGCCAGCGCTGATACAGGGCGGGCGCCAGCGTACGGGCTTCGGCGCGGCGCTGCGGTGGCGTGTAGCCTTCCAGGTCGTGGATCAGCACGTCGGCGCCCGATTGCGTCATCAGGTCATGCGTGGCGGGGTCGGCGCCGGCGCCGAACAGCCAGGTGCGCCGCAGCTCGGGGCTGCGTTCCAGCCTGCGCGGAGCCAGGCGAGCGTTCGGCGACGGACGTGGCGTGGTCATGGCGCGGCGGACAGGGAGGCCCCGCGATTGTGAAACGGATCGTGCGGTCCGTGGGGTGAAGGTTACAAATTCCCGCTGGGCTGGCCGGGACTGGCGCCGGAAATGAAAAAGCCCGGCACCTTTCGGTGCCGGGCTTCAAGCGGTAAACCGCTGCGCCTCAGGGCTTGCTGGCCGTGGGGAACGGCCAGGCTGCTTGCGGGTTCAGAGTGGTCTGAGCCGCAGGGGCAGCGGGGGCGGCAGCGGCCGGCTTGGCGGCCGGTTTGGCAGCAGGCTTTTTCGCGGCTTTCTTCGCAGCGGGCTTTTTCGCTGCTTTCTTGGCGGCAGGCTTCTTGGCAGCAGGCTTCTTGGCTACGGCTTTCTTGGCCGTGGTCTTCTTCGCTGCAGCCTTCTTCGCCGGCGCCTTCTTCGCAACGGTCTTCTTGGCAGCGGCCTTCTTGGCCGGTGCTGCCTTCTTGGCCGCTACTTTCTTGGCGGCCGGCTTCTTGGCAGCGGCCTTCTTGGCCGGTGCTGCCTTCTTCGCTGCTACCTTCTTGGCTGCGGGCTTCTTGACCGCGGCCTTCTTTGCTGCCGGACGCTTCGTTGCGGCCTTTTTGGCGGCGGGTTTCTTTGCAGTTGCCATATCTATCTCCTGTTCAAGTTGATCAACATCAACCAAAGAAGCACTCCGTGCTTGTTGGATTGCACAGAGCGATCCATGAAGTTGGGCCCAAGCCCAGCTTCATGAACACCGTTGCCCGCCTGGCGCCGTGCTCTGGTGGCCGGTCATCCACGCGGACGAATCATCAAACCTGTTCCTGTTCCTTGTCTTCAGTCCCAGGAAAGCGCGCCACCCGTCTGGTACTCGATCACGCGGGTTTCAAAGAAATTGCGCTCTTTCTTCAGGTCAATCATCTCGCTCATCCACGGGAAAGGGTTTTCCTCGTTGGGGAAGAGCGCTTCCAGGCCGATCTGCGTGGCGCGGCGATTCGCGATGTAGCGCAGGTAGCCCTTGAACATGGAGGCATTCATGCCGAGCACGCCGCGAGGCATGGTGTCTTCGGCGTAGCGGTATTCGAGCTCGACGGCTTTCTGGAACAGCGCCTTGATCTCGGCCTTGAACTCGGCCGTCCACAGGTGCGGGTTCTCGAGCTTGAGCTGGTTGATCAGGTCGATGCCGAAGTTGCAGTGCATCGACTCGTCGCGCAGGATGTACTGGTACTGCTCGGCGGCACCGGTCATCTTGTTTTGCCGGCCCAGCGCCAGGATCTGGGTGAAGCCGACGTAGAAGAACAGGCCCTCCATCAGGCAGGCAAAGACGATCAGCGACTTCAGCAGCGTCTGGTCGTTCTCGGGCGTGCCGGTGTGGAAGTTCGGGTCCATGATCGCCTCGATGAAGGGGATCAGGAACTGGTCCTTGTCGCGGATCGACTGGACTTCGTTGTACGCGTTGAAGATCTCCGCTTCGTCCAGGCCCAGCGACTCCACGATGTACTGGTAGGCGTGGGTGTGGATCGCTTCTTCGAACGCCTGGCGCAGCAGGAACTGGCGGCACTCGGGCGCCGTGATGTGGCGGTAGGTGCCCAGCACGATGTTGTTGGCGGCCAGCGAATCGGCGGTGACGAAGAAGCCGAGGTTGCGCTTGATGATGCGGCGCTCGTCTTCGGTCAGGCCGTTGGGGTCTTTCCAGGTGGCGATGTCGCGGGTCATGTTGACCTCTTGCGGCATCCAGTGGTTGGCGCAGGTGGCGAGGTACTTTTCCCAGGCCCACTTGTACTTGAACGGCACCAGCTGATTGACGTCGGTCTGGCCGTTGATGATGCGCTTGTCGGCTGCGTTGACGCGGCGGTGGCTGGCCGGCTGCGCGACGTGCGACTGCACTGCAGCGGCAACACGCGAAGGTGCTGCGGCAGGTGCCAATGCGGCATCGTCGAGGGTGCGCAAAGCGGGCTGGGGAATCTGGGAGGCTTGCGAAACAGGTGAAGAGTTCACCTCACGGAGGGAGTGGCTCACCTCGCGGTTCGTGAATGAACCGCTGTTCTGCGCTGGCGATGCGGGCTTGACTTCTTCGTCCCAGGTCAACATAAGTTTTCCAATGCTCGGATTATGTGAGCAGTGATGAGAAACGCAAAGTGTCCGTTCACATCACTGCCCGATTGTGTTGCTCAATTGCATCGCGATGTGTCAGAGAAGACCGACAAAAATTCGCGATGCGCATGTTCATGTTCCCAAAAAATCGCTGGGCCGTTCCCGAGATTTTTTGCTTCCCTCGGGGGGCGGACATCGCTTGCGATGGCCAAGGGGCGGTCATCTATTGGCAGGCTTCGCAGCCCGGGTCGTCGATCGCGCAGAACTTGATGTCGGTGGCCGGTGACGTTGCGTTCAAGCTCGCATCCATCTGCGCTTTTGCAGTGGCCGCGGCCTTCTCGAGTGCGCCCATGTTGCCGCTCGCGGTACCGGACGACACGGCGTTCAGGCGGCCCGACTGCACTGTGGATTTCTCGGCGTGCGTCGCGCTCGTCGTGCGCAGATAGTAGGTCGTCTTCAGGCCGCGCAGCCAAGCCAGCTTGTAGGTGTCGTCGAGCTTCTTGCCCGACGCGCCCGCCATATAGATATTGAGCGACTGCGCCTGGTCGATCCACTTCTGGCGGCGCGCCGCGGCTTCCACCAGCCACACCGGTTCGACTTCGAATGCGGTGGCGTAGAGCGCCTTCACTTCCTGCGGCACGCGGTCGATGGGGCGCAGCGATCCGTCGAAGTGCTTCAGGTCCATGACCATCACGTCGTCCCATAGGCCCAGGCGCTTCAGGTCGCGCACCAGGTAGTGGTTGATGACGGTGAACTCG
>DATILF010000218.1:0-16733 GCA_035476755.1 Ramlibacter sp.
GGCCGACCTGTCGCCCGAACTGATGGAAACCTTCGGCGTGCGCGCCAAGCGCGGCGTGCTGATCACCGGCGTGCTGCAAAACGGGCCGGCGGCGCAGGCCGGCGTGCGTCCCGGCGACGTCATCGTGGAGGTGGCCGGCAAACAGATCGCCAATGTCTCGGAATTGCTGTCCAGCGTGGCGGCGCTCAAGCCGGGAACGGCCGCGAAATTTCGCGTGCTGCGGCGCGACGAGTCGCTCGACCTGAACGTGACGCCAGGTCTTCGGCCACGCCCGCCCAGGGCCCCTCAGCGATAAAGCGTCAGCCGCCGGTCTGGTCGGGGGCCGCCGCGCCCTCCTCGGGCGCCTTGGTGTGCTTGATGAAGATCTGCGCCGCCCAGATGCCGGCCTCGTAAAGCAGGCACATCGGTATCGCCAGTGCCAGCTGCGAGACCACATCCGGCGGCGTGATCACGGCGGCGATGACGAACGCCAGCACGATGAAGTAGCCGCGGAATTCCTTGAGCTTGACGATGGTGACAAAGCCCATGCGGGCCAGTACCACCACGACCACCGGCACTTCGAAAGCCAGCCCGAACGCGATGAACATGCTCAACACGAAGCTGAGGTAGGCCTCGATATCCGGCGCGGCCGTGATGCTCTTGGGCGCGAAGCTCTGGATGAAAGAGAACACCTGGCCGAACACGAAGTAATAGCAAAAGGCCACGCCCACGAAGAACAGCACGGTGCTGGACACCACCAGCGGCATCACCAGCTTCTTTTCGTGCGAGTACAGCCCCGGCGCGACGAAAGCCCACACCTGGTAGAGCACCACCGGCAGCGCGATCAGGAAGGCCGCCATCAGCAGGATTTTCAGCGGCACCAGGAAAGGGGAGATCACCGAGGTGGCGATCAGGGTCGCGCCCTTGGGCAGATGCGCGACCAGCGGCGCGGCCAGGATGTCGTACAGCGCGCCGGGGCCGGGATAGAGGAACAGCACGGCAGCCACCACGCCGATGGCGATCATGGCTTTCACGAGCCGGTCGCGCAGTTCCACCAGGTGGGCGACAAACGGCTGCTCGGTGCCGGCGAGCTCGTCTTCTTTGTTCAGGTCGGACATCAGTTGAATTTGTGGGGGCGGTAGCGGGCCACCCGGGCCGCGCCGGAAAGCGCCTTGGTGCGGATGCCGTTACGCGCCTTGTACCAGTTGGGCGTGGCGCCCTGCTTGATGCGCCACTTCTTCTTGGGGTGCTTGTACTGCGGCAGCGACGGCTCGGACAAGGCCGTCTGCGCGGTGGTGGTGGCATCGGACCACTGCTTCTCGAAATCGCTGACACCGCTGTGGATCGAGCTTTCCACGTCGCGGGCGGCGGTTTCCACCGTGTCCTTCATCTTCTTGAGCTCCTCGAGCTCCATCGACCGGTTGACTTCGGCCTTGACGTCGGCCACGTAGCGCTGCGCCTTGCCCAGCAGCGTGCCGACCGTGCGTGCGACGCGCGGCAATTTTTCCGGCCCGATGACGATCAGCGCCACGGCGCCGATCACCAACATCTTTTCTATGCCAAGGTCGATCATCTTGAATCAGCTTCCACCCGCCCACGCGGGCCGGGCACGATCACGACTTGTTCTTGGCTTCGACGTCGATCGTCGTCTTGTCGGCGCCGGGCTGCGCCGCGGTGACCTGGCTCTGGGCCGTGGGGGGCGCGGGCGCATCCGGCGCCGCGCCATCCTTGACGCCGTCCTTGAAGCCCTTCACGGCGCCGCCGAGGTCCGAACCGATGTTCTTGAGCTTCTTGGTGCCGAACACCAGCACGATGATCAGGAGCACGATCAACCAGTGCCAAATGGAAAATGAACCCATGGATTTCTCCTAATACGTATTGAGATCGATTCTAGTCGGGCAGGGGAAGTTCATCCCCCGTCGCCCGGTGGGGCTTTCAGCCCCTGAGCCAGGGGCGCGGGCCGCCCATCACGTGGACATGCAGGTGGTGGACTTCCTGGCCGCCTTCCACGCCGGTGTTGATCACCACGCGGTGGCCGCCCTCGGGATAGGGCCGGCAGCCCTCCTGCAGCGCCAGCTTGGGCGCCAGCGCCAGCATGCGGCCGAGCAGGCCCTCATGCTCGGCGCCCACCTGGGCCAGGGAGGCGATGTGCGCCTTGGGCACCATCAGGAAGTGCACGGGCGCCCAGGGATGGATGTCGTGAAAGACGAGCATGTCGGCGTCTTCGTAGACCTTGCGGGAGGGAATTGTGCCCTCGATGATCTTGCAGAAAATGCAGCTGGGGTCGGCAGAGCTCATGGCGGCGTGAAAGGAGAGTCAGAACGGGGCCCGGCCATCGGCAAACCGCAGCCAGCCGCGGATGCAGCGGTACAGGTACCACAGGCCCACGACGGTGTAGGCGATGGCGCCCGGGACGAAGAAAAGCAGCCACAAGGGCGAGGCCAGCACCAGCCACAGCACCGTCCACCAGAAGGTGGCGATCATGTAGTTGTGGTGGCTCGCGTAGACGGCGTCGTGCTCGTCGCCGCGCTTGATGTAATTGATGATCAGCGCCACCACCGCCAGCGAGCCCATGCTGGCCCAGGCGATGGTGTGCAGGCCATAGAGCACGTGCATGACCGTGCGGTCGGCCGGTGTCTTGGTTTCGAATTCGGCGAAGTCGGTCTGGGCCATCAGCGTTCTCCTGCCGGTTTCCACACGGGGGCCGTCATTCGCCCGCGCCTTCGCGGCCCTGGGCCTTGCGAAGCGCCTTTTCCTCGATGCCGCTGGTGCCCTCGCGGCGCTCGAGCTCGGCAATGACGTCAGCCGGCTTCAGGCCGTAATGCGCCAGCGCGATCATGGAGTGGAACCACAGGTCGGCCACCTCGCCCACCAGCTTGCCGCGGGCCTCGGCCGTGCCTTCGCGATCCACGTCCTTGGCAGCCATGACGGTTTCCGTGGCTTCTTCGCCGATCTTCTTGAGGAACGCGTCGGGTCCGCGGTGCAGCAGCCGGGCCACATAGCTGCTCTCGGGGTCGCCCCCTCGGCCGGGCTTGCGGCTTTCGATGACGCCCGCCAGGCGCGCCAGCGCGCCCTCGCAGGAGACGGGGGCCGCGGTCGGCGGGTCGGGCAAGAGGCTTTCGGAACTCATGGGCTTACTTGTAGATGCTTTGCGGATCCTTCAAGACCGGCGCCGCGACTTGCCAGGCGCCGTCCTTGTAAAGATGGAAGAAACAGCTGTGCCGGCCGGTGTGGCAGGCGATGGAAGGCTCGTGTCCGAGCTGGGTCACCTTGAGCAGCAGCACGTCGTTGTCGCAATCCATGCGGATTTCGTGCACCTGCTGCACGTGACCCGACTCCTCGCCCTTGAACCACAGCTTGCCGCGCGAGCGGCTGAAGTACACAGCCCGGCCGAGCTCGGCCGTTTGCGCCAGCGCCTCGCGGTTCATCCACGCGAACATCAGCACGTCGTTGGTGCCGGCCTCCTGCGCGATGACCGGGATGAGGCCCTGCGCGTCCCATTTGACCTGATTGAGCCATTCCATGGCCCTATTGTGACGGATGCGACCCGCTGGGAGCCGTTCAGAGCCTGACGGGGATGCCGCGCTCGGCCATGCGGGCCTTCGCTTGGGCCACGGTGTATTCGCCATAGTGGAAGATGCTGGCGGCCAGCACCGCATCGGCGCCGCCCAGCTGGATGCCGTCGGCCAGGTGGTCGAGGTTGCCCACGCCCCCGGACGCGATCACCGGCACGCTCACCGCGTCGCTCACGGCGCGCGTGAGCTCCAGGTCGAAGCCGGACTTGGTGCCATCGCGGTCCATGCTGGTGAGCAGGATTTCGCCGGCGCCCCGGCGGGTCATGTCCACCGCCCAGGCCACGGCATCCAGGCCCGTGTTGCGGCGCCCGCCATGGCTGTAGACGTCCCAGCCGGGGCCGCGCACCTGCGCCTCCTCGGCGCTGCGGCGCTTGGCGTCGATGGCGACCACAATGCACTGGGCGCCGTACTTGGCGGAGGCAGCGGAAATCACGTCGGGATTGGCGATGGCCGCCGAATTGAAGCTGGTCTTGTCGGCGCCGGCGTTGAGCAGGCGGCGCACGTCGTCGGGCGTGCGCACCCCGCCGCCCACCGTGAGCGGAATGAACACCTGCGAGGCCACCGCCTCGATGATGTGCAGGATCAGGTCGCGCCCATCGCTGGTGGCGGTGATGTCCAGGAAGGTGAGTTCGTCGGCGCCCTGCTCGTTGTACCGGGCGGCGATTTCCACCGGATCGCCCGCGTCGCGCAGCTCCACGAAATTCACGCCCTTGACCACACGACCGCCGGTGACGTCCAGGCAGGGAATGATGCGTTTGGCGAGCATGGTGCTTAAGCCGGGCCGCCGTTGAGCTGGTCGGCCTTGGCCTGGGCCTGGACGAAATCGAGGTCGCCGGAATACACGGCGCGCCCGCAGATGACGCCCTCGATGCCTTCGTCCTCCACGGCGCAAAGCTGCTCGATGTCGGCCATGTTCGACAGACCGCCCGAGGCGATCACGGGGATGTGCAGGGCCTGGGCCAGCTTCACCGTGGCATCGATGTTGATGCCCGTGAGCATGCCGTCGCGGCCGATGTCGGTGTAGATGATGGATTCCACGCCCCAGTCCTCGAACTTGCGCGCCAGGTCCACCACCTCGTGGCCGGTGAGCTTGCTCCAGCCGTCGGTCGCGACCTTGCCGTCCTTGGCGTCCAGGCCCACGATGATGTGGCCGCCGAACGCCGTGCAGGCGTCCTTCAGGAAGCCGGGGTTCTTCACCGCCGCCGTGCCGATGATGACGTAGCGCAGCCCGCCGTCGATGTACTTCTCGATGGTGTCCAGATCGCGGATGCCGCCACCCAGCTGCACCGGAATGTCGTCACCGACGGCCTTGAGGATGGACTTGATGGCGGTGAAATTCTGCGGCTTGCCCGCGAAGGCGCCGTTCAGGTCAACCAGGTGCAGCCTGCGCGCGCCGCGTTCGAGCCAGCTGCGCGCCATCGCCGCCGGATCCTCCCCGAACGTCGTGGCCTGGTCCATGTCGCCTTGCTTGAGGCGCACACAGTGGCCGTCCTTGAGGTCAATCGCGGGAATAAGAAGCATATGCCGGCAGCATCAGTGGAGGAAAAATCAGGGCGTCCAGTGCAGGAAGTTGCGGTACAGGGCCAAGCCCTGGTCAGCGCTCTTCTCGGGATGGAACTGGGTCGCAAAAATATTATCGCGTGCAATCGCTGCGGTAAAGCGTGTACCGTACTCCGCCTCGCCCACGCTGTGGCCGGCATCCGACGGCCGCACGTAGTAGCTGTGCACAAAATAGAAGTAGCTGGCATCCGCAATGCCCTGCCACAGTGCATGCGGGCGCGACTGGAAAACCTGGTTCCAGCCCATTTGCGGCACCTTGAAGCGGCTGCCATCGGGCTGCAACCGCCCTTCGAGTTCGAATTTCAGCACCTCGCCGTGGATCAGGCCCAGGCCGTCGGTCGGGCCTTCGGCGCTGCGATCGAGCAGCATCTGCATGCCCACGCAGACGCCGAACATCGGCTTGCCCGCGGCGGCTTCCAGCACCGACTGCAGGAGACCGGAGTCGCGCAGCTCGCGCATGCAATCGGGCATGGCGCCCTGCCCCGGCAGCACGATACGCTCCGCCGCGCGCACCTCTTCAGGGCGCGAGGTGACCACCACCTCGAAGCCGCTGCCCTGCGCCACGTGCATCACGGCCTGCGCCACCGAGCGCAGGTTGCCCATGCCATAGTCAACCACTGCTACCGTTTTCATAGCCATCTGTTGATGCGAACCCCGGGCAGCGCCCGGTGCGTCTGCTGAAAGTTCAGAGCGAACCCTTGGTGGACGGAATCGTGCCGATGCTGCGCGGATCGATCTCCAGCGCCACGCGCAAGGCACGTGCGAACGCCTTGAACACCGTTTCGCACTGGTGATGGGCGTTTTCGCCCCGCAGGTTGTCGATATGCAAGGTCACGAAGGCGTGATTGGCAAAGCCCTGGAAGAACTCGTGTGCCAGCTGGCTGTCGAAAGTGCCGATCATGCCGCTCTTGAAGGGCACGTTCATGACAAGGCCGGGACGCCCCGAGAAATCGATGACCACGCGCGACAGGGCTTCGTCCAGCGGGACGTAGGCATGGCCGTAGCGGCGGATGCCCTTCTTGTCGCCCACCGCCTTGAAAATGGCCTGGCCGAGCGTGATGCCCACATCCTCGACCGTGTGGTGCCCGTCGATGTGCAGGTCTCCCTCGGCCTGGATGTCCAGGTCGATCAGGCCATGGCGCGCGATCTGATCGAGCATGTGGTCGAAAAAACCGATGCCGGTGGCGAGCCGGGCCTGGCCCGTGCCGTCCAGGTCAACGCGGACGCGGATCTTCGTCTCGGCGGTGTTGCGCAGCACCTCCGCCTGGCGGTGGTTGTTCGTGGTCACGTCGGCGTTGCCGGTCAGGGTGGTCATAGGGATGCCTTGAGGGCCTCGATCATCTGCGTATTCTCGCCGGGCGTACCGACGGTGAGACGCAGGCAATTGGCCAGCAATGGATGCATTTTAGAAACGTTCTTGACCAGGACGCCCTGGGCCTTCATGCCGTCGAAGGTCTTTTGCGCGTCGGGCACCCTCGCCAGGACCATGTTGGCGTCGCTCGGCCAGCTCTTCACGCCGGGCAGGGCGGCCAGGGCGCTCTTGATGCGGGCCCGCTCTTCCCGCAGCGATTTGGCCTGCGCCGCGAACACGGCTTCGTGTTCCAGCGCGAACAGGGCGCACTCGCCATTGAGCACGCTGATGTTGTAGGGCGGGCGCACCTTGTCGATCTCGGCGATGAGCGGCTTCGGGCCGACCAGGTAGCCCACCCGAGCGCCCGCCAGGCCGAACTTGCTGAGGGTGCGCATGAGCAGCACATGGCTGTGGCGCGCGATGCGGTCCATGTAGGTGCGGCTGGAAAACGGCTGGTAGGCCTCGTCGATGACCACCAGCCCGGGCGCGGCCTCGATGATCCGGTCGATCACCGCGTCGTCCCAGAGGTTGGCCGTGGGGTTGTTCGGGTAGGCGATGTAGATCACCGCCGGCAGGTGCTCGGTGATGGCCGCGAGCATGGCCGGGTCGTCGAGCTCGAAATCCGGCGTCAACGGCACCCCAATGAACTTCAGGCCCTGCAGCTGGGCGCTCAGGGCGTACATGACGAAGCCGGGCACCGGCGCCAGGATGGACGCGCCCGGCACGTCGCAGGCCATGGCGATCAGCGAGATCAGCTCATCCGAGCCGTTGCCCAGCATGACATCGAAGCCCTCCGGCACCTGGGCATGCCGGGCCAGGGCCCGGCGCAGCTCGTTGATCCGATCACCCGGGTAGCGGTTCAGTGCGAGCGCGCCCAGCCGCCTGCCCAGTTCGGCCTGCAGGGCGGGCGGCAGCCGGTGCGGGTTCTCCATGGCATCGAGCTTGACCATGCCGGCCGAGGGCTGGATGGCATAGGCATGCATGGATTGCACGTCGTGCCGGAAGACGGCGCCCACGCCGGCAGGCGATCGCTGAGCGCCGCTCATCGCTTGAGCCTCATTTCAGCAGCACGGGCGTGGGCCTGCAGCCCTTCGCCATGCGCCAGCACGGAGGCGATGGCGCCCAGCGTCTGCGCGCCGGCTTCGCTCACCTCGATCAGGCTGCTGCGCTTCTGGAAATCGTAAACACCGAGCGGACTGGAGAAACGGGCCGTGCTGCTGGTGGGAAGGACGTGGTTGGGGCCGGCGCAGTAGTCACCCAGCGACTCGCTGGTGTAGGCGCCCAGGAAGATCGCGCCGGCATGGCGCAGCAGCGGCTCCCAGCGGTGAGGGTCGCCGCTGGCGATTTCCAGGTGCTCGGGGGCGATGCGGTTGCTGATCTCGCAGGCCTCCTCCATGCTGCGCGTGTGGATCAGGGCGCCACGCCCGGTGAGCGACCTGGCGATGATTTCCGCCCGGGGCATCTCAGGCAGCAGGCGGTCGATTTCGGCTTGCACGCGGTCGATGTAAGCCGCGTCCGGACAAAGCAGGATGCTTTGCGCCAGTTCATCGTGCTCAGCCTGCGAGAACAGGTCCATGGCCACCCAGTCCGGCGGCGTGCTGCCGTCGGCCAGGACCAGGATCTCACTGGGCCCGGCGATCATGTCGATGCCCACCTGGCCGAACACGCGCCGCTTGGCGCTGGCCACGTAGGCATTGCCCGGGCCCGTGATTTTGTCCACGCGCGCAATGGCGTGCGTGCCATAGGCAAGCGCCGCGACGGCCTGCGCACCGCCGATGGTGAACACGCGGCTTACGCCCGCGACGAACGCGGCCGCGAGCACCAGCGGGTTCTTGTCACCGCGCGGCGTGGGCACGACCATGATGATCTCGGGAACACCGGCCACATGCGCGGGGATCGCATTCATCAGTACCGACGATGGATAGGCGGCCTTGCCGCCCGGCACGTAGATGCCCACGCGGTCCAGGGGGGTGACTTTCTGCCCGAGCAGCGTGCCGTCGGCGTCGCGGTAGCTCCAGCTCTCGCCACTGGCCTTCTTCTGGGCCTCGTGGTAGCTGCGCACGCGAGCGGCGGCGGCCTCCAGCGCATCGCGCTGCACGGCGGGCAGGGCCTCGAAGGCGGCCCGAAGCTCGGCCGGCGCCAGTTCGAGCTGCGCCATGGACGACGCGTCAAGTGCATCGAAACGGTTGGTGTACGCCAACACCGCCGCGTCCCCGCGCTGCTGAACGTCCGCCAGGATGGCCGCAACGCTCTGCTCCACCTGCGCGTCCGTGTCGGCGGACCAGTGCAGCCGCTGCTGGAAGTCGGCTTCGAAACCGGCGGCTGCGGTGGAAAGGCGGGCGGGTCTGGCAGTCCAGTCCATGACGGTCACTTTGCTGCGATGGCGCCGGCGAACGCGTCGATGACGCGCCGGATCGGCGCCTGTTTGAGCTTGAGCGCGGCCTGGTTCACGACCAGGCGCGAGCTGATGTCCATGATGCGTTCGACTTCCACCAGGTGGTTCGCCTTGAGGGTGTTGCCGGTGGAGACGAGATCGACGATGGCGTCGGCCAGGCCCGTGAGCGGCGCAAGCTCCATGCTGCCATACAGCTTGATCAGGTCCACGTGCACACCCTTGGCGGCAAAGAACTCGCGCGCGATGTTCACGTACTTGGTCGCGACTTTCAGGCGAGCGCCCTGCCGCACGGCGCTGGCATAGTCGAAGTCGGCGCGCACCGCGACACTCACGCGGCACTTCGCGATCTGCAGGTCCAGCGGCTGGTACAGGCCCGCGCCGCCGCCCCAGTCGGCGCTGTGTTCGATGAGCGTGTCCAGCCCGGTGACGCCCAGGTCGGCCCCGCCGTACTGTACGTAGGTGGGCACGTCGCTGGCCCGAACGATCACCACGCGCACCTCGGGCCGGCTGGTCGCGAGAATCAGCTTGCGGGATTTTTCCGGGTCTTCCAGCACCTCGATCCCGGCGGCTTTCAAAAGCGGCAGGGTCTCTTCGAAGATGCGGCCCTTCGACAGGGCCAGGGTCATTTGCCGGTTCACTTGATTCTCTCGATATCGGCGCCGATGCCGCGCAATTTGGCTTCCATCCGGTCGTAGCCGCGGTCCAGGTGGTAGATGCGATCGACCAGTGTCTCGCCCTCGGCCACCAGGCCGGCAATGACCAGGCTGGCCGACGCGCGCAGGTCGGTCGCCATCACGGTGGCGCCCGAGAGCTTCTCCACGCCCTCGATCACGGCGAACTTGCCGTCCACCTGGATCTTCGCGCCCAGCCGGACCAGTTCGTTGACGTGCATGAAACGATTCTCGAAGATGGTCTCCGTCACCTTGGACGGGCCGTTCGCAATGGCGTTGAGCACCATGAACTGGGCCTGCATGTCGGTGGGAAAGCCCGGGTACTCCGTGGTTCGGAAACTCTGGGGCGCCAGCCGCCCTTGCGACTGGACGCGGATGCCCTCCTCCACGGCTGTGACGGCGGCGCCGGCGTCGCGCAGCTTGTCGATCACTGCTTCGAGATGATCGATGCGGCCATGGCGCAGCACCACGTCACCGCCCGCCGCGGCCACGGCGCACAGGAAGGTGCCCGCCTCGATCCGGTCGGCCACCACCTGGTGCGTGCACCCCTGCAGCTTCTCGACGCCCGTGATGGTGATGCGGCCGGTGCCGTGGCCCTCGATGCGTGCGCCCATCTTGATGAGCATTTCCGCCAGGTCGGTGATCTCGGGCTCCTGGGCGGCGTTTTCCAGCACGGTGACGCCTTCGGCCAGCGCTGCGGCCATCAGGAAGTTCTCGGTGCCCGTCACCGTGATCATGTCGGTGCGGATGCTCGCGCCCTTCAGGCGCTCGCGCCCCTTCGCCAATTTGGCGATCATGTAGCCATGCTCCACCAGGATGTCGGCGCCCATCTGCTGCAGGCCCTTGATGTGCTGGTCCACGGGGCGCGAGCCGATGGCGCACCCCCCGGGCAGGGACACCGTGGCTTCGCCGAAGCGGGCGAGCAAGGGGCCCAGCGCCAGCACCGAGGCGCGCATGGTCTTGACCAGCTCGTACGGCGCTTCGGGCACGCTCAGCTTCGCGGCATCGATGCGCACGGTGCCGTCGTCGTCGCGCTCGATGGCAACACCCATGTTGCGGATCAGCGTGAGCATGGTCGCCACGTCCTGCAGGCGCGGCACGTTCCGCAGCACCACCGGCTGGTCGGTCAGCAGGGCCGCGCACAGCTCGGGCAGCGCGGCGTTCTTGGCGCCGGAAATCCGGACCTCGCCGTGGAGCGGCCGCCCCCCGCGAATCAAGAGCTTGTCCATGAATGTCAGTGTGGTTGAGACGCCCACTCGGCGGGCGTGAAGGTCTTCATCGAGAGCGCATGCACCTCGTCGGTATGCATTCTCGCACCCAGCGTGGCATAGACCCGCTGGTGGCGCTGGATCAGGCGCTTGCCCTCGAATTCGGGGGAGACGATCACGGCCTGCCAGTGGCGCCCGTCGCCATCCACCTCGAGGTGGTCACAGGGCAGGCCGGAGGCGATGAGGGACTGGAGTTCTTCGGCGGTCATGGGGCGGGACTTTTTTAGCCGCGAATCTTGTAGCCGATGCGCAGCAGGTGGACGGCGACGGAGCTGACCAGAATCAGGGCGGCCCCGACAATGCCCAGGCTGAGCCAGGGAGACACGTCGCTGACGCCGAAGAAGCCGTAGCGGAATCCGTCGATCATGTAGAAAAACGGGTTGAGGTGGCTCACGCCCTGCCAGAAGGCGGGAAGCGAGTGAATGGAATAGAACACACCCGACAGGAAGGTCATGGGCATGATGATGAAGTTCTGGAAGGCGGCCATCTGATCGAACTTCTCGGCCCACAGCCCCGCGATGACCCCCAGCGCACCCAGCATGGCCGCGCCCAGCACCGCGAACACCAGGATCCACTGGGGCGCGACGAAGCTGGGTTGCCCGAAGAGGGCGGTGACGATGAAGACCCCCAGCCCCACGGCCAGGCCGCGCGCGATGGACGAGCCCACATAGGCGAAGAACCAGCTCCAGTGCGACAGCGGCGTGAGCAGCACGAACACCAGGCTGCCCATGATCTTGCTCTGAACCAGGGACGAGGAGCTGTTGGCGAAGGCGTTCTGCAGCACGCTCATCATCACGAGGCCGGGCACCAGGAAGGCCGTGTAGCTGACCTGGTCGTACACCTTCACGTGGTCCTGCAGCACATGGCCGAAGATCAGCATGTAGAGTACCGCGGTCAGTACGGGCGCTGCCACGGTCTGGAAACTGACTTTCCAGAAGCGCAGGACTTCCTTGTAGAAGAGGGTCTGCCAGCCGGTCATGACGCGACCACCTCCCGCAGTTCCCCTGCAACCACCGGCCGGGTTTCCCCATGGTCGGCGGCCATCACATCGAGGAACACGTCCTCCAGGTCCGCCTTGCGGATCTCCACGTCTTCCACCCGCAGGCCGGCCTGCCGGATGACGGCAAGGTACTGCTCGATCTGGTGGGCGTCATGCACCGGCAATTGCACGATCCGCCCGGTGACGCGGGCCTTGCCGGCGAATTCGGCCGGCAGGGCGCTGTCCATCTTGAAGCGAAGGACGTTGCTGGAGGCCGCCTTGAGCAGCTCGCTGGTGCGCTCCAGGGCCACCACGCGCCCGGTCTTGAGCATGGCAACGCGGCCGCATAGCGCTTCCGCCTCCTCCAGATAGTGGGTGGTCAGGAGCACCGTGTGGCCCTGCTTGTTGAGGCGGTCGATGAACTGCCACAGGGTCTGGCGAAGCTCCACATCGACCCCGGCGGTCGGCTCGTCCAGCACGATCACAGGCGGCTTGTGCACCAGCGCCTGCGCCACCAGCACGCGGCGCTTCATGCCGCCGGACAGCGCGCGCATCGGCGAATGCGCCTTGTCGGCCAGGTCCAGGCGCTCGATCATTTCGTCGATCCAGGGCCAGGATTCCTTGCCGCAGCCGTAGTAGCCGGCCTGGATGCGCAGCATGTCGCGCACCTTGAAGAAGGGGTCGAACACCAGCTCCTGCGGCACCACGCCGAGCTGGCGGCGGGCGGCGCGGAAGTCGCGCACGGTGTCGCTACCCATCACCGCGATCGACCCTGCATCGGCGCTGACCAGGCCGGCGATGATGCTGATCAGGGTCGACTTGCCGGCGCCATTGGGCCCGAGCAGGCCAAAGAACTCCCCTTGGCGGATATCGAAGTCGATACCGCGCAGGGCCTGGACGTTGCCGTAAGTCTTGCGGACGCCGGCGATGGCGACGGCGGGCGTAGGGGAGGAGGACATGTGCTCATTATACTGTCCGCCCCTCCCTCCAGGCCTTGGCCGCGCGCGCATGCCGACACTGACCGTCGACCGACTGTTATGCGTCCAGGACAGCCCGGAATGGACCCCGGACGAGGTCTACCTGCTGCTGGCCATCGCCGGCCGGGCCGGCCGTTGCCGCCTGCAGGCTTACACCCTCTCCGCCCCGGACTGGCAGGGCCTGCAGCCCGGCCAGCGCCGCGCCGGCGCGCTGGTCGCGGATCCCGACTGGGCCCCGGAAACCCTGGTGCTGGCCGCCCTGCTGGAGCGCGACGGCCGCGAGGACTTTGCATCCGGCGAGCCGCTCGAACACGTACTGGCGTCGATGGAACCCGTACGTCAGCTGTTCATCACGCTGCAGGCCGAACCCCGCGTCTACCTCGCCGCCCAGCTGCTGGCGGAGATGGACCTGGCGATCGCCCGCGCCCGCCACAACGACCGGCCGCTGGGCCATGCCCAGCTGGTCGAGCCGGCTCCGGGCAGCCCGGTGGAGCTGGACTTCGCCGGCCACGGCGGCCACTACCGCCTGCGCTTCGCCCTGCAGTGACCACCGCCCTGCTGTGGTTCCGCCGCGACCTGCGCCTGGCGGACAACCCCGCCCTGCAGCAGGCGCTGCGCGAGGCCGAGCGCATCGTGCCGGTCTACATCTGGGCCCCGGACGAAGAGGGCGACTGGGCCCCGGGCGGCGCCTCGCGCTGGTGGCTGCACCACAGCCTCGCCGACCTCGCCGGCGAGCTGGCCAAGCGCGGCTGCCCGCTGCTGATCCGCCAGGGCGACAGCCTGGCCGAACTGCGCCGGCTGGCCCGCGAGACCGGCGCCGGCGCGGTCTACTGGAACCGCCTTTACGAGCCCGCCGCGATCGCCCGCGATTCCCGCATCAAGGAGGCGCTGCGCGCCGACGGCCTAGAGGCGGAAAGCACGAACGCCGCCCTGCTGATCGAGCCCTGGCAGATCAAGACCGGCGGCGGCGCGCCCTACCGCGTGTTCACGCCCTACTGGAAGTCCGCACAGGCCCTGCTGCCGGCACCCCGGCCCGAGCCGGTGCCGCAGCAGCTGCCGGCCCCGGCCCGGGCGCCCGCCGGCCTGACGCTGGACGCGCTGGAACTGCTGCCGCGCATCCCCTGGGCCGCGGAATTCCCGCGCCACTGGCAACCCGGCGCCGCCGGCGCCCGCAAGCGCCTGGAGCGCTTCGCCGACGACGCCGTGCTGGACTACTCCGCCCGCCGCGACCAGCCCGCGCAGGACGCCACCTCCGGCCTGTCGCCGCACCTGCACTTCGGCGACATCGGCCCGCGGCAGGTCCTGCTGCGCATGCAGCGCGCGCTGGCCGAGGACGGCAGGGCCGGCCGCCACGCCACCACCGAGCATTTCCTGCGCGAGATCGGCTGGCGCGAGTTCGCCCACCACCTGCTGTTCCACTTCCCGCAGACCCCGGCCGCGCCGCTCTACGACAAGTACGCCGCCTTCCCCTGGCGCAAGCCCGCCGACTACGCCGCCGACCTGCAAGCCTGGCAGCAGGGCCGCACGGGCATCCCGATCGTCGACGCCGGCATGCGCGAGCTGTGGGTCAGCGGGATCATGCACAACCGCGTGCGCATGATCGTCGCCTCCTTCCTCACCAAGAACCTGCTGATCCCCTGGCAGGAAGGCGCGCGCTGGTTCTGGGACACGCTGGTCGACGCCGACCTCGCCAACAACACCCTCGGCTGGCAATGGACCGCCGGCTGCGGCGCCGATGCGGCTCCTTACTTCCGCGTGTTCAACCCGGTGCTGCAATCGCAGAAGTTCGATCCGGACGGCGAGTACCTGCGCCGCTGGCTGCCCGCGCTCGCCGGCCTGCCCAGGGAACGCCTGCACCTGCCCGGCGCGCAGCTGCCGGCGATCGTCGACCTCCCCCAATCGCGGCAGCGCGCGCTAGATGCCTACGCGCGCAACAAGCTCGAGCACTGAATGATGACCCCGACGTACCAGATCAGCGGCAGCGTCCTGCGCCTGCGTTGCACAGCCTGCGGCGCCGTCTTCCCGCATTTCCGCTTCGGCAACGAGCGCGACACCGAAAGCGCCGGCCTCTACTCCGCCAGCAGCGCCGCGGCCAACGAGTTGTACATCGGCGAGGCCACGGAACAGGAGTGGAAAGACTTCGACCGCGCCGGTGCCACGCAGGCCGAAGCGCGGCTGGCGCGCGAACAGTCGCGCGACGACCTGCGCGTCATCCGCCTGCTGCGCATCGAATCGGCCCTGACCGGCGGCCAGGGCATGAGCCTCGCGCAGTTCAAGGCCGCACACCGGCCGGCGGTGATGCTGTACTCCTGCGCCTGCTGCGGCAGCGGCGAATGCAGGACGGAGGAGACGCTGTCCTTCGCGGAGTTTGTGGGCGCGGGTGGGCGCATCAAGTTGGGTGAGGGGTTGGCGCTGGAGTAACCCACGGCGGATTGTGATCCACCTGTCGCGTAACACTGCCAGCAAGCTTCAAGACACTACGAGCCTGCGGCACTCTCCCGATACTGCCCCGGTGGCATCCCCGTCCAGCGCTTGAACGCACGCTGGAACGAGCTCTGCTCCGAAAACCCCAGCAGGAACGCGATCTCCGGCAGGTTCAGGCGCGGGTCGCCGATGTGGCGCAGGGCCTGGCGGCGGCGGACGTCGTCGACCAGGTCCTTGTAGTTGGTGCCGGCCTGCGCGAGGCGGCGTTGCAGGGTGCGGGGTTGCACCTTGAGTTGCGCGGCGACGACCTCGATCGCCGGCACGCCGTCCGCCAGTTGCCTGGCGATCGTCTCGCGGATTTCCTGCGTCAGTTCGGGCTCGCCCTGCACCTGCTGTGCCAGCAGCATCTCGGCGTGGCGGTCCATCAGCGTGCGCATTTCGGGGTTCGTGTCGCGCAGCGGCAGTTTCAACAGCCCGGCCTCGAAGGCGACGGCGGTCTGCGGCTGGCCGAAGCGCAGCGGGCAGCGGAACAGGCGCTGGTGTTCGGACAGGTCGGCCGGCGCTTCGTGCTCGAACTGCACCTCGATCGGATCGCGGCCCGGCGTGCCGAGGATCCAGCGTGCGAAGGCGACCCAGCTGGCGACGTGCTCCTCGCCGACATGGCGCGATCCGCGTGCCATCGCGGCATGCCAGCGCAGCTCGCAGCGGTCGCCGCTCTGCACCAGCTCGGAGCGGCCGGACTTGCCGACCAGGTCCTGGTAGCGCAGCTGGCGCAGCAGCGATTCGCCCAGGGTCTCGCAGCTCATCATCACGTAGCCGAGCACGCCGTACTTGCCGGGTCGCACGACCTCGCCGACATGCAGGCCCAGCTGCGCGTCGCCGCTGAGGCGCTCGGCCTCCTGCCATAGCTGCACGTACTGCGCGGCGGGAATCGCGCGGCCGGGTTCGTCCAGCGCGGCGGCGTCGAGGCCGATCAGCGCCAGCAGTGGCGCGACGTCGACGCGGCGCGTACGCAGGTAGTCGAGCAGGCCGCGTGCGTAGGCGACGAACACCACTTCAGTGGCGCTGTCACCTGCGGACAATGGGCTTGCACCTGGGGTCAATACGTCTCCTCCTGCGGCGGGCAAGATGGCGCCATGGAACAACTGGTGATCTATGCCATCCCGGCGTTTCTCGCGCTGGTCGCACTCGAGGCGGCCTGGCTGATCCGGCGCGGGCTAGCCTACGATGGCCGCGATGCCTTCGCCAGCCTGGCGATGGGCGTCGGCAATGTATTCATCAGCAGCACCTGCAAGCTGTTCTGGGTCGCGGTCTACGTGGTCCTGTACAAGCACCGCCTGTGGGACATCGACATGAGCCGCGCCTGGGCCTGGCCGGCACTGATCCTCGGCCACGACTTCTGCTTCTACTGGTACCACCGCTTCAGCCATCGCGTACGCCTGGGCTGGGCGGCGCATGTGAATCACCACTCGAGCCAGGCCTTCAACCTGACCACGGCGCTGCGCCAGTCCTGGACCACGCCGCTGTACTCCTATGGCTTCTTCATGCCGCTGG
>DATILF010000219.1:0-2933 GCA_035476755.1 Ramlibacter sp.
CCCCGGTACTTGATGCTGGCGGTGCCGTCGGGGTTCCAGGCGTCCACCTGCACGGTTTCGCCGATGTCGAGGTTCACGTCGCGGTTGTGCGCCGCGTCGGCTGCCTGGGGCTGCTTTCCGCGGACCAGGTACCAGGCCGCAACCGCCCCGCCGCCCACGAAGGCGGCCACAAGCAATTGGACGGTGAGCGGCGCGCCCGCATGGGCCGCCAGGGCGCCTGCCGCCAGGCCGATGGCCAGCATCAGCAGGTAGAAAGTTCCGGTGACCAGCTCGACGGCGACGGCGCCGCCCGTGAGCAGCCACCAGAGGGTGGAATCAGCCATGCGTTGTCCTCGATCGTTAAGGGTTATGTATTCAAGGCACCACATTTTGGGTGAAATCCCCGTGGGCGCAAGGAGGGCGCCGACTTATTGCATACACTTCGCGCCTGTTTTTCCATTTTCGGCCGCTGCAGCGAAAGGCCCGCCATGAAATTCCGCTTCCCCATCGTCATCATCGACGAGGACTACCGCTCCGAGAATACCTCGGGACTGGGCATCCGTGCCCTGGCGCAGGCCATTGAATCCGAAGGCTTCGAGGTGCTGGGCGTCACCAGCTATGGCGACCTGTCGCAGTTCGCCCAGCAGCAAAGCCGGGCCAGCGCCTTCATCCTGTCGATCGACGACGAGGAATTCACGGCCGGCCCCGACCTGGACCCGGTGGTGGTGAAGCTGCGCAGCTTCATCGAGGAAGTGCGCCGCAAGAACAGCGACGTGCCGATCTACGTGTACGGCGAGACCAAGACCTCGCGCCACATCCCCAACGACATCCTGCGCGAGCTGCACGGTTTCATCCACATGTTCGAGGACACGCCGGAGTTCGTGGCGCGCCACATCATCCGCGAGGCCAAGAGTTACCTGGAAGGGGTGCAGCCGCCGTTCTTCAAGGCCCTGCTCGATTACGCGGAGGATGGCTCCTACTCCTGGCACTGCCCGGGGCACTCCGGCGGCGTCGCCTTCCTGAAAAGCCCGGTGGGGCAGATGTTCCACCAGTTCTTCGGCGAGAACATGCTGCGCGCGGACGTCTGCAACGCCGTCGATGAACTGGGCCAATTGCTGGACCACACGGGCCCGGTGGCCGCCAGCGAGCGCAACGCGGCGCGCATTTTCAATGCCGACCATTGCTTTTTCGTGACCAACGGCACCAGCACCTCCAACAAGATGGTGTGGCACCACACGGTAGCGCCAGGCGACGTGGTGGTGGTGGACCGCAACTGCCACAAGTCCATCCTGCACTCGATCATCATGACCGGGGCGATCCCCGTTTTCATGAAGCCGACGCGTAACCATTTCGGCATCATCGGGCCAATTCCGCAGAGCGAGTTCGAGCCGGCCGCGATCAGGGCCAAGATCCGCGCCAACCCCTTGCTCAAGGGCGTCGATGCCGACGCCGTGAAGCCGCGCGTGATGACGCTCACGCAGTCCACCTACGACGGCGTCATCTACAACACCGAGACCATCAAGAAGATGCTCGATGGCTACGTGGACACGCTGCACTTCGACGAAGCCTGGCTGCCGCACGCCGCGTTCCACCCGTTCTACGGGCCTTACCACGCCATGGGCAAGAACCGCACGCGGCCCAAGGAAGCGCTGACGTTCGCCACGCAGTCCACCCACAAGCTGCTGGCGGGCATCAGCCAGGCCAGCCACGTGCTGGTGCAGGATTCGCAGAACCGCAAGCTCGACCGGCACCTGTTCAATGAGGCCTACCTCATGCACACGTCCACCAGCCCGCAGTACTCCATCATCGCCAGCTGCGATGTGGCCGCGGCCATGATGGAGCCGCCCGGCGGCACCGCGCTGGTGGAGGAGAGCATTCTCGAAGCCCTGGACTTCCGTCGCGCCATGCGCAAGGTGGACGATGAGTACGGCAAGGACTGGTGGTTCAAGGTCTGGGGGCCGGACAAGCTGGTCGAAGAGGGCATCGGCCGCGCCGACGACTGGATCATCAAGGGCGAGGCGCGCACGGCCAAGTGGCACGGTTTCGGCAACCTGGCCGAAGGGTTCAACATGCTGGACCCGATCAAGTCCACCATCGTCACGCCCGGCCTGGACCTGAACGGCAAGTTCGCCAAGACCGGCATTCCCGCCTCGATCGTCACCCGTTTCCTGGCGGAGCACGGCATCATCGTGGAGAAGACGGGCCTGTACAGCTTCTTCATCCTGTTCACCATCGGCATCACCAAGGGCCGCTGGAACACGCTGCTGTCGGCGCTTCAGCAGTTCAAGGACGACTTCGCCCGCAACCAGCCGATGTGGCGCATCCTGCCCGAGTTCTGCCAGCAGTTCCCGCGCTACGAGCGCATGGGCCTGGCCGACCTGTGCCAGCACATCCACGAGCTCTACGCCAAGTACGACATCGCCCGCCTCACGACCGAGATGTACCTGAGCGACCTGACGCCCGCCATGAAGCCGAGCGATGCGTTCGCGTACATCGCCCACCGCAAGACCCAACGGGTGCCGATCGACGACCTCGAGGGGCGCATCACGACGTCACTGGTGACGCCGTACCCCCCGGGCATCCCGCTGCTGATTCCGGGCGAGGTCTTCAACAAGAAGATCGTCGATTACCTGAAGTTCTCGCGTGAGTTCAACTCGCAGTGCCCCGGCTTCGAGACCGACATCCACGGGCTGGTGGAAGAGGTGGACGCCGAGGGCAAGGTGCGCTACTTCGCCGATTGCGTGGCGGAGTGAAACGAACTGACCCGATTCAGGCCGCCTTGTCATCCCGGGCTTGACCCGGGATCCATGCCAACTCAGGCGTCGACGATGGCGACGGCGGTCTGGCTGAAGCCGCCGTCCACATAGGTGATTTCGGCCGTCACGCCGGCCGCCAGGTCGCTGAAGAGGAAGGCGGCCACGTTGCCGACGTCCTCGATCGTCACGTTGCGGCGG
>DATILF010000220.1:0-6228 GCA_035476755.1 Ramlibacter sp.
AGCGTCATCACGACGACTCGCCAGGGCGTTTTCGCTGGTCTGCCGGAGAAGTTCACCGTCAACCGCTATCACTCGCTGGCGATCGAGCGCGCCACCTGCCCGCCCGAACTGGTCATGACCGCCTGGACCGACGACGGCGAAATCATGGGCGTGCGCCACAGCGAACTGGACATCGAGGGCGTGCAGTTCCACCCCGAGTCCATCCTCACGGAACACGGCCACGCGATGCTGAAGAACTTCCTGGCGCGGCCGGCATGACGCGGTTCGTCGCACGGTTCGTCGACTTCAGGGACTGAGCGCCATGCCTGATTTCCAGCATCTGCTGCTTTTCATCGCTGCGGGCTGGCTGCTGAACCTCACGCCTGGCCCGGATGTGCTGTACATCGTGACCCATTCGCTGCGTTCCGGCGCCCGCGCCGGCATCGTCGCCGGGCTGGGCATCACGGCCGGGTGCTTCGTCCATATCTTCGCCGCGGCGCTGGGCGTGAGCGCGTTGCTGGCAACGTCGGCCGCGGCCTTCACCGTGCTGAAGTACCTGGGCGCCGCCTACCTGTTGTGGGTGGGCGTCAAGCTCTTGCTGGCCAAGGCGCCCGCTGCGACGCCTGACTTGCTGGCGGCCGCCGCCGGCGAGAGGCCGCTCGCGCTGAACGCCATCTTCAGGGGCGGCTTCCTCACCAATGTGCTCAACCCGAAGGTGGCCATCTTCTTTCTGGCCTTCGTGCCCCAGTTCATCGCCCCGGAAACGGACAACAAGGCGCTTGCGTTCGTCCTGCTCGGGGTGCTGTTCAACCTGAATGCAATCCCCGTCAATGCAGGCTGGGCGCTGGCCGCCGCGTGGATGGCCCGGCGGTTGAGCGCGGCCGACCGCCGCCGTGGGGGCCTATTCCTCTGGCTGGAGCGCGCCGCCGCCGTCATGTTCATCGGGTTTGGCCTGAAGCTGGCTTTGTCCGACAATCCCACTCGCTAAATGCAGGAGGCCTCCATGCCCATCACCCCCCAGGAAGCGCTGCAGCGCACCATCGAGCACCGGGAAATCTTCCACGACGAGATGCTGAAGGTCGTGCGCATGATCATGAGCGGCGAGCTGTCGCCGGTGATGATGGCCGCCCTCATCACCGGCCTGCGCGTGAAAAAGGAAACCATCGGCGAGATCACCGCCGCGGCGCAGGTGATGCGTGAGTTCTCGACCAAGGTGAACGTGGCCGACAAGACGCACCTGGTGGACATCGTCGGCACGGGCGGCGACGGCTCCCACACCTTCAACATCTCCACCTGCTCCATGTTCGTCGCGGCGGCGGCGGGGGCGAAGGTCAGCAAGCACGGCGGGCGCAGCGTCTCCAGCAAGAGCGGCAGCGCCGACGTGCTGGAAAGCCTGGGGCTGAACATCAATTTGTCGCCGGAGGCCATCGCCCGCTGCATCGAAGAGGTCGGCATCGGCTTCATGTTCGCGCCCAACCACCATCCGGCCATGAAGAACGTGGCGCCGGTCCGCAAGGAACTGGGCGTTCGCACCATCTTCAATATCCTGGGCCCGCTGACCAATCCGGCGAGCGCGCCCAACATCCTCATGGGCGTGTTTCACCCCGACCTGGTCGGCATCCAGGTGCGTGCATTGCAGCGGCTGGGGGCTGAGCATGCGTTGGTGGTGTACGGCCGCGACGGCATGGATGAGGTGAGCCTGGGCGCCGCCACCATGGTGGGCGAGCTCAACAACGGCACCATCTCCGAGTACGAAATCCACCCCGAGGACTTCGGCCTGCCGATGGCCAGCAACCGCGCGCTCAAGGTGGAAACGCCGGAGCAATCGCGCCAGATGATGATGAGCGTGCTGGAGAACCAGCCCGGCCCCGCGCGCGACATCGTGATCCTCAACGCCGGCGCGGCGCTGTACGCGGCCAACGTGGCCGACAGCATCCAGGCCGGCATCGTGAAGGCGCGGGCGGCCATCGAGTCGGGCGCGGCCAAGGCCCGACTCGATCAACTCGTCGCCCTGTCCAAATCGCTCGCCCCCTGAATCCCATGTCCGACATCCTGAACCAGATCATCGCGGTCAAGCGCGAGGAGATCGCTGCCGCGCAGAAAAAAGTGCCGTTCGCCGCCATGCGGGCCGACGCCGAGAGCCGGGTGCTCACCCGCGACTTCGAAGGCGCGTTGCGGCGCAAGATCGCGGCGGGGCACAGCGCCGTGATCGCCGAGATCAAGAAGGCCAGCCCCAGCAAGGGCGTCCTGCGCGCCGACTTCATTCCCGCCGACATTGCGCAAAGCTACGCCGATGGCGATGGCAAAACCAGCGCGGCCTGCCTGTCCGTGCTGACGGATCGCCAATTCTTCCAGGGCCAGCCCGACTACCTGAAGCAGGCCCGCGCGTCGTGCGGCCTGCCGGTGCTGCGCAAGGATTTCATGGTCGATGCCTACCAGATCTACGAGTCACGCTCGATGGGGGCCGACTGTGTGCTCCTGATCGCGGCCTGCCTCGAAGACGCGCAAATGGCCGAGCTGGAAGCCATCGCGCACAGCCTGGACATGGCGGTGCTGGTGGAGGTGCACGACGCGGCGGAACTGGCACGCTCGCTCAAGCTGAAGACGCCGCTCGTGGGCATCAACAACCGGAATCTGCGCACCTTCGAGGTCACGCTCGACAACACGTTGGGCCTGCTCAAGGACGTGCCGGCCGATCGCCTGCTTGTCACGGAGTCCGGAATCATCACCCGGGCCGACGTGCAGAAGATGCGCGATGCCGGCGTCCATGCCTTCCTGGTCGGTGAGGCTTTCATGCGAGCCGAAGACCCCGGCCTGGCGCTGGCCGAGTTGTTCCGCTCCTGAGCCGAACCGGGCCATGTCGTCCACGCCGAGGCCCGCAGCGCCCGGAATTCAGAGCGCGCTGGCGTTCGATACCGACGAGGCGGACCGCCTGCTGCGCTGGGAGCCTGAGCAGTGGCCGCTGGCCGAAGGCTGGCAGCCCGTGGTGGACGCGTTCCTGGCCAGTGCGGCCGGGCGGCAGCTCGCGGCCTTCCTTCGCGAGCGGCTTGCCGCAGGCGCCGTCATCTACCCGCCGCGGCCGTTCCGGGCGCTGGAGCTCACGCCTTTGCCCAGTGTCCGTTGCGTGGTCCTGGGGCAGGACCCTTATCACGGCGCCGGGCAGGCCGAAGGGCTGGCTTTCTCGGTGCGGCCCGGCGTGAAACTACCGCCGTCGCTGCGCAACATCTTCAAGGAATTGCGTTGCTCGCCGGATGAGCCTCCCCCCGCGCATGGCTCCCTGCGCGACTGGGCGAAGCGCGGCGTGCTGTTGCTCAATGCCAGCCTGACCGTGGAAGATGGGCTGCCCGGCAGCCACGCGAAGAAGGGGTGGGAGGTGTTGACCGATGCGCTGCTGGCCGAGGTCGCCGCACAGGCCTCCCCGTGCGTGTACCTGCTGTGGGGCGCGCACGCGCAGGCGAAGGCGGGGCTGATCCAGGCGGCCGCCGCGCGCAACGGCCGTGAAGCGCTCATCCTCCAGGCCAACCACCCGTCGCCGCTGTCGGCCAGCCGGCCCCCTCAGCCGTTCCTCGGCTGTGGCCATTTTGCGCAGGCGCGCGAGTGGCTGGCCGCGCGCGGCCACAGCGGCGTGTTCTAGCGCTTGCGGCCGCGAAAGACGCTGGCCAGCCACGGGCGAAAGCCGCGCTGCACCTGTCGGGCGGTGCTGGTCGTTCGCGGGTAATTGTCCAGGCGCGTGTCGTCCAGGTAGTCGCGCTTGATGTCCACCGTGCCGCGTTCGCCCAGGTCGTCGAAGTGCCGCTCGAGCCAGGTGGCGGCGGACCGCTGCCCCAGCTCGAACAATGCGTGGAGCATCTTGGCATCGATGGATGACTTGGTGGAGGCGGGGTAGGCTTCCATGGCGCTGCCCCCATCGACGCGGTGCATCAGCACCTGCCTGCACCTTCCGCCCTGAAGCGAGCCATCCAGCAGCAAGTTGTTGATGAGGTCGATGGACCGCATCTGGGTGAGCAGGCTGGCGTTGAAAGTCAGTTCATTGAGCCGGTCCAGGATCTGCGGTGTTGTCTCGGGCCGGTGCTCGCGCCGCAGGGGATTGATCTGGATCAGCATGATGTCGCGGCTGTCGCAGGAATCGATCAACGGGTTGAGTGCCGGATTGACGGCGTAGCCGCCGTCCCAGTAATGCTCGCCGTCGATCTCCACCGCATGGAAGAGCATGGGCAGGCAGGCCGACGCCAGCACGGCCTTCACGCTGAGCTGGTCGCCGCCGAAGATCACCGCCTTGCCGGTGTTCACATGCGTGGCCGAAACGAACACCTTGATCTCCTGGTGTTTCGCGATCGCGTCGAAGTCGATTTCGCGTTCCAGCAACGTGCGCAGCGGGTTGACGTCCAGGGGGTTGGATTGGTAGGGCGACCACAGGCCCATCCAGGCCTTGGTCAGAAAGTTTGTGGGTGCCAACTCGGGTGACAGACCGCCCCACAGCATGCTGGAGAGATGCCGGTGAATGGAGCCCAGATGGTCCCAGCGGCCGATTTCGCCCCACACGCGGGCCAGCGCTTCGCGCGCGCCTTCGCGCGGATCGCGCCCGGCCGATAGCGCCTGGGCATAGCCACTCGCCAGCGCGACGGCGTTCAGGGCCCCGGCGCTGGTGCCGCTCAGGCCCTCCAGCGCGATGCGGGAGTCCGAAAGCAGCCCGTCCAGCACACCCCAGGTGAAGGCCCCGTGCGAGCCGCCCCCCTGCAAAGCCAGATTCACTTTTCGCATGACCGGAGATTAAGCAACAACTGTGCGACAGGCGGGTCCTCTGGCGCGAGAGTTATGCGGCAGCTCACCAGCCAGCGCGACCGACACAAAACCGTGCTATATTTCGAGGTTCGCCGGAGGGGTGCCCGAGTGGCTAAAGGGGGCAGACTGTAAATCTGTTGGCTTACGCCTACGCTGGTTCGAATCCAGCCTCCTCCACCAGCTTCTTTTTGAGGTTGGGACGGTGTGCGAAATGAGTGTGATGTGTGGTTGAAGTGCGATTGTGTGGGGCTTGTGGAAGCCTGCAAGGGTTGTTGAAGTTCACCCCAGGCGGGAGTAGTTCAATGGTAGAACCCTAGCCTTCCAAGCTAATGACGCGGGTTCGATTCCCGTCTCCCGCTCCATGAATCGCCGGGCTGCACAGAGCAACGTGCATTGCGAAAAGGTTTTTGCCCTTGTGGCTCAGTGGTAGAGCACTCCCTTGGTAAGGGAGAGGTCGCGGGTCCGATTCCCGCCAAGGGCACCACAAACAAGGCGCGCGGCCGAGGCGGCGCCAGTGATAGTTGATCGTCTAGTTACTTTTTCGGAGTCGAAAAATGGCAAAAGGAAAATTCGAACGTACCAAGCCGCACGTCAACGTCGGCACGATTGGTCACGTGGACCATGGCAAGACCACGCTGACGGCGGCCATCACCACGGTGCTGTCGAGCAAGTTCGGCGGTGAAGCGAAGGCCTACGACCAGATCGACGCCGCCCCGGAAGAAAAAGCCCGCGGCATCACCATCAACACCGCCCACGTGGAATACGAAACGGCCAACCGCCACTACGCCCACGTTGACTGCCCCGGCCACGCTGACTATGTGAAGAACATGATCACCGGTGCCGCCCAGATGGACGGCGCCATCCTGGTGTGCTCGGCCGCTGACGGCCCCATGCCCCAGACCCGCGAGCACATCCTGCTGGCCCGCCAGGTGGGCGTGCCTTACATCATCGTGTTCCTGAACAAGTGCGACATGGTCGACGACGCCGAGCTGCTCGAACTCGTCGAAATGGAAGTGCGCGAACTGCTGGACAAGTACGACTTCCCCGGCGACGCCACCCCCATCATCCACGGCTCGGCCAAGCTCGCCCTCGAAGGCGACAAGGGCCCGCTGGGTGAAGAAGCCATCATGAAGCTGGCTGACGCCCTGGACACCTACATTCCGCTGCCTGAGCGCGCTGTGGATGGTGCCTTCCTGATGCCCGTGGAAGACGTGTTCTCCATCTCGGGTCGCGGCACTGTTGTGACCGGTCGTATCGAGCGCGGTATCGTCAAAGTCGGTGAAGAAATCGAAATCGTCGGTATCTCTGATACCCAGAAGACCACCTGCACCGGCGTGGAAATGTTCCGCAAGCTGCTGGACCAGGGCCAGGCGGGCGACAACGTCGGTATCCTGCTGCGCGGCACCAAGCGCGAAGACGTGCAGCGCGGCCAGGTGCTGTGCAAGCCCGGCTCCATCAAGCCGCACA
>DATILF010000221.1:0-16026 GCA_035476755.1 Ramlibacter sp.
GAGCGCGCTGGAGCTGGCCAATCGACAACTCTCGCAGCACCTCGAGAGGCAAGACCACATGCTGCGCGAGCTTGCCGCCGCCACGCGCGCCGCCGAACTCGCCAACCAGGCCAAGAGCGACTTCCTGGCGAACATGAGCCATGAGATCAGGACCCCGATGAACGCCGTCATCGGCCTGTCGCACCTGGTGCTCAAGACCGATCTGACGCCGCGCCAGCGCGACTACATCGAGAAGGTCCAGTCGTCGGGTCACCACCTGCTGGGCGTCATCAATGACATCCTCGATTTCTCCAAGGTCGAGGCGGGCATGCTGGGGATCGAGAACGCCGATTTCGAGCTGGAGAAACTGCTGGACAACGTCGGCGGCCTGATCAGCGAAAAAAGCCATGCCAAGGGCCTGGAGCTGGTGTTCGAGGTGGCGCCCGACGTGCCACCCCACCTGGTGGGCGACTCGCTGCGGCTGGGCCAGATCCTGATCAACTACGCCAACAACGCGGTGAAGTTCACTGAAAAGGGCGAGATCGTCATCTCGGTACGCGCCAGTGGACGCACCGACAAGGACGTGATGCTGCATTTCCGGGTACGCGACACCGGCATCGGCTTGACGCCCGAGCAAACGGGCCGGCTGTTCCAGAGCTTTTCGCAAGCCGATACCTCCACCACGCGCAAGTTCGGCGGCACCGGCCTGGGCCTGGCAATCGCCAAGAAGCTGGCCGCACTGATGGACGGGGAAGTGGGCGTGCAAAGCGAGTATGGCAAAGGCAGCACCTTCTGGTTCAGTGCCCGGTTGGGCATCGGCAAGACGATGCGCCGGGAGCTCGTGCCCGACCCCGATCTGCGCGGGCGGCGCGCGCTGGTGGTGGACGACAACGACCACGCCCGCGCCGCCATCGTCGGCATGCTCGAGGGGATGACCTTTCTGGTCACGCAGGTGTCATCGGGTGCCGCGGCGGTGGAGGAGGTGCGCAGCGCCGCCACCAGCGGGCATCCGTACGACATCGTCTACCTGGACTGGCGCATGCCGAGCATGGACGGGATGGAAGCGGCGCGGCAGATCAAGGCACTGGGACTGGCTGCGGCGCCGCGGATCCTGATGGTGACGGCCTATGGGCGGGAGGAAGTGATCCAGCAGGCGGAGTTCATCGGCATCGACAGCGTGCTGATCAAGCCCGTCAGCGCCTCGACCCTGTTCGATACGACCCTTCACGCGCTGGGCACCCGCCTGGGCGAGCCGAAGCCGGGCGACGCGCCCCCGGACATCGACCACCGGGTGGCCGCCCTGCACGGCGCCCGCATCCTCCTGGTGGAGGACAACGCCATCAATCAGCAGGTGGCCCGCGAGCTTTTGCAGGACGCAGGTCTGGTGGTGGAGGTGGCGGAAAACGGCGAAGACGCGCTGGCGATGGTGGTCAAGGCCCCCTACGACCTGGTGTTCATGGACATGCAAATGCCCGTGATGGACGGCGTGACAGCCACCCGGGCCATCCGCAAGCTGGGCCGGCTGGAACATCTGCCCATCGTGGCGATGACGGCCAACGCCATGGAGCGGGACAGGCAAAGGTGCCTGGATGCCGGCATGAACGACTGCCTGCTCAAGCCGCTCGATCCGGAAAAGATGTGGGACGTGCTGGTCAAGTGGATCGCGCCGCGCGCGGCCGCGATCCAGCCCACCGCCCGTCTGCCGCTGGCGAACCCGGACTTTCCCGCAAGTATTGACGGCCTCGATGTCCATGTGGGTCTTCGCCGGATGCTGGGCAAGAAGACTCTCTATCTGTCGATGCTGCGCATGTACGTCGCCGGACAAAGATGCGTGCCCGAAGAAATCCGCACCACGCTGGATAACAACGACTGGGCGACGGCGGAGCGGCTCGCTCACACCGCCAAGGGCGTGTCCGGCAACATTGGTGCCTTGCGGATTCCCGATCACGCGGGCGACCTGGAGCACGCGATCAGGGAACGCAAGCCACGCAACGAGATCGATCGGTTGTTGCGCGCGCTCGAGGTCCCGTTGGGGGAGCTGATCGCCACAATCGAAACGCGGCTGCCGCCCGAGGCCATGGTGAAGCCGGCGGCTCGGCCTGCGGCAGGGCTTGATTAGCGTGAAGCTACCTGTTCGAGCCGCCTCAGCGCCCACGCGCGGCAAGCAGACAGGGCGTCGTGGTCAACCCGCACGGTCAAGCTTGTCGAGCAAGGTCAGCGCTCGCTTGGGATTGCCTCGGGCCGCGCGTGTCTCGAAGCGCACCCTGGCATCGTAGTTGGCCAGTGCGACCGTCGCGAGTTCATCCATCAGCTTGTTGATGCTGATCGAGTTGGATCGTGCGAGGGCCTTCAGGCGCTCATGTTTGTCATCAGGCAAACGGATGGTCAATGTGGACATGGAAATACCTCCAGGCATTGCTCAGGCGTGAGCACCCTGAGCGAGGGAAACTTCAATTCGCCGCGTGACACGTCGCGCAAATTTCGCGTCACGATCGCGTCGGCCTGCGCCGCGACCCCGAGTTCAATCAGATGGTTGTCGGCTTCGTCGGGCAGGTTGGGTCGCCACGCATAAAAGACTTCCACCCAGCGGCACCGATTCAGAAAACCATCGAACACTTCGTTGCGCTCTTTCGAAGACAGTATGCAGTCCGCGAAAAGTTCGGCGCGGCCCAGAACATCTTCGTATTCCGCAAGCAATGCCGGCCCCAGCACCGGCTGGTACTGTGCGTTCAAGCAGGCACGAAGCATTGCGCGCGCACTGCCACCGCCCCGCAGCAGGGCGGCCACCAGAATGTTCGTGTCCAGCACCACGGTCGTCATTGCGAGAATGCTAGCATATGTGCTGTCATTTTGAGACCCTGATCGAAGTGGCCATTGGTCGGCGCTGCCTCCCCCACGGCGCGAGGGCATCGCCACCTCCTTACAAAAGTTCCAATCAGACTTGAGGACGGCCTTGCCATGGGACACCAGACCCGACCAGCGAATCACCCCGACCGCAAGCGGGATACCCGGCGAAAGCGCTAGGCGACAGACTCCGGCTACGCTAGAGTTCCTGTAGTCAAGAAACACAACATGAAGCATCGCGCGAATCAGAAGCGTGCGAAGGGTGGAGGGCGTGGCATCGCGGTATGGATGCTGGCGCCCTGCTTTGCACTGAACGTTCAGGCTGAACCGGTCAGCATCGCCCAGCTGAGTCTCGATCGGCTGGGCGAGCTCTCGCTGGAGCAACTGGGCAGCATCCAGGTCACATCGGTTTCGCGCCGCAGCGAATCGTTGCTGGGCGCCCCCGCCTCCGTCTTCGTCATCACCGCCGAGGATATTCGCCGCTCCACCGCCCGAACCCTGCCCGAGGCACTGCGGCTCGCGCCCAACCTGCACGTGGCGCGCACGAGGGCCGGCCAGTGGGCCATCAGCGCGCGCGGCTTCAACAATGCGATCGGCAACAAGCTGCTGGTGCTGGTGGACGGGCGAACCATCTATTCGCCCTTGTATTCCGGTGTGTTCTGGGATGCCCAGGACGTCATGATCGAGGACATCGAGCAGATCGAGGTCATCAGTGGGCCAGGCGGTACGCTGTGGGGCGCCAACGCGGTCAATGGCGTGATCAACGTGACCACGCGGCCCGCCGCGGCCACACAGGGCGGACTGCTGGCGCTTGCGGCCGGTCACGACGGCAATGCCCAGGGCGCGGCCCGGTACGGCGGCAAGCTGGGCGACGATGGCCATTACCGCATCCACGCCATCGGCATGGACCGTGAGGCGACGCAGCGCCGCAATGGCAGCGTCGTGCCCGATGCGGCGCAAAAGCAGCAAGTCGGCTTTCGCGCCGACTGGGGCCAGGTCCGCAATGGGCTGACGGTGCAGGGCGAGGTCTATCGCGGCGGCAACTTGCCGGGAACGCCGGAAGCACCGCGGCTGACAGGCGGGCATCTGCTGGCGCGCTGGAGCCGCCAGCACGACGACGGCTCCAGCTGGCGGCTGCAGGGCTATTACGACCAGAGCCGCCGGGAAGAGCCTCTGGCGTTCCGGGACGACATGGAGATTCTCGATCTCGAGTGGCAGCACAGCCCGGCGGTGTCGGGCCAGCACAAGCTGGTATGGGGCGGCGGACATCGGGAGGCCCGGGACGAGGCGCGGGCCACCGTGCTGGTGCGATTCACCCCCGAGAAACGCAAGTTGCGCTGGACCAACTTCTTCGTCCAGGACGACATGCCCCTGGGGGAGAGTCTGCGGCTGACCGTGGGCGCGAAGGTGGAGCGCAATGTGTACACCGGCTGGGAATTCCTGCCCAACGCGCGCCTGGCCTGGTCGCCCACCGATGCCCAGCTCGCCTGGGCGTCGCTCTCGCGCGCGGTGCGGGCCCCGGCCCGGCTGGACCGCGAATTCTTCTTTCCGGGCAACCCGCCGTTTTTCATCGTGGGTGGACCGGACTTCCAGTCCGAGGTGGCCAACGTGGCCGAAGTGGGCTGGCGCGCCCAGCATTCGGCCACGCTGTCCTACTCCATCACCGCCTTCCACCATCGCTACGACAAGCTGCGCAGCGGCCAGCCGCCACCGGCCGTGGTGCAGAACATGATGGAAGGAAATACCTCCGGCATCGAGGCCTGGGCGCATTGGCAGCCCACGCCCCAGTGGCGCCTGAGCGCCGGCCTGAATGAGCTGCGCATGCACTTGCGCATCAAGCCCGGCAGCAGGGACCCTGTCGGGCCCAGCGCCCTGGGCAACGATCCCCGGCACCAGTGGACGCTGCGCTCCAGCCTGGCGGTCACCCCGCGCCACGAGTTCGATGTGGGCATCCGGCACGTGGGCGCGCTGCCTTCGCCCCAGGTGCCGGCCTATACCGCGGTCGATGTGCGATGGGGCTGGCGCGTGACGCCCCAGACCGATCTCTCGATGAACGTGCAGAACCTGTTCGACCGCCAGCATGTGGAGTTCGGCGACGCCGCCACCGCGTCGCAACTGCGGCGGGCCGGGTGGGTGAAGCTGCTGTGGCGAATGTGACCGCGACGCCGCCGCCGCGGCGAAAGGCACTGGCATCGCTCGCGTGGCTGCTGTTGACGTCCAGCGTGGCGCCCGCATTGCTCTCCCCCCTGCCGGCTCGCGCCCAGGGCTCGCAGGCCCCCGCCACCCTCGATGAAGCCCTGGCCGAGCGGCGGGTGAAGGCGGCCTATCTCTACCGCTTTGCCGGCTATGCGCAGTGGCCGGACGGCGCGTTCGCGCGCGCCGATTCGCCCCTGGTCATCGGCGTGTGGGGCAACGACGAACTGGCTGACGATCTGCAAAAGCTCGTGGCGGACCGGGTCATCGAGGGCCGGCGCATCGAGGTTCGCAAGATCAGGGACGGCGAGCTGAGCGCGCCAATGCACATTCTGTTCGTGGGGCGCCAGCGCACGGGCCGGCTGGCGGACCGGGCGGAATCCGCGCCGCCGCACGGCACGTTGGTGGTGAGCGAGTCCGCCGGCGCGCTGCGGCAAGGCAGTGTCATCAACTTCTTGCTGAGCGACGGCCAGATCCGCTTCGAGCTGTCGCTGGAAACAGCGGAAAGGTATGGCTTGCGACTCAGCTCGAGGCTTGTGGCCGTGGCCCAGAATTCGCCCGGCAAGACGGTGCGTTGATGCTGAACGGCAAGCACCGCTCGATCCGCTTCAAGCTCAATTGGGTGGTGCTGGTCACTACCTTCGTCGCACTCAGCCTGGCCAGCCTGGCCATGGTGATCTTCGATCTTCGCAGCTACCAGAAGACCTGGGAGGATGACCTCACCACCCAGGCCGACCTGCTGGGCCTGGCCACCGCGGCCGCCCTGTCCTTCAACGACCCCCGTACCGCTTACGAGAACCTGGCCTTGCTGAAAGCCCGGCCCAACATCAACGCCGCGGCCGTCTACAACCCGGACGGCCAGGTCTTCGCCACCTTTCCCCGCGACCTGGCCATCCAGCATCTGCCGGCGACGCAGGCCGAGGGCGTGCGGGTCATCGGCGGCGACCTGGTGGCCATCAAGCGCATCGTCAGCGCGGGCGAACATGTCGGCTCGGTCTACCTGCGGGCCCGCCATGAACGGCTGGACCGGCTGCAGCAATACCTGCTGGTGATCGGCCTGGTCATCACCGTCAGCCTGGCGCTGGCGCTGCTGCTGTCCAACCACCTGCTGTCGGTGGTGACACGGCCGATCCTGGCGGTGAGCGACGTGGCGCGGCGAATAACGAGCGGGCGCGACTATAGCCTGCGCGCCACGCGCACGACCGACGACGAGGTCGGCCAGGTGGTGGACGCATTCAACGAGATGCTGGCCGAATTGGCCCGGCGGGCCGAAGTGCTGGAAGTCTCCCACCAGGAAACCCTGGACCTGAACACCGAACTGGAGGCCAGGGTGCGGCGCCGCACGGCCCAACTCGAGGCGGCCAACCGCGAACTGGAAGCCTTTTCCTATTCCGCATCGCATGACCTGCGCGCGCCGCTTCACACCATCGACTCCTTCAGCACCCTCCTGGAAAGATCGGTGAGCGAGCACCTCGACGAGCGCGGCCGGCATTACTTCGCCCGCATTCGCGCCAACGTCCATCTGATGACCGACCTGATCGATGCGCTCCTGACCCTGGCGCATGTTTCGCGCGCCAGCCTGGAGCGCAGCACGGTCGATCTGGGCGCCATGGCGGCGGCCACGCTGGAGCAATGCCGCGAGCGCGAACCGGATCGCTCGGTTCAGGTGGCCATCGCCGACAACCTGGTGGCGCAAGCCGATCCCACACTGATGGGCCAGGTGATGCAGAACCTGGTGAGCAACGCGTGGAAGTTCACCTCCAAGGTGCCCGCGGCCTCCATCACCGTGGGTTGCGAGCAGGTGCGAGACGGCCTCACGGCCTTCTTCGTGCGGGACAACGGCGCGGGCTTCGACATGGCCTACGCCGACCGGCTCTTCCATGCGTTCCAGCGGCTCCATACGGTAACCGAATATCCCGGCACGGGCGTGGGGCTGGCCACCGTGCAGAGAATCGTCGCGCGCCACAACGGTGAGATCTGGGCCGAGTCCACGCCCGGACAGGGCGCCGCATTCTTCTTCACGCTCGGCGCTCCGCAGTAGCATCACGGCTTGCCCTTGCCTGGATCGCGCTTGAAAATTTTCTACGGCTGGCGCATCGTCGGCGCGGCCTCCATCATCCAGTTCCTGCACGGCGGCCTGCTGATGCAGGCCTTCGGCGCCTATGTGGCCGTGCTCTCTGACGAGCGCGGCTGGAGCAAGACCGCGCTGTCGGCCGGCGCTGCCATCCAGTCGCTCGAAGGCGCCCTGCTCGGGCCGGCGCTAGGGTGGGCCATGGACCGGATGGGCGCGCGCGTGATGGTCCAGGTGGGCATCGTGACCCTGGGCCTGGGCTTCATCGCGCTGAGCCAGATCGACAGCATCGGCGGGTTCTACGGCGCCATCGTCCTGCTGGCGCTGGGCTCCAGCCTGTCGGGTTACTTTCCGCTCACAGTGACCGTGGTGCACTGGTTCCGCCGCCAGCGCGCGCGCGCCCTCTCCATCATGAGCCTGGGCCTGGCCGTGGGCGGCGTCGCCGTGCCTCTGGTGGCCTGGATGATGCAGGCGTATGGCTGGCGCGCAACGGCGTTTGCCTCGGGGGTTGCCACCATCGTCATCGGCTGGCCGCTGGCGCGGGTGATGCGCCGGCATCCAGCCGACGTCGGCGAAACCGAGGACGGGCTGCCGCCCACGGACGCCGCGTCAGATTCACCGGATGCCGCCGGCCAGCCCCGGGAGGGCCGCCATTTCACGGCGCAGGAAGCCCTGCGGACCCCGGCCTTCTGGCTGCTTGCGCTGGGCCATGGCCTGGCACTGCTGGTGGTAACGGCGGTGAACGTGCACGCCATCTCGCACATGAAGGAAGGACTCGGCTACTCCGTGGCCCAGGCTTCGCTGGTCATCACGCTGATGACGATCGCGCAGGTGATCGGCGTGCTGGCGGGCGCGGCTCTGGGTGACCGCTGGGAAAAGCGCTACGTGGCCGCGGGCTGCATGCTCGCCCACATGGTGGGCCTGCTGATGCTGACTTATGCCAGCCATCCCTTGCTGCTGGGCGGCTTTGCCATCCTTCACGGCGTGGCCTGGGGCTTGCGCGGGCCGTTCATGCAGGCGATCCGGGCGGACTACTTCGGGCTGCAGGCCATCGGCATGATCATGGGCCTGTCGGCCTTCATCATCGCCATCGGCCAGGTGGCCGGGCCGATGGTCGCGGGCGGCCTGTCGGACCTCACGGGCAATTACCGTATGGGCTTCACGATCCTGGCCCTGATGGCGGGCGCCGGCTCGGCGCTGTTCCTGTTCGCGAAAAAGCCCGCTTGAAGGCGCCGGACGGTACAGTTCTTGATCGGCATCACCTTCACCCATGGACACCATCGACCTGCACCAGATCGCCCTTGACGCCATGCGCTCACGCGGGCTCCAGCCGGTGTTCGCGCCGCAAGCCCTGCAAGAAGCCGAAGCAGCGCGACACGCCGGTCCCGAGCGAAACGGCGATATCCGCGACTTGCGCCATCTGCCGTGGTTCTCGATCGACAATGACGACACCCGCGATCTCGACCAGCTGAGTGTGGCGCAGCCATTGCCCGACGGCACGGCGCGCCTGCTGGTGGCCGTGGCCGACGTGGATGCCTTGGTGCGTCCCGGCGGGGCCGTGGATGCCCATGCAGAAACCAACACCACATCCGTATACACCGCGGCGGGCGTTTTTCCCATGCTGCCCGAAACCCTGTCCACCGACCTCACCTCGCTCCACCAGGATGAGGAGCGAATGGCGGTTGTCGTGGACATGCTGGTGCAGGCGGATGGCACGGTCTCTGAAGCTGACCTGTACCGCGCGACCGTGCTCAACCGGGCGAAGCTCACCTATAACCACGTGTCGTCGTGGCTCGATGGTGAAACGCCCCCGCCTGCGCAACTGGCCGGCGAACCGGAACTGCAAGCGCAGGTTCGATTGCACGACACGCTGGCCACGCAGTTGAGGCAGTGGCGCCAGCGCCGCGGCGCGCTGAACGTGAACACGGTATCAGCGCGCCCGGTGTTCCAGGACGGGCAGCTGGTGGACCTGCGCGCCGACCGGAAGAACCGCGCCAAGGACTTGATCGCCGACCTCATGATTGCCGCCAACGCGGCGACCGCCCGCTTCCTCGCGCACAAGGGCTTTCCATCGCTGCGCCGCTTCCTGCAATCGCCACGCCGCTGGGACCGTATCGTTTCGCTGGCGGCGGGGCATGGCATGCAACTCCCCGCGGTGCCTGACGCCCTGGCGCTCGACCGGTTCCTGTGCGCGCGCCGCCTGGCCGATCCGGCCGGCTTTGCCGACCTGTCCCTGTCGGTGGTGAAGATGCTGGGCTCGGGCGAATACGCCGCGGCCCCTGCAGGCGCGGCCAGCACCGGGCATTTCGGCCTGGCGGTCAACGACTACGCGCACTCCACGGCACCCAACCGGCGCTTCCCCGACCTGGTGACGCAGCGTTTGCTGAAAGCCGCGCTCGCGGGCGACGCACCGCCCTACTCCACCGAGATGCTGGCAGAGATCGCGCGGCACTGCACGCTGCAGGAGGACAACGCCAACAAGGTGGAGCGGCAGGTTCTCAAGGCGGCGGGCGCCTTGCTGCTGCACACCCGCATCGGTGAGACCTTCGAGGCCATCGTCACCGGCGCCGCGCCCAAGGGCACCTATGTGCGCATCACAAGCCCGATGCTCGAGGGCCGCGTGGTACGCGGCTTCGAAGGCATGGACGTGGGTGACAGCGTGCAGGTGAAGCTGCTCGCCGTGGACGCCGCGCGCAGCTTCATCGACTTCGAGCGAGCCTGACTCGTTTCAGCGCGCCCGCAGGCGCAACTGGTTGGGAAGCGGCACCGAGCGGCGCAGCACGTCGTCGGCCAGCCACAGCGCCGAACGCCGGGCGCGCTGCGCCACGAACGGCAACGGCATCTGCACGTAGTCGTCGTTGAAAACCTCGAAGCTGTAGTCGCCGGTGTAGCCGAGCGCGTCCAGCCGCGTCACCAGTTCCACCAGCTGTTGTGTGTGCACGCCCTCGCCCGGGAACACGCGGTAGGTCCGCGCGGTGGCCATGCGCTCCTCGAAGGTGCGGGTCTCCTGCCACATGAAGTCCGACAGCTGCGCCAGGAAGATCTTGCCAGGGTCGAGCTCGTCGATCGCCTCCAGCGGCGTCTTCGCGGCGAGGATGTGGAAAGAATCGATGCAGATGCCCAGATTCGGGCAATCGGCGCGGCAGACCACGTCCCAGGCGGTGGTGAACTCATTGACGGTGCGGCCCCATGAGAGCCCCTCGTAGGCGATGCGTATGCCCAAGGGCACCGCCAGCAGCGCCAGCTTGCGCAGGTCGCGCGCGATGAGGTCCAGGTCGTCGCTCGCGTGGGTGGAGGTGGACGAGCAGGCCAACAACACCTTGCAGCCCAGCGCGGCGCACATCTCCAGCATGGCCTTGGCAATGTCCACCTTGTACTGGTGCAGGTGGCCGGAGAGGCCCTCGAAATCGCGCAGCACCTGGAAGCCGGTGCCGCGCAGGCCGCTCGCGCGCACCGCCTGCACGGCGGCCTGCCAGCCCGCCGGGTGGCCCACCAGGTCGTTGGCCTTGAGCATGACCTGGCTGAAGCCGGCTTCCTGCATCGCTTCGAGCTTGGCCTCCAGCGGCCCGGCCAGAGTGATCGTGTCCATCCCGAAGCCCAGGATGGCGTGTTCCAGGCTGCGGCGATCGTTCATGGGTTCACAGGCGCAACGGCGGGCTCGCTGTGCACCAGCTCGAAGACAACGTTGCCCAGGTAGGTCTTGGTGATCGCGCCGCGGCGCTCGGTGTGCGCCGCTTCGGTCTCCACGAATTCCATGCCGCACACGCGCAGCGCCCGCACGGCCGCCAGCACGTCGGGCACGCCCAGGCCGATGCGCTGCAGGCGTTCGCCCTCGTCCTCGGCGTCCAGTTCGGGCTCGATCAGCTGCAGCATGAAACGGTTGGCAGAGCTCACGGCCGGCGCACGCAAAAGCTTGCCGGAAGGCAGGATGCCGAAGCGCTGCTCGTCGGGGATGGCCTGGATGCCGAACAAGGCGCCGTAGAACTCGATCCAGTCGTAGCTGCGGCCCGTGCCGATGTACTGCACGATGCCGAAGAAGTGGATGCCGGCCAGCGCGGGCGGGCGCGGGTTCACCGAGGGAATCGGCACGAAGTCCACATCGTAGATCGAGAAGTCGCGGTAGCGGTCCACGAAGTAGATGCGCGTGCCGCCCACGCCATGAATGGCGGGGATGTTCAGCTCCATGGGTTCGGGATGCGTGGGCACCTCCCAGCCACCCCGCTCCAGCGCGTAGCGGTAGGCGGACCGGGCATCGCGCACCCTCAGCGCGATCGCGCTGATCGACGGCTGCGCCCCCGTGTTGGCCGCCCCGCCCTCTTCGAGCGGATGGGCATTCACCACGATGTTCAAGCCGCCCTGCCGGTACAGCAGCACCTCGCGCGAGCGATGGCGCGCCACTGGGCGGAAGCCCATCATCTCGAGCACCTGGCCCAGCGCCTGGGGTTGCGACGTGGCGTACTCCACGAACTCGACGCCGTCCAGGCCGACCGGGTTGTCCTGGTCGCTGAAGGACGCCTGCAGGGGCTCGCGGGCATGTTCCGGTTGAAGCAGAAGATCGCTCATCGGCTACCTCTCATGACGTTGAAGGCTCAGTACTGCACCCGCGCCACCGCTCGCAGCGTCTCCGGCGTGGTGGTGGGAAAGCCGAAGAACTCCAGGTAGGGCGGGATCATCTCGAACAGCATGTCGGTGCCCACCTGCACGCGGCAGCCCCGGGCCTGCGCCGCCTGCAGGAAGGCCGTGGTTTCGCTCTTCATCACCACCTCGCCGACGAAGGTGCGCGCCTCCAGGCGAGAGATGTCCACCGGCAGCGGATCGCCCGCGTTCATGCCGAGCGGCGTGCCGTTGACGACCAGGTCGAAGCCGGCCGGGTCATTGCTGCCCATGGTCACCTGGACGCGCGGGTAGTGCGTGTTCAGGCGCTGTGCCAGGTCAGCGGCCAGCGCGGCATTGACGTCGTACAAGGCCAGCGCCTGCACACCGGCCTGCGCCAGGGCCGCTGCAATCGCCGAACCCACGCCGCCACAGCCCACGACCAGCGCCCGGGCACCGCCCAGCTGCAGCCCCTTGCGCTGCACGCCGCGCACGAAACCGGCGCCGTCGAACTGGTCGCCGAGCAGCCGGCCATCGGGCAGGCGCTTGACGGCGTTGCAGGCACCCGCCACCTTCACGGCCGGCGTGGCTTCGTCCAGCAGGTCGAGCACACTCACCTTGTGCGGCATCGTGACCAGGGCGCCCCGTATATTCTCCAGCGCGAACAGGCTGCGCAGCACGTCGGCAAAGGCAGGCGCCTGGCAGCCCATCGGCACCACCACCGCGTTCACGCCGATGGACTCGAAATACGGGTTGTAGATCATCGGCGCCTTGAACGAGTGCGTCGGATACCCCAGGTGGGCAATCAGCTCGGTGTGGCCGTCGATCAGCATGGTGGCAGGCAGGGCAGCATTCATCGGCGAGGGGAACGTTTCCTTTTGGCAGGGCTTACTTGCGCAGCTTGTCGAGTTCGGCCATCACGGCTTTGACGGTGGCCTCGCCGACGCTGGCCGAATGCTTGGCGATCACCGGCTTCATCTTCTCGCGCAGCTTGGCCACTTCGGCGGGCGGCAGCTCGGTCACCTGCATGCCGTTCTTCTTCAGGTTGTCCAGGATGCCCGCGGCGGCGGAGCGCGACTGTTCACGCTGGTACTTTGCCGATTCGTTGGCGGCGTCCTGCACGATCTTTTTTTCGTCAGCGGAGAGCGAGTCCCAGAACTTCTTGCTGATCACTACCGACTGCGGGTTGTACTGGTGGTTGGTGAGCGCCAGGTGCTTCTGCACTTCGTAGAGCTTGGCGCCGTTGATGGTGGCCACCGGGTTCTCCTGGCCGTCCACCGCCTTCTGTTCCAGCGCCGCATAGAGTTCGGGGAACGGCAGCGGCGTGGGGTTGGCGCCCAGGGCACTCACCCAATCGACGTTGATCGGGTTGGGAATGACGCGCAGCTTCAGGCCGGCGATGTCCTCCACCTTGGTGATGGGCCGCTTGCTGTTGGTGATGTTGCGAAAGCCCAGCTCATAGTAGGCCAGGCCCACCATGCCCTTTTCTTCCAGCTTGGCGTGCAGCGACTTGCCGAAGGCCCCGTCAACGACGGCATCCGCTTCCTTCGGGTTGGCGAAGAGGAAGGGGAAGTCATAGACGGCGAAGTCCTTCACGACGCTCGCGAAGATGCCCGAGTTCATGGCGGCCATCTCCAGCGTTCCGCCCTGCAGGGCGGACACGTTGGCCTGGTCGCTGCCCAGGGCGCCGCCGGCGAACACGCTGACCTTGAGCTTGCCGCCGGACTTGGCTTCCACGATTTCGGCGAATTTCTCCATGCCCATCACGATGGGGTGGCCCTTGGCATTCTGGTTGGCGTACTTGATGGTCTTGGTCTGGGCCTGGGCCACGCCGACGGCGGCGACGGCCAAGGCGGCCACCAGGGTTTTCAGGAACAGTCGTTTCATGGCTTGTCTCCAGTCAGCGGTACGGGACGCAAAGGAACTTGGACTCCAGCCGAGGCGTGCCCGGTCACGGCTGGAGAATCGAAATCACCCATAGAACCAGCGCGCCGGCACCAGCACCAGGCTGGGGAAGAGCACCAGCAGGAACATCACGCTGAACTGCGCCAGCATGAACGGCCAGACACCGCGCGTCACCTCGTCCATGCTCACCTTGCCCACGCCCGCCACTGTGCTCAGCACGGTGCCCACGGGGGGCGTGATCAGGCCGATGGCGTTGTTGATCATGAACAGCACCCCGAAGTACACGGGATCGATGCCGGCCGCCTTGATGATGGGCATGAACACCGGCGTGAGGATCAGGATGGTGGGGGTCATGTCCATGGCCGTGCCCACCAGCATGGTGATGATCATCATGACGATGAGCAGCACCGTCGGGCTGTCCAGCAAGGGCTTGAGCAGCGTCACCAGTTCGGCCGGCAGGTTGGCCACGGTGATCATCCAGGCCGACACCATGGCGGCCGCCACCAGGAACATGATCACCGCCGTGGTTTGCGCCGCCGCCAGGAACAGGCCGTATAGCTGCGAGAACTTGAGTTCGCGGTACACGGCCATCGACACCACGAGCGCGTAGACGGCCGCGACCACGGCCGCCTCGGTGGGTGTGAACACGCCCATCTTCAGTCCCACGATCACGATCAGCGGCAGGCCCAGCGCGAACGTCGCGTCCTTGAGCGCGCTCAGCACGTCGGCACGGCTCGCGCGCGGTGCGGGCTCGGTCTTTTCCTTGCGCACGAGGAACCACCAGGTGACCCACAGGGCCGCCCCCAGCATGATCCCGGGGAAGATGCCCGCGATGAACAGTTTGGTGATGGACACGTTGGCCGCCACGCCGAAGACGACGAATCCGATGCTGGGCGGAATGATCGGGCCCATCACGGCGGCGGAAGCCAGCAGGCCGGCGGAGCTGGCCCGGTTGTAGCCCGCGCGCGTCATCATTGGCAGCAGCAGGGCTGCGAGGGCGGCGGCATCGGCCACCGCCGATCCCGACAGCGCCGACATCAGCGCCGCCGCAATGATCGCGACATAGCCCAGCCCGCCCTTGACATGGCCGACCAGTGTCATCGCGAGGTGCACGATGCGCCGCGAAAGACCGCCGGTGTTCATGATTTCACCGGCCAGCATGAAGAACGGCACGGCCAGCAGCGGGAAACTGTTGGCGCCTTCGATCACGTTCTGCGCAAGGATCTGCGCGTCGAACATGTTCATGTGCCACATGAGCGCGGCGCCGCATGCCAGCAGTGCAAAGGCGATGGGCAAGCCCAACGCCATGGTGCCCAGCAGCGAGCCCAGGAAGACGACGATGGTCATGGTGCGGGCACTCCGTGCGCGGCAGCCTTGCCGGGCACCACATCCTCTTCCGACTCGACGACACCGATCAGCTCGTCGTCACCGAGCTGCCCGGACACCAGTTTCCAGAAGTCATGAGCGACGATCAGCGCGGCCAGCACGGCAAACACGACGCCGCTGGCGTAGAGCCAGGCCATCGACGCCTCCATCACCGCGCTCGACGTGCCGTAGTTGATGACCGTCTGCTGCCAGCCGCCCCGGGCCATCACCACGCACAGGCCGATCATGATCAGGTGCGCCGTCCCTAGGCAGATCCTCTTGCCCGCGACCGGCAGGCGCGATACCAGGCTGTCGGTACCCAAGTGCCCGTGGTTGCGCAGCGCGACAATGGCGCCGAGAAACGTCATCCAGACGAACAGCCAGCGCGACAGCTCCTCGGACACCGTGATGCCGGAATTGAAGCCGTAGCGCAGCACGACATTGCCGAACACCATCACGACCATGGCCGCGAGGAACGCGACCATGAGGACGGAGAACAGCCGGCACAGCAGGTCGATCGCTTTTTGGATCATGAGTGGGTCTCCTGCTTCGTATTTTGTACGAACTGGTTAGTTCTTTTATCGGTGAAAACCCTGATCCCACGGGCCATTCGAAATGGCTAGCCGGGCGGCGAACTTCAGGGCTTCTTCACGAAGCGTGCAATCATCTCGACGACGTTGTCGCGGCGGTGGGCGATGTACGCTGACGACTGCATGTCGAGCTTGAAGATCAGCCCGAAGGTGTGCCGATTCGAAACGTTGAAGAAGCTCAGCGCCGAGATCGACGCGTGGATGTCCACCGGATCGAGCCCCGCGCGGAACACGCCGCGCTTGACGCCGCGCTGGTACAGGTTGCGAATCGCCGCGATGGCGGGCACGTTCAGTTCCTGGATGCGCGCGCTCTGCGCCAGGTACTGCCCCCGGTTGATGTTCTCCGACATCACGAGGCGGATGTAGCTCTCGTGGTTGAGGTGGTGATCGAAGGTGAAGGCCACCAGCCGGCGCAGCGCCTGCTCGGGCTCCAGGTCCTGCAGGTGCAACTCGGCCTCGATGTCGCGGACGCGCCGGTACGCCTCC
>DATILF010000222.1:0-2280 GCA_035476755.1 Ramlibacter sp.
CTCGGCCGAACGCAGGTCCACCATGAAGATCGACATGCCTTCGGACTTCTTCTTCACGTCGGCCAGCGGCGTGGTGCGCGCCAGGAGAATCATGTATTCGGAGTGCTGCACCCGCGAGATCCACACCTTCTGGCCGTTGACTACATAGCGATCGCCCTTTTTGACGGCGGAGGTCTTGATCTTGGTGGTGTCGGTGCCGGTGGTCGGCTCGGTCACGCCCATGGACTGCAGGCGCCACTCGCCGCTGGCGATCTTGGGCAGGTACAAGGCCTTTTGCTCCTTGGAGCCGTGGCGCAGCAAGGTGCCCATGTTGTACATCTGGCCATGGCAGGCGCCCGAGTTGCCGCCCGAGCGGTTGATCTCTTCCATGATGACCGAGGCCTCGGTCAGGCCCAGGCCCGAGCCGCCGTATTCCTGGGGAATCAGCGCGGCCATCCAGCCGGCCTTTGTCAAGGCATCGACGAAGGCCTCGGGGTAGGCCCGCTTCTCATCGACCTGGCGGTGGTATTCGTCGGGAAAGCCCGCGCACAGGGCGCGCACGGCGTCACGGATGTCTTGGTATTTGTCTGTCATGGCGTCATCGAGGTGGGGGACTGCAAGCTCACTGGCTCAGCTTGATGTTGGCGTCCTTGATGATCTTCGCGTAGATCGCCGCGTCGCCGCGCAAGGTCTTCTGGAGCTCTTCGGGCTTGCCGCCGCCCACCTGCAGGCCGAGCGCTTCGATCTTGGCTGTGACGTCGGGCAGGCGCAGGATGCGATTGACTTCGTCGGACAGCTTTTGCACCACCGGTGCCGGGGTGGCTGCGGGCAGGAATGCGCCGAACCAGCCATACGGATCGAACGAGTGGTAGCCCAGCTCGGCGAAAGTCGGAACGTCCGGCAACCCGGGCATGCGCTGGCTGCCGGTCACGGCCAGCGGGCGGATCGACTTCAGGTGCGGGCGCGCGGAAGCGCTGTCCACGAAGGCCGAGCTGAGCTGGTTGCCGATCAGGTTGGTCACCAGCGGCGCGGCACCCTGGAACGGCACATGCACCAGGTCCAGCCCGGCCTGCTGGTTGAGCAGCGAGCCCTGGATGTGCGACGACGTGCCGGCGCCATAGGTGCCGTAGTTGTACTTGCCCGGGCTGGCCTTGACCATGGCGATGAACTCTTTCAGGTTCTTGGCGGGCGAGTCCAGTGGCACGGCCAGCATGCTGGGGCTGCGCGCGATGAGCGTCACCGGCGCGAAGTCCTTGAGCGGGTCGTACGGCAAGTTGGACATCAGGGCCGGCTGCTGGATCAGCGCCGTGATGGCGATCAGGACCGTGTGGCCATCGGGTGCCGCCTTGGCCACGGCGTTGTTGCCGATGGTGCCGGCCGCTCCGGGGCGGTTTTCCACCAGCACGGTCTGGCTCCAGGCTTCCTGCAACTTCTGGGCGATGGTGCGGGCCAGCGTGTCGGTGGCGCCGCCGGCCGGGTAGGGCACCACCAGCTTGATCGGCTGGCTGGGGTAGGGCGCGGACTGGGCCAGCGCGGGACTGCCCAGCGCCGCCCCCAGGGCGGCGAAGGCGAGCGACAGCAGGGTACGGCGTGAGGTGGGTGTTTTCATGGCTTGTCTCCGATAGAAACGATAGAAACGATAGAAACTCAACGCATCGCGTCGCGCACCATGTTGCGTGCAATGACGATCTGCTGGACCTGGGTTGTGCCTTCGTACAGCCGGAACAGCCGCACGTCGCGATAGAAGCGTTCGATGCCGTAGTCGCTGATGTAGCCGGCGCCGCCGAAGATCTGCACGGCGCGGTCGGCGACGCGGCCGCACATCTCCGAGGCGAACAGTTTGCAGCAGGATGCCTCGGTCGACACGTTCAGGCCTTCGTCGCGCTTGCGCGCCGCATCGATGACCATGCAGCGGGCGGCGTACACCTCGACCTGGCTGTCCGCCAGCATCGCCTGCACCAGCTGGAACTCGGCGATGGGCTGGCCGAACTGCTTGCGCTCGATCGCGTAGTGCAGGGCGTCGCGCAGCATGCGTTCGGCCACGCCTACGCAGATCGCCGCGATGTGGATGCGGCCCTTTTCCAGCACCTTCATCGCCGTCTTGAAGCCCTGGCCTTCCTTGCCGCCGATCAGCTGCGAGGCCGGCACGAGGCAGTTCTCGAAGATCACGTCGGCCGTGTGCGCGCCGCGCTGGCCCATCTTCTTGTCCTTCTTGCCGATGGTGATGCCCGGGGTGTCGGCCTCGACGATGAACGCCGACACGCCGCCGGCGCCCTTGTCCTCGGGGTTGGTGCGTGCCAT
>DATILF010000223.1:0-4648 GCA_035476755.1 Ramlibacter sp.
GCACTGCGGCTACGCCCACGGCGGCAACGGCTACGAGGGCGTGGCCTTCCTGCTGGAGCAGTTCAAGGACAGCGCCCTGACCGATCCCGGCGACGCGTCGCACGGGGTGGATGTCGGTGCGCTGGCGGCGCGCTATGTCGAATCGTATGCGCGCTACAAGGCCGACAAGAAGACCAGCGGCAACCTCGATGTGCAGAAGATCCCCGGCGTGAACCACCCGGTGTTCAAGGACAAGTCGGTCAACCACGACCCGCGCGAAGTTTTCATCGGCGAGCTGATGGCCAAGCGCGGCGAGCAGAACGTGTTCCACGACTTCTACCGGGCGCTGGTGCAAAAGCTCTACGACGAGGGCGTGTCGCGCACGGTCTACTGCGTGAACATCGACGCGGTGATCGCCGCCCTGCTGCTCAAGGCCGTGTGGCCGGCCTACCGCGCCCGCACCATCCAGGCGGATGCGCTGGAGACGGCGGCCTTCACGGTCTTCCTGTACGCCCGCATGTTGGGCTGCGCGGCGGAGATCGACGACCACCTCAACCGAGGCCGAAACATGGACACCCGCACTGCCGCATCGGCGCTGCGCTTCCTGGCCTGATCCGACGCCGAGGCACACATGAGCGACAACCTGAAGCAAGACGCCCTCGACTACCACCGCTACCCGACGCCGGGCAAGATTTCGGTGACGCCCACCAAGGCCATGGCCACGCAGCGCGACCTGGGCCTGGCGTATTCGCCCGGCGTGGCCGAAGCCTGCCTGGCGATCGTGGAAGACCCGCGCGAGGCGGGCAACCTCACCGCCCGCAACAACCTGGTGGCTGTCATCACCAACGGCACGGCCGTGCTGGGCCTGGGCAACATCGGCGCGCTGGCCGGCAAGCCGGTGATGGAGGGCAAGGGATGCCTGTTCAAGAAATTCGCCGGCATCGACGTGTTCGACATCGAACTTGACGAGCTCGACCCCGACAAGCTGATCGACACCATCGAACGCATGGAGCCGACCTTCGGGGGGATCAACCTGGAAGACATCAAGGCGCCCGAGTGCTTCTACATCGAGAAGAAGCTGCGCGAGCGCATGAAGATCCCGGTGTTCCATGACGACCAGCATGGCACAGCCATCGTCGCTGCCGCGGCCATCCTGAACGCGCTGCGGCTGGTGAAGAAGGACATCAAGGAAGTGAAGCTGGTGTGCTCAGGCGCGGGCGCCGCGGCGCTGGCCTGCCTGGATCTGGCCGTCAGCCTGGGCCTGAAGCGCAGCAATGTCCTCGTGGTCGACAGCAAGGGCGTACTGTTCGCGGGCCGCGAAGGGCTGGACGACAGCAAGGCGCGCTACGCGCAGGAAACCCGGGCCCGCACCCTGGCCGATGCCTGTGAGGGCGCCGACGTGTTCCTGGGCCTGTCATCCGCCGGCGTTCTCAAGCCCGAGATGGTCAAGACCATGGCGCGCGACCCGGTCATCCTGGCGATGGCGAATCCGACCCCCGAGATCATGCCCGAAGAGGCGTTGGCGGTGCGTCCGGACGCGATCCTGGGGACCGGGCGTTCGGACTATCCGAACCAGATCAACAACGTGCTGTGCTTTCCGTTCATCTTTCGCGGCGCGCTCGACGTCGGCGCCACCACCATCAACGAGGACATGAAGCTGGCCACGGTGCGCGCCATCGCCGACCTGGCCCATGCCGAGATCCCGGAGTCCGTGGCCAAGGCCTACGCCAGCGCGGGCCTTCGGTTCGGGCGCGACTACCTGATCCCCAAGCCCTTCGATCCGCGCCTGATCGAAGTGGTGGTGCCCGCCGTGGCGCGGGCCGCCATGGACTCGGGCGTCGCCACCCGACCCATCGCCGATATCGAGGCCTACCGCGGCGGTCTTGCGCGCTTCGTCTACCGTTCCGGCTCGGTGATGCAACCGGTGTTCGCCGCGGCGCAAAAGGCACCCAAGCGTGTGGTCTATGCCGAAGGCGAGGACGAACGCGTGCTGCGCGCCGTGCAGATCGTTGTCGATGAGGGGCTCGCCTGGCCGATCCTGGTGGGCCGCCCGTCGGTGGTGGAGCAGCGCATCCAGGACTACGGGCTGCGCCTGGCGCCGGGCCGCGACTTCGAACTGGTCGATCCCGATACCGACCCACGCCTGCCGCAGGCCGCCCAGGCTTACTACCAGCTCACGCGGCTCAAGGGCGTCACACCCCTCGCGGCCGAGTCCGCCTTGCGCCGCAACCCCACGGCGCTGGCCGCGATGCTGGTACACCGCGGCGAAGCCGATGCCTTGCTGTGCGGCATGTGGGGCGGCTTTCGCGGCCACCTTGATCTGCTGGCTGACGTCATCGGCCAACGTCCGGGCGTCGAGACACTGGCGGCGATGAACATGCTGATGCTGGCCGAGCGCACGCTGTTCATCTGCGACACCCACGTCAACTTCGATCCGAGCCCCCAGCAGCTCGCCGAGATCGCCGTGCTGGCGGCCGACGAGGTTCGCCGCTTCGGCGTGGTGCCGCACGTGGCCCTGCTGTCGCACTCCAGCTTCGGCAGCGAGGACACGCCCAGCGCCCGCAAGATGCGCCGCGCGCTCGAGCTGATCCGATCGCTCAAGCCCCGCTTCGAGGTCGAAGGCGAGATGCACGGCGACACCGCGCTTTCCAAGGAGCTGCTGGACGAGGTGCATCCGGGTGCGGCATTGACGCGTGACGCCAACCTGCTGGTGATGCCCACGCTGGATGCGGCCAACATCACATTCAATGTGCTCAAGGCCACGGCCGGCCAAGGCATCACCGTGGGGCCCATCCTGCTGGGCCTGGCCAAACCGGCCCACATCCTCACCCCCACGGCCACGGTCAGGCGCATCGTCAACATGTCGGCGCTGGCCTCCGTGGATTGCGCCTCGGAATGGTCCAGCCGCACCGCCACCTCGGTGCTCTCGCAGATCCGCGCCGGCACCGATGAGCTTGCCTAGCCTGCCTCCCTGGCTATCTGAGTACTAACCCGCATTCGCGCGCGCGACAAACCATACGCCGCCCATGGCGTCATTCCGGCACTTCGTTCAGACCCCCATCCGCGGGGACTGCGAATGTCCTGCCAAAACAATGACTTAGCAACGAGTCAACCCATCCATCCGCCCTGGCATGCCGATTGCGAACTACTTGGCATGCGTGTGGCGGATGAAGCGACATACGCCAGACCAAAAGCAACTGTATTGAAAGTCAAGCCATATGAAGCCCCGCATTGAACGGCTTGCGCGCCTTGGCCATCGCATTGAGGATGGTCAGCAGCTTGCGCATGCACGCGGTCAAGGCCAGCTTCTTGGGCTTGCCCGCCGCCACCAGGCGCTGGTAGAACGCCTTGATGACGGGGTTGTATCGCGCGGCCACCATGGCGGCCATGAACAGCACCTTGCGCACCTGAGGTCGGCCGCCGAAGGTCGTGCGCTTGCCTCGCAGGGTGCCCGAATCACGATTGATCGGAGCCACTCCCACCAGGGCGCTGATCTCGCGGCCGCTCAACTCCCCCAGCTCGGGTACCTCCGCCAGCAAGGTGCTGATGGTGGCCTTGCCCACGCCTTTGACTTCGCCCAGGAGGGCCAGCAGCTCGGCGTGATGCTCTCCGATGAAGGCGTGCATCTCCTGCTCCAGGCGTGCCAGCTCGCGATCGAGCGCTTTGAGCATGATGTTCAGGCTCTTGCGCATACGACGGTCGGGACCCGCCGCGCGTTGCTGCTCGGCCACACGCATGGCCAGCAACTGGCGCCTGCGCGTGACCATCGCTTGCAGCATGCGCTGGCGCTCGTCAGGCAGGGGCTTGATCAACTTGGTCAGGTCGGGCCGCTGCCGCAGTGTCTGGCCCAGCTGGGCGAGGATCTGCGCGTCGATACGGTCGGTCTTGGCCAGCTTGCCCATGGAGCGCGCGAAATCGCGCGCCTGACGCGGGTTGACCACGACGACCGGCCAGCCGGCCAACTGCAACGCCCAGGCCAGCTCGGCTTCGTGCCCGCCGGTGGCTTCCAGCACGATCAGCGCAACCTGCACGCCTTGCGTGCGCAACTGCTCAAGGCGAGCAAGCAGCGCGGCATGTCCTGCTTCGTCGTTGGCATGGCTGCTGGTGGCCGCACGATCGCTCAAGGCCGCCTCCAACGTGGCTTTGGCCACGTCGATGCCGGCAGTGATGGTGCTCGTTTCTGTCTGTCGATTCGGCAGGCTTGTCATCGCCCCTCCTTTCAAATGCGAACTCGGACGTTCCTACAACTGTTCGGGCTGAATACAAGCGGCAAGGGGCACGCGCGCAGTGCTTTGGGACGAGCTCCAAGGCTCCTGGAGACAACGCGCTACGTGCCCCTGCCAAACCAACAACGAGGCCGCAGCCAGGCTGTGGACTTGTGGACGATGCGCTGGCGCGCACCGGCCGCCGCCATGGACAACTCTAACGAGTTGCCCACAGCATCGGCCTTCGCCCACAACCCCACAGCCTTCTACCACCACGTTTAAACACCCCCTCGAAGATAAAAGGAGACGAAATGAACGTGAACGACGACATCGATCCGATCGAGACCATCGAGTGGGTCGATGCGCTGCGCGCGGTAGCGCAGCACCGCGGCCCCCAACGCACCAACCACATCGTCAACCGCCTGGTGGACCTCGCGCGCAACGACGGCGTGTACGTGCCCCGC
>DATILF010000224.1:0-2619 GCA_035476755.1 Ramlibacter sp.
AGGCGTGGTGGACCTGGGTCCATGCCGGCGGCGTGTGGCTGCTGGTGCTGCTGGGCGGCAACCTGCTTGTCTTTGCCGTGGGAAAAGCCGGGCTGTGGCAAACAGCCTGGGCCAGTGTGATCCTGCTGGTGTCGGGCATCGTCGTGCTGCTGGGCTTGGCGCACAGCGCGTGGTTCCGCGCCGCACGCGAAGGCGGGCCGTGGCCGCTGGGCCGGCACGGCCGGGCCTACCTGTGGATTGCGGCCGCGCCGCTCGCGCTGGCCGTGGCGCTGGGCGCCCTGCTGGTGGCTGTGTACTCGGACGGCAACGCGAAGCCCCTGCCCTACGTGCCGCTGCTCAACCCCACCGACCTGGCCGTCGCGCTCGGCCTGGGCGCGTGCGCCCTGTGGCTGACGCGCATTCGCCGCAGCGACCTCCCCGTGCCCGCCCTTGCCCGGGCCAACGGCTGGCTGCTGGCACTGGCCGGCCTGGGCTTCGTTGCCATCAACACGGTATGGCTGCGGGTGGCCCACCACTACGGCGCCGTGGCGTGGGATGCCGGCCGCCTGTTCAACTCCTTCCTGGTGCAAGCAGGCTACTCGATCCTGTGGACGCTGATCGCACTGGGGCTGATGGTCGGGGCGCAGCGGCGCGGCCTGCGCGCGGCGTGGATGCTGGGTGCGGCCCTGCTCGGACTCACGGTGCTGAAGCTCTTCATCATTGACCTGTCGAACCGGGGCGGCTCCGAGCGCATCTTCGTCTTCATCGCCGTAGGCGTGCTGATGCTGGTGGTGGGCTACTTCGCGCCCATGCCGCCCGCGGCGCAGCGCGGAGAACTCCAGGGAGCACGTTCATGATGGCCCTGCCCGCCCTCGTGCGTTGTACGGCCGTGGCAAGCGTACTCGCGGGGGGCGCCGCCCTTTGCCATGCCCAGGTGCCCGCGCCCTCCGAGTTCGCCTGGCGCGCGCCGCTCACCCTGCCAGCGGGCACCGCGATGGCACGGGTCGATCTGTCGGCGCAGGCGCTGCTGCAGCTTCAGGCCAGCGACGCGAGCGACGTCCGCATCTTCAACGCGGCTGGAGAATCGGTGGCTTTCGCGCGCATAGCGCTCGCGGCCGAGCCGCCGGCGCGGACGAAGCGCCACGAGGCCATGCCACTGCACAGCGCCGCCCCTGAGTCGGGCCGGCCCAAGGGGTCGGTGCAGGTGCGCATCGACGGTCCGGGCGGTGAGCGATTGGTGTGGGTGCAAACCGACGGCGGCCGACCGGCGGGTGCAACGCAGTTGAAATCGGCCTTGTTCGCGATGAAGGACGAGAAGCGGCCACTGGCGGCCATCGACGTGCACGCCACGCTGCCCGCTAACACGCCGGTCGCAATCAGGGCATCCAGCAGCGCCGACCTTGCGCAGTGGACGCCCCTTGCCGTGCGCGGCCGGCTCTATCGCTTCGAGGGCGAGGGCGCGCCGGTGAACATGACACTGGAGTTCGAGCAGCCCACCCGCCTCGAAGGGCGCTACCTGCGGCTCGACTGGACCGGCCAGGACGGTGTGATGGTGAGCGGCATGACGGGCGTCGTCTCGCCGGCGGCGCAAGCGCCCAAACATGTGCGGGCCGAGCTGGCGGCGCCGCAAGCCGCGAGCGAAGGCGCGGTGACAATCGCCACCGGCTTCCTCACGCCCATGGCCGGCCTGCATCTGTCCACCTCCCGCGACAACGCCCTGCTGCCGGTGCGCATCCTGGGCCGCAGCGAGGCCTCGCAACCCTGGCGCTTGCTGGCGCAGACCGTGGTGTACCGGCTCGCGGCGCCTGACCTCCCGGCAACCAACCCGTCGGTCGCCTTGAACGGCGCCAGCGCGCGATGGCTGCGCATCGAGAGCACGCACGGCGCCGACCTGGGCGCGGCGGGCCTGCAGGCGAGCGCCGAATTCGCGCCGGTGCAGATCGTCTTTCTTGCGACCGGCCCAGGCCCGTTCCAGCTGGCCGCCGGTCGCGCGGCCACACCCGCCGCGGCACTGCCGATCGGCATGATCACATCGGCCCTCGGAGGCCGCAAGCTGGAAGATCTGCCCCTGGCGACCCTGGGCCCTTCGGTCCTGCGTGCACCGGCCGAGGCAAGCTGGCTCGGCCAGCTCTGGCCTGGCCTCGCGCCGGGGAAAACGGCCATCCTGTGGGGTGTGTTGCTCGTCGGGGTGATGCTGCTGGGCGCGGTGGCGTGGTCGCTGATGCGGCAACTCAAGACCTCGCCCCCGCCACCTTCGGCTTGAAGGCTCCGGCCGGCGATCCCGGGTTTTGCCTCCTTCACGGCTGGAAAGACATTGTGCGGCGCGTCGCCGCGCCCGCAATGTCCTCTAAAATCCAGCCCTTTTCGGCCCTCACGGCCGGGCATCACCGATCGCAACCTCCATGTTCAAAAGCGCCTCCTTCTTTCGCCTGGCCGATGACTTTGTTCTACCTCCGATGGAGGGGCTGGAGGAATCGCTGCAAGGCGCGCGCTTCATGGCCTGCGGCGCCACCCAGCCCGAATCGAGCGGGTGGATCGCCCCGCGCGGCAACAAGAGCGTGGCCTTGGCCGAACTGGTCGCCGGCCAGCTGATCCTGAAGCTGTGCACCGAGCGCCGCGCCGTGCCGGCCTCCGCCGTGA
>DATILF010000225.1:0-5075 GCA_035476755.1 Ramlibacter sp.
ACGCCGGGGTCAGCACGCTGAGCAGCCAGCGGTTCAGGTCGGCGATCTCTTCCTGGCAGACCGAGTGCGCCATCGGGTAGTCGTGCCACGCGACGTCATAGCCCAGGGCCCGCAGCATCTCGCGTGAGGCCTTGCCCCGCTCAACGTCAACGATGTTGTCCTGCTGGCCATGCCCCATGAAGATGGGCGTGAGCGCGTTGGCTTCGCTGCGCTCGGTGGCCGTGCTCGGCGCCAGCGGCAGGTAACCCGACAGGCCGGCGATCCCCGCCAGCCGCTCCTTGTACCGCACGCCGGTCATGAGGGCCATCGCGCTGCCCTGAGAGAAGCCGGCCAGCACGATGCGGCCCGCCGGGATGCCGCGTTCCTTTTCGCGCGCGAGCAGCTCCTTCACAGCCGTCATCGACTGGCGCAGCCCTGCCTCGTCCTCACGGCGCACCAGGTCCGCCCCCAGGATGTCGTACCAGGCGCGCATGCGATAGCCGTTGTTGATGGTGACGGGAATGACCGGCGCATGCGGGAAAACGAAGCGCACGTGGCCCGCCGCGCGCAGGTCAAGCTCTTGCGCGATCGGTACAAAGTCATTGCCATCGGCGCCCAGGCCGTGCAGGATGATGACGGTGGCGCCGGGCGCCGGCCCGGTCTCGAGGTCGATGGTTTCAAGCGCTGCCATGTCGATGGTTTCTCCGATGATCCGGCGAGCATACAGGGTCGGCCCCCGCCACCGCCGCGATGCGGGCGAGACGCGTCCGACAGCCCCCAGGACCCGGTCCTACAGCTGCCGGGCAGCGCCGGCCCCACACTGAAAGCGCCACGCAATCGAAAGGACCTTTTCATGCAAGTTCAAGTGAACGCCGGCAACGGCATCGAGAACAAGGAGACGCTGGAGCGCTGGGCGAGCGGGTACCTGAACGAAGCGCTCGCGCGTTTCCGCAACGACATCACCCGCGTGGAAGTGCAACTGTCCGACGAGAACAACGGCAAGGGTGGCGCCGCCGACAGGCGATGCATGCTCGAGGCGCGGATGAATGGCCGCGAGCCCCTGGCCGTGAAGCACCATGGGGAAACGCAGGACGAGGCATTTCGCGGCGCGACCCAGCGCCTGATCCGCCTGCTCGAGCACACGCTCGGCAAGCTCGACCGCCAGGACCACCGCGCTCGCGAGACCATCCGCAAGGACCCCACCATCGCCGAGTGACGCCTCGCGCACGCGAACCCTTCAAGCGCTTTTTTGTAGTGTTTTGTGTCCCGGGCTCAAGCGCTGCATGGGGTGACCACACAAGCCGCGCAGGGACGCGTATATTGAATCCGCGCCTTGGTGGGTCTTGCCGCCGGGGCCTCAATGCCAACCACTCAAGGAGCCTGAAAATGAGTTCAAAGATGAAAAAGATGACGTGCCGCGCCCTCGTCGTATCGTTGCTGGCGCTGTCCTTCCAGACGGCCCACGCCGGCATGATCGGCGCCGATCAGGCCGCGGCCGCGGGTTCCGTCCAGGCCGATCGCGGTATGGTGCTGAGCTACCTGAGCCGCGCCGAAACCGCCGCGCAATTGCAGGCCCAGGGCATTGATCCGGCCATGGCACGCGAGCGCGTCGCCGCGATGACCGACCAGGAAGTGCAGACGCTCGCGCAGGACATGCAGACCGCACCGGCCGGCGCCCTGAGCAGCGGAGGCTGGCTCGCGGTGGTCCTGATTGCCGCCGCCGTCTGGTACTTCGCTTTCCGCAAGTGACCGAACGCAGCCGAGCGGGCGCATGAGCGTGCCGCATCGCACAGCCCGCCTCTGCGCGGGCTTCCTGTGCTGGCTCATGCTGGGCCTTCTCGTTGGCTGCGCGCAGCTGGTGCCGCAGACCGTGGCGTTGCGCACAGGCTGGCCTCAGGGCGTTCCCGAAACGGTCGTACTCGGCTCCGTGCCCTTCTTCCCACAGGAAGACTACCAGTGCGGCCCTGCGGCGCTGGCCACCGTGCTGGCGTACAGCGGCGTGGCGGTGACGCCGGAACCGCTGGTGAGCCAGGTCTTCCTGCCCGCGCGCCAGGGCAGCCTGCAGATCGAAATGCTGGCGGCGCCACGGCGCTACGACCGCGTCGCCTACCAGCTCGAGCCCCGCTATGCCGACCTCCTGCGCGAAGTGGCCGCCGGCAACCCGGTGGTGGTGCTGCAAGACGTCGGGCCCATGTTCACCCAATGGCATTACGCCGTGGTCAACGGCTTCGACTATCCATCCGGAACCATCTGGCTGCGTTCCGGCACGAAGGCCCGCGAGGCCCTGCCCTTCACGGCGTTCGAGCGCACCTGGATCAAGAGCAGTTACTGGGCGATGGTGGTGGCGCCACCGGACCGCATTCCTGTCAGCGCCACTGAGACCCGCTGGATGTCCGCGCTGCTGGCCATGGCCCGAGCGGGCGGCGCGCAGGCGGCCACGAAAGGCTATGAGGCCGCGCTCAAGCGCTGGCCCGACAGCTTGCCAGCGGCCGTCGGCCTGGCCAACCAGCATCATGCCGGCGGCGCCTACGACGAAGCGGTGGCGGTGTTGCGCGCCGCGCAGCTGCGTCATCCGCAGTCCGTGATCGTCATCAACAATCTGGCCCAGGCCCTGTCGGATCAGGGGCGCCACGCGGAGGCGCTCGCGCAGATCAGCAAGGCGTCCGATCCGCAGAGCCCGTTCGCGGGCGAGGTGCGATCCACCCGCCAGCTCATCCTGCAACGCATCGCCCAGCAAAAAGCCGGCAACCGGCGGTAGCTCGCGAACCTCTGCTAGGCTTGGGTTCATGGAAGTGAATACCCTGCCGTCCGCCAACCCGGTGCGAGCCGCCGCCACTGTCGTCATGCTGCGGGATGGCGCCGCCGGGCTCGAAGTGTTTCTGCTGAAGCGGCACGGCCAATCCGAGGTGCTGGGCGGCGCCTACGTCTTCCCCGGCGGCAAGGTGGATGCGCGCGATGCCGAGCTCGACCCGGATAGCCATCTCGACGCGTCCGCGGCGGCCCTGCTGGAGGCATTGAACGAACCCCAACTCGATGAGCTTTCAGCGATCGCGCTGCATGTGGCCGCCGTGCGCGAAGCGTTCGAGGAAACCGGCGTGCTGTTCGCGCATGGGGCCGGCGATTCGCAGGCAGCCGCGGCCTGGGCGCTGCTGCGCGAGGGGCGCGCCTTCGATGAAGTGCTGGCACTGATGGGCCTGCGGCTGCAGGCCAGCGCGCTGCGGCCCTGGTCGCGCTGGATCACGCCGCAAGTGGGCGGCGTGATGCGCAAGCGGTTCGACACACGCTTCTTCCTGGCGCCGGTCCCCGCGGGCCAGATCGCCCGGCACGACAACCATGAAGCCATCGACAGCATCTGGCTCGCGCCCGCGCAGGCACTGCGCCAGTACTGGGACGGCACGCTGGAACTGGCGCCCCCGCAGATCATGAGCCTGACCCATCTGGCCCGGCATGCGTCGGTGGCGAGCGCGCTGGCCGAGGCGCGTCACCGCCCGCCGCCCTTGATCCAGCCCGAGTCGTTCGAGCTGGAAGGCACGCGCGTTGTCTGTTACCCGGGCGACGCGCGTCACCCGATCGCACAACGCGCCCTGCCCGGACCGACCCGGCTTCACTGGCGCAGCCGCCGCTTCGAGCCGGCGGGTGGCCTGGACGAGTTGCTGGACGGCATCGCGCTGCCCGACTGACGGAATCGGCCTACAGCCAGTCGAGCAACGGGCTTGCGTGACACGGGCCGGGCGCGAACCCACACTTGCGTCCGTGCGGGCCAGGCCTCGCGTTACAAAGGCAGGTATCGGGCTTTCGCGCACTGCGCGAAATGCAAGAACATTGTCCAGCGGGCCGGGCCGCATCCCTCGCCCACGGGCCAACACCATCGGCCTGCGGCGTCCGACGCCGCGGCGCGCCGTCGGCCTACAGCTCGCACCTTGTTACGGGGCGTAATCTGCAGATACCCAGCTGCCGGAGATGCTCCATGAACACGCTTTTCACTCGTCTGTTCGCGGTGATGTTCGTGGTTCTGGCCCTGGGAGCGGCCGCCCAGGCTGAGACCGGGCCGCTGACAGACGATGACGCCAGCAAGATCCAGCACATCATCGCAGCCCAGCTCACGGCCTTCGCTGACGACGACGCCGAGGGTGCCTTCCAGACCGCGACACCTTCAGTGCGCGAAGCGATCGGCAACTCGGGGCGCTTCCTGGCCATGGTGCGAGGGGCTTATCCCATGGTCTATCGACCGGCGAGCGTGATTTTCCACAAGCCCGAGAAGGACGAGGACACCGTGCTGCAGCTGGTGGAAATTACCGATACCGATGCCAAGTCCTGGCTGGCGATGTTTGCCCTGGAGCAGCAGCCCGACGCGTCCTGGCGCATCAGTGGTTGCGCCGTGATGGCAAACCGGTGGCATGCCATCTGAATGACACGGGACGCAGGAAGGCAGAAAAAAGCCGGGCCTTGCCCGGCTTTTTCACGTGTGACAGCGTGAAGATCAATGACGAATCGCAAGAGTACCCAAGCGCGGCAAGTCAACGCGTCAGTACGCACCATGATTTGATGTCGGACGGGGCCTGCCGGACAGTGGGAGAAATGGCTACAGCGCGGTGGTCCGCTTGCGCTGCGCCACCTTCACCGGCGCATGAACGTCGTAGAACGAGGCGAAAGTCTGGTGCAAGGGGCGCGTTTCGGGGAGCACGTAGACCACGACGCCGCCCGACTGCACCGCGGGACGCAACACCTTCTCATAGAACTTCACGGGCAGGTTGATGCAGCCGAAGGAAATGCGATTGTCCGCGGGCGTGGCCGAAGCGAGCCGCTGCAGGCGCCGTTCGCTTTTCACGTTGGCGCGCACGCGGTGCATGGACACAGCGGCGTCGTAATCGACCCAGACGATGTCCTCGCCCTTCGTGTTCATGCCCAGTTCGGCGATGAAACGACCCGCGGGCGTGGTCTTTTCTTGCGGAAGCACCTGGGACAGCGGCTTGTCGCCAATGCCCGGCGCCGAATCGTCGCCCGCTGCCGACCCCAGGAGCGCGGGCGTCACGGCCCGCAGCCGGCCGGCCGGACTGAACAGGTACACCTTCGCGCCCTTCTTGTCGATGATCGCG
>DATILF010000226.1:0-12600 GCA_035476755.1 Ramlibacter sp.
ACCTCGCCCTTGGCGGCCAGGCGGTATTCGTCGAGCGTGCCCAGGGGCTTGCGAGAGGCCACGGTTTCCGGGCGCGCCTGCACAATGTAGAGCTGGCCGTCGATGCCGTCCTTGGCCCACTCGATGTCCATCGGCGTGGGCAGGCCGGCCCGCTGTCCATAGTGCTCCTCGATCCTCATGGCGGCTTCGGCGAGCGTCAGGACCTCGGCGTCGGTGATGCAGTAGCGCGACTGCTCATCGGCCGAGGTCGGCACATTGCGGATGCTGTCGCGCCCGGCGGTCCTGGCATAGACCATGCGCATTTCCTTGCTGCCCAGCTTGCGCCGCAGCACCGCGCGCCGCCCCTGGCGCAGCGTGGGCTTGAAGACATGGAACTCGTCCGGGTCCACGGTGCCCTGCACGATGTTCTCGCCCAGTCCCCAGGCGCCGGTGATGAAGACCACGTCCCGAAAGCCGGTCTCGGTGTCCAGTGTGAAGATCACGCCGCTGGCTGCCAGGTCGGCGCGCACCATCTTCATGACGCCGACCGACTGCCAGACCTTGAAGTGGTCGATGCCGTGGTCTTCGCGATAGGCGATGGCGCGGTCCTTGAACAGGCTGGCGAAACACTGGCGCACGGCCTCCAGCACCATGGCCCGCCCCGAGACGTTGAGGAAGGTTTCGTGCTGGCCGGCGAAGCTGGCCGTCGGCAGGTCCTCGGCGGTGGCCGAACTGCGCACGGCCACGCTCATCCCGGGGCCGTACTCCTGGCGCAGGCGTTCGTAGGCGCTGTCGATGTCGGCCACGAGGTCGCCGGGCAGCGGCGCGCCGTGGACGATGTCACGCGCACGCTGCGCGCGCAGCGCCAGATCGTCCACGTCCTGCACGTCGAGCCTGTCGAGCGCTTCGTGCAACGCCGCCCACGCACCCGACCGGTCGAGCACGTGACGGAACGCCTGCGCCGTGACGGCGAAGCCGTTGGGCACGCGGATGCCCTGCGATCCCAGGGTGCGGTACATCTCGCCGAGCGAGGCGTTCTTGCCTCCCACCAGCGCAACGTCGTCGGCGCCCAGCTGGGAAAACCAGCGAATGAAGGGTGAATCGGCCATGCCGACAAGATAGACCCCTCGCGAAGACCATGCTTGCGCAAGATCAAGTGGAGGCAGCGCGAACCCGTGCGCCTGCGCGACAATAGACTGATGACGCCAGCACCGCAAAAGGCCCGGCACGAAGGCACGGCCCGCGAGGCAGCCGCCGTGGCCGCCGAGTTCGAGCCCGAATTCATCGCCGGGCTGAAAGATATCTTCGAAAACAAGGTCGTCTTCAACAGCGTGCTCGGGCTCAGGATCACCAGCCTGAGACCGCAGCAGGTGGCGGGGCGCATCGCCATGAAGCCTGAGCTGGTGGGCCACTATGCGCACAACCGCCTGCACGGCGGGGTGATCAGCGCGGCGCTGGACGCGATGGGCGGCCTGGCCGTGATGGCCGCCATCGGCGCGCGCCACATGGACGAGGCGCCGCAGCAGCGCCTGCATCGCTTCGGCAAGCTGGGCACGATCGACCTGCGCATCGATTACCTGCGGCCTGGCCTCGGCGCGCAGTTCGAGCTGCGTGCCGAAGTGCTGCGTCTCGGATCCCGGGTCGCCACGACACGCATGGAGTTCTACGGCGAGGATGGCACGCTGCTTTCCACCGGTTCGGCCGCGTACATCGTTTCCTGAAAAATCGAATACGGCCGGTGCGGGCTATCTAGCTATATAGTGTGCGGACCAACAACCTTTCCAAGGAGCCCCCGCCATGCCCAAGTTCGGTTTTGACCAGGACGCGCTGATCGAGCAGTTCGCGCAGGCGTCCGCCAGACAGGGCGAAGCCCTGCGCAAGGCGGTGCAGGAAGCCACCCTCAAGGCGCTGCAGGGGCGCGAGCTGACACTGAAGAACATCAAGTCGGCGGTCAAGCAGGTGAGCGGCGCGGCCGCTGAGGGCGCCTCGCAGAACCCGATGGGCGCGGCCCAGATGGAGCCGCTGCTGGCCAAGGCGATTTCAGGCATGGACGCCGCCTTGCTGCAAGCCGTCGAGGCCAATCGCCGGGCGCTGCAGCAGCTCATGGAATATGGCGCGGGCCTGCGCGAAACCCAGGTGAAGAAAGCCATGTCGGACCTGGAGAAGATGGAAGACATGTTCTTCGACACGGTGCGCAAGTCCGTGGCCGGCGGCTCCGGCCCGCTGGAGGGCGCCTGGTCCCAGGTGCTGGACAAGCTGCAGTTGAAGGGCAGCGGCACGGGCGCGCACGCGGTGCAGACCATCGAGCAGCTGACCGACCAGGCGCAGGTGGCGCTGCGCGAGGGGCGGGCCGTGGGCCTGAAGGCCGCGCAGACGCTGCTCGACAGCTATGCGGCGCTGGCCAGCGGGGTGCTGATCGGCATGTCGCAGGGCATGCAGGGCGATTCGTCCGCGAGCGAGCCGGCCGCCAAGCCGCGGCGCGGCAAGTAGCCGCGCCGCCCTTCGCGAGCTATCGCCGCTTGTCCCGGTTTGCCGCGGTCTGGGGCGATCTGGGGCGGGGGGTGTGGGGCGCCCCCTCATCCTGCCGTGCCTCCGCGAAGATGTCCCAGGCCACGATGAAGAGGGCCGCGATCACCGGCCCGATCACGAAGCCGTTCAGGCCGAAGACCGCCAGGCCGCCGAGTGTGGCGACCAGCACCAGGTAGTCCGGCATGCGCGTTTCCTTGCCCACCAGGATGGGGCGCAGCACGTTGTCCACGAGGCCGATCACAAGCACCCCCCAGGCCGTGAGGCCCGCCGCCGACCAGATGGCGCCCGTGGACAGCAGATAGACGGCGACCGGGCCCCACACCAGGGCCGCGCCGACGGCCGGCAGCAGCGACAGCACGGCCATCAAGGCGCCCCAGAGCAGCGCGCCGGTGATGCCCAGCACCGAGAAGGCCAGCCAGCCCAGCGCGCCCTGGACCAGCGCCACCACCACGTTGCCTTTGACGGTGGCGCGCACGACCACCGCGAACTGGTTCAGGATACGGCGGCTGTGTTCCGGCTTCAGGGGCAGGGACTGCGTCGCCTGGACCGCGAGCCCCTTGCCGTCGCGCAGCAGGAAATACAGCACGTACAGCATCACGAAGAAGTTCAGGACGAAGTCCAGCGTGTTCTGGCCGATGCTGAAGGCGCGGGCCGTCAGGGCCTGGCCGCTCTGGCCCAACGCGTCCACCAGCTTGCGTTGCACGGCGCCCAGGTCGGCCAGGCCGAATCGGTCCAGCGCGGTCCGCGCCCACCCCGGCAGGGCGTCGATGCCTCGCTGGAAGAACTGTCCGACCTGGATCTCGCCCGAGCGCACCCGCTCGTAGAAGGCCGTGGCTTCCTGGGTGATGGATGCGGTGAGCAGCGCCATCGGCAGCAGCACGCTCACGACGATCACCACCAGTGTGCCGAAGGCGGCCCAGCCTCTTCGGCCGCGGCACACCGCGACGCAACGGTCCTGCAGCGAGGAGAACACGATGGCCATGAAGATGGCCCAGGAGATGGCCCCGCTCAAGGGCCAGAGCACCACGAAGAGCAGCACCGTGATCAGCAGCACCAGCCACAGCAGGGCCTTGCCCTGCAGCACGGGGGAATTCAGCGGGTCGTTGGGGTTCATCGTGGTCCAGCAGTGGGCCTCAAGGTTATCACCGCCCACCGGCCGCAAACAAAAGGCCGCCCGAAGGCGGCCTCTCATGGGGGGCAGGGCACCCTCAGGGCCTGACGTAGTCCGAGACGACCTTCCAGCGCGCATCCTGCAGCTGCGACATGCGCGAGAGTTCGTTGCCCAGCCGCTTCTTGGGCCCGAACTTCGCTTCCGGGCTGCCGAAAATGTCGGCCGGGAAGGTGATGTTGTCCATGGTCTTGATGAAGCTGTCCGTGGTGAGGTTGGGCCCGGCCTTCTGGACCGCCGCGGCGAACGAGTCGATCAGCTGGTAGCCATACACGGAGAACACCGTCGGGTCTTCGTTGAACTTGGTCTTGTACTTGTTGGCCCAGAAGCGGATGGGCTGGGAGGCTTCGTCCAGGTAGGGGTGCTGCGCCGTGTGGGTGGCGTACAGGCCGTCCATCGCCTTGCCACCCAGCTTGTGGATCAGGTCGGTGTAGGCAGCGCTGGAGCCGATGAAGGTGGGGTTGTAGCCGGTCTTGCGGGCTTCGCCGATGGCGCCGATGGTTTCGCGGATGATGGTGCCCAGCACCACCATGTCGCAGCCCGAGGACTTCATCTTGGCGACTTGCGAGGAGAAGTCGGTGGCGCCGCGCTTGTAGCTGGTTTTCTCGGCCAGCTCCATGCCGATGGCCTTCAGGCCGGCTTCCGCCCCGCGCATCACTTCCAGGCCGAATTCGTCATCCTGGTACATGGTGCAGACCTTCTTGGCACCCTTTTCCTTCACCAGCTTGGGCAACGCGGAGCGCATCTGCTCGTAGTAGGTGGCGGCGAAGGCGTACTTGAGCCGGTGGAAGGGGTCGTACATTTCGCGCGCCGCCGTCACGGGGAAGAAGTTGATGACGTTCTTCTCGAACTGCACCGGCATGGCCGCCATGTTCTGCGCCGTGCCGATGTGGCCGACCATGGCGAAGATCTTGTCCTGGTTCACCAGCTTCTGCGCCGCCAGCACGGCCTTCTTGGGATCGTACGCGGAGTCCTCGACGATCAGGCGGAGCTTGCGGCCGTTGATGCCACCCTGTTCATTGATCTCGTCCACCCGCAACATCATGCCCAGGCGCACCTGCTTGCCGAAACCGGCGATGGGCCCGGAGAGATCCTGGATGGAGCCCAGGACGACCTCGTTCTTGCTCACGCCCTGGTTGGAGTTCTGGGCCATGGCCAGGCTGGCACCCAGTGCCAGCGCGGCAAGGGCAGTGGCGGATTTCATCTTCATCGTGCGTCTCCTATGGAACGGGGTGTTGATCCTGTCGCATTCTTCCCCGCTGCCACCGGGTGTCAAGTTGTCGTATTCACTTACGCAGCAACCCTCAAGGCGCAGGGTGACAGCCGGCGGTCAGCGGTACATCGCCTCGATCTGTGGCGTGTATTTTTTTTGCACCAGCTGGCGCTTGAGCTTCATCGTGGGCGTGAGCTCCTCGTCCTCGGCGGACAGCTGCGTGTCCAGCAGGAAGAATTTCTTGATCTGCTCCACCCGGGCGAACTTCGCATTCACCCGGTCGATCTCGGCCTGGATGAGCGCCTGCACCTCGGGCGCCTTCGTGAGGCTGGCGTAATTGGAAAAGGGCACATCGTGGTCCTGCGCGTACTTCTCCACGTTCTCCTGGTCGATCATGATGATCACCGTGAGGAACGGCTTCTTGTCGCCGATCACCACGGCATCGGTGATGTAGGGCGAGAACTTCAGCTCGTTCTCCAGCTCGCTGGGGGTGATGTTCTTGCCGCCCGCGGTGATGATGATGTCCTTCATGCGGTCGGTGATGCGGAAGAACCCTTCGTCGTCCACCAGGCCGACGTCGCCGGTGTGCAGCCAGCCGTCGCGGTCGATCGTCTCGGCGGTTTTCTCGGGCTGGTTCAGGTACCCCATGAAGACATTGCCGCCGCGCACCAGGATTTCACCGGTGGCCGGATCGAGCCTGACCTCGTTGTAGGCGGCGGCCGGGCCGATCGAGCCGGGCTTGATGCGCGCCGCCGGCACGCCGGTGGCCGCGCCGCAGGATTCGGTCATGCCCCACACCTCCAGCATCGGCACGCCCAGGGCCAGGTACCACTTCACCAGCTCCGGCGAAATCGGTGCGGCGCCCGTGACCAAATAGCGCGCGCGGTGGATGCCGATCAGCTTGCGCACGTTGTTCAGGGCGATCCAGCGGGCCAGGGTGAACTTGAACTTCAGGAAGCCATCGACGGGCTGGCCCGCGAGCACCTTGTCGGCGATCTGGGTGCCCACGCCGATGCCCCAGGCGTAGGCCGTCTGCTGCAACGGGCTGGCTTCCTTCAGGCCGATCATCACGCCCGAATAGAACTTCTCCCACACGCGCGGCACGGCCGTGAATACTGTAGGCGCGATCTCGCGCACGTTCTCGGGCACGGTCTCGGGGTTCTCGACGAAGTTGAGGATGGCGCCCGTGTAGAGCGAGAAGTACTCGCCGCCCATCCGCTCGGCGATGTGGCACAGCGGCAGGAAGCACATGCGCTCGTCCTTCTCGTCCTGCGCCACCAGCGTGTTGTAGCCGCGCACGGTGTATACCAGCCCCTTGTGGCTGTGCATCGCGCCCTTGGGCCGGCCGGTGGTGCCGGAGGTGTACACCAGGATGGCGAGGTCTTCGGGGCGGCACGCCTTCACGCGCTGCTTCAATTCGTCGGGGCGCCCGGCATTGTAGTCGCGGCCGAGCGCGCGCAAGGCCTGCAGGCTGATCACGCCGGGATCGTCCAGGTCGCGCAGGCCCTCCATGTCGAACACCACGATCTTTTTCAGGCCGGGCAACTGCGGGCGCACTTCGAGCGCCTTGTCCAGCTGCTCGTCGTCTTCCACGAACAGGACGCTGGTGCGCGAGTCCTCGCACAGGTAGTGCACCTGGGCCGCGGCGTCGGTGGGATAGATGCCGTTGGAGACCCCGCCGCAGGAGAGGACGGCCAGGTCGGCCAGCACCCACTCGATGACGGTGTTGGACAGGATGGAAGCCGTGTCGCCGTGCTGGAAGCCCAGGCTCATCAGGCCACCGGCGATCTCGCGCACGGCCTCGGCGGTCTCGGCCCAGGTCCAGGCGCGCCAGATGCCCAGCTTCTTCTGGCGCATCCAGGTCTGCCGGCCGCGCTTTTCCACGCCGTTCCAGAACATGGCGGGAATGGTGTCGCCATCCAACACGACGGAGGTGTTGGGTTGGATGTGGGCCAGGTCCCAGAGATTGCTCATGTGCTCGCTTTCAAGGTTTGTCATCCCGGACTCGATCCGGGATCCAGGAAGTCATGGATTGCGGATCGAGTCCGCAATGACAGCGGTCATCGCCAATTTTTCTTCTTCTTCCAGCGCCGCTCGCCGCGCACGCCGGCTTCCTTCATGCCAAGGTAGAACTCCTTGATGTCGTCCTTCTCGCGCAGGCGCGAGCAGGTGTCTTCCATCACGATGCGGCCGTTCTCCAGCACGTAACCGTAGTCCGAAGCGTTGAGCGCCATGTTGGCGTTCTGCTCCACGAGCAGGATGGTGGTGCCGCGCTCGCGGTTGATACGCACGACGATCTCGAAGATTTCCTTGGTGAGCTTGGGGGAAAGGCCCAGGCTCGGCTCGTCGAGCAGGATCAGATCGGGCGCCGCCATGATGGCGCGCGAGATCGCCAGCATCTGCTGCTGGCCACCGGAGAGCAGGCCGGCGTCCTGGGTGGCGCGCTCTTTGAGGATGGGGAAGTACCGGTACACCGCTTCCATGTCCCGGGCGATGCCGTCCTTGTCCTTGCGCGTGTAGGCGCCCATCACCAGGTTGTCGTGCACGGTGAGCAGTGCGAACACCTCACGCCCTTCAGGCACGTGCGACAGGCCCTGCTGCACGATGTGCGACGGGTCCTTGGCCGTGATGCTCTCGCCCTTGAACTCGATGCTGCCCTTGCGCGGGTCGATGATGCCCGAGATGGTCTTGAGGATGGTCGTCTTGCCCGCGCCGTTGGAGCCGAGCACGGTCGCGATCTCGCCGCGGCGCACCTGCAGGCTGACGCCGCGGATGGCCTTGATGGGGCCGTACGCCGATTCGACGTTCAGCAGCTTCAGCACAGGCGTGTCGTTGACACCTGGAGGACTCATACTCATAGTGATCTGGCCCCCACGTTTGCGGCCGGGGCCGCTGCACTGCCCCCCGAGGGGGCTTTCGTGGCTAGGGGCGGCCCGTCGCCACTCACCTCCCTGCGCAGCGAAGAAACGTCTTCCACGGTGCCGAGATACGCTTCAATCACGCCCGGGTGCGTCTGCACCTCGCGCGGCGTGCCCATCGCCAGCACTTCGCCCTGGTTCATCGCCAGCACACGATCCGACACCTTGGAGACCAGCGTCATGTCGTGTTCGACCATCAGCACGGTGACGCCCAGCTCGTGCTTGATGTCCTGGATCCAGAAAGCCATGTCGTCCGTTTCTTCGACGTTCAGGCCTGAAGAGGGTTCGTCCAGCAGCAGCAGCTTGGGCTCGGTGCACAGGGCGCGGCCCAGCTCGACCACCTTGCGCACGCCATAGGGCAGGCCGGCGACCATGGAATCGCGGTGGTGCTGCAGATCCAGGAACTCGATCACGCGCTCGCACTTCTCGCGCGCCTCGATCTCGCCGCGCCGCGCCTTGCCGGTGAAGAACATGTCGCTCCACAGGCTGGTGGCCCGGTGGGTGTGCCGGCCGATCAGCAGGTTGTGCAGCACCGTGGCGTGCTCGAACAGCTCGATGTTCTGGAAGGTGCGGGCGATGCCCAGCGAGGCGATCTTGTGGGGCGGCTGCTCGGTGAGCACCTTGCCCTCGAACTCGATGGTGCCGGTGGTGGGCGTGTAGATGCGGCTGATCAGGTTGAACACCGTGGTCTTGCCGGCACCGTTGGGCCCGATCAGCGTGAAGACCTCGCCGCGTTGTACGTCGAAGCTGACGTTGTTGACGGCCAGCACGCCGCCGAAGCGCACGCTGAGGTTCCTGGCGGACAAAAGCGGGCCGGTGGACTTGGCCGGCGTGGAAGGGCTGTTGTGGGTTTGGATCATGTCAATGCCCGCCCTTCATCGCAGTCTGTCCGATTTCTGGAACGTCTTCTGCCGCTTGAACAGGCCCCGGCGGTAGAACGGGAAGAGCTGCAGGTAGGTGCGGATCTTCAGCCAGCGCCCGTACAGGCCCATCGGCTCGAACAGCACGAAGCCAATCAGCACCGCGCCGTACACCAGCCCCTGCAGGCCGGGCGCCTGGCCGATCGCGGCCGGCAGGTAGTCCTTGGTGAGCGAGATCACCTGCGGCATGGAGATCAGGAAGATCGCACCCAGGAAGGCGCCGTGCACCGAGCCCAGCCCGCCGATCACGACCATCAGCAACAGGTCGATCGACTGCAGGATGTTGAACTGGTCGGGCGAGATGAACGACAGCTTGTGGGCGTACAGCGCACCGCCGATGCCGGCCAGCGCGGCCGACAAGGCGAACGACAGCGTCTTGTAGCGCGCCAGGTGGATGCCCATGCTCTGCGCCGAGATCTCCGAATCGCGGATGGCCACGAAGGCCCGGCCGGTGGGCGAGCGCAGCAGGTTCAGGATGGCCAGCGTGGAGATGATCGCCACCACCAGGCAGAGGAAGTAGAAGCCGATGGCCGAATCCACCTTGTAGCCGAACATGTCCGGGTGCTTGACGTGGATGCCCGAGTTGCCGCCGGTGACCGACTCCCAGCGGGCCAGCACTTCCTCGACGATGAAGCCGAACGACAGGGTGGCGATGCCCAGGTAGATGCCCTTCACGCGCAGCGCGGGCAGGCCCACGATCACGCCCACGGCCGCCGACAGCAGGCCGGCCAGCGCCAGCGCGATGGGGAAGGGCACGCCCATGTTCACGAACACCGCCTGGGTGTAGGCCCCGACCCCCAGGAAGGCGGCATGGCCGATGGAGAACAGGCCCGTGAACCCCGCCAGCAGCATCAGGCCCAGCCCGACGATGGAGTAGATGAGCACAAAGGTGAGCTGGGCCAGCCAGTATTCGGCGAAGAGCCAGGGCGCGGCCAGCAGCAGCAGCATGAGGGCGCCATACCAGAAGACATGGCCGCCATGCTTGGCCAGCTTGATGTCCTGGCCGTAGTCGGTCTTGAAGATGAACCTCATACTTTCTTTCTCAGCTTCTCGCCGAACAGGCCGTTCGGCTTCACCATGAGCATGATCAGCACCACGACGTAGGCGGCGATGTCCTTGAAGCCCTGCGGCAGGTAGAAGCCGGAGAGCGATTCGACGATGCCGATGATCAGGCCGCCGACGATGGCGCCGGGCAGGCTGCCGAAGCCGCCGACCACCGCCGCGGGGAAGGCCTTCAGGCCGATGAACCCCATGTTGGCGTGCACGAAGGTGATGGGGGCGAGCAGCAGGCCGGCCACCGCCGCCACCGCCGCCGCCAGGCCCCACACCAGCCCGTTGAGCTGCTTGACCGGAATGCCCATGTAGTAAGCGGCCAGCTGGTTCTGCGACGAGGCCTGCATGGCGATGCCGACCTTGCTGTAGCGGAACACCGTGAACAGCATCAGGCACAGCACCGCCGTGGCCCCGATCACCACCATCTGCTCGGCGTTCAGCACCAGCGCGCCGACATTCCAGACCTGGTCCTTGTAGGGCACGGGCAGCGTGTGCGTTTCGGTGCCGATGGCGGGGATCATGGTGATCAGGCCGCGGGCCACGTAGCCGATGCCGATGGTGAGCATCACGATGGAGAAGGCGGGCTGGCCGAGGATGGGCCGGATGACGATGCGCTCCAGCACCGCCCCGAACACAGCCATGGCCGCGATGGCGCTGATGATCGCCAGCCAGAACGGAAAGCCCATCAGCGTCATGGCGGCCAGGCCGCCGAACGCGCCCAGCATCATCAGCTCGCCCTGGGCGAAGCTGACGGTTTCGGTGGCCTTGTAGATGAGCACGAAGCCCAGCGCGATCAGCCCGTAGATGCACCCCTGCGAGATGCCGCTGATGACCAGTTGTACGAATTGCACGTTGTCTCCATCCTGTGGCCCGGTTATAGCTTTGCGCGGGCCGCTTGATGTACAGGGTTGGCCCGCATTCCTGTCACTTAGGTGCCCCAAAGCCCGGATTGCGGTGTAATCCCTGCATGAATGCAAGCGTTCGGGTGGAAAAGCTGGGGCCCATGGGCCCCGCTCGGCTGCCGCAGTCCAAGCCGGTGATCGCCACCCGTTTCGCCGGCGGCCAGGGCCGGTACGGCGAATTCTGAAGACGCATGGAAGCTGTATCGGTGGCCTCCGAGGGCCGGCTCGCGCGCCTGTTCCCCGCTTTCTGGGTGGGTGCGTTCTTCTTCTTCACGTTCACCGGCTCGGTGGTGAAGCCGCCCGATGTGCCGCTCGCGATCCTGGGCGTGCTGGGCATCGAGTATGGCCTGGCCCATGAGCGCGCACCCTGGCGCCAGTTGCAGCGCGAGCACGCGGGGCTGCTGTCGGCCTCGTTCCTGCTCGCCCTGGCGATCCTGTGGTCGCAGTCGGCGGCCGTGTGGCGCGGCATCCCGCCGTCGGACACCATGTCATCCTTTGCGCGATGTGCATGGCCTGCGCGCCAGAGCCCGAGCGCGTGCCCGGCACACCCTGAAGGCCTCCTAGTCGCGCGGCACCGGCCGGGGCTGGCCGCTTTCGTCGATGGCCACATAGGTGACCGAGGCCTCCGTCACCTTGAGGTACTGGCCTTGCGAGCCGAAGCGCTCCGCGTACACCTCGACCTTCACCGTGATCGAGGTGCGGCCGATGCGCGTGACCTCCGAATAGAACGAGAGGATGTCACCTACCCGCACCGGCTGCTTGAAGATGAATTCGTTCACGGCCACCGTGGCCATCCGCCCCTTGGCATGCCGGGCCGGAATCACCGAGCCCGCCAGATCGACCTGCGCCATGACCCAGCCGCCGAAGATGTCGCCATTGGCGTTGCAGTCCGCCGGCATGGGAATGACCTTGAGTACCAGTTCCTTGTCGACGGGCAAGGAGGGTGAGTGAATGCTTGAATTGGCGGACATGGGCACAATCTCCCTTTTATAGCAGGACCGACCCCGGATTCTCCCCCATGCGCCGCGCCGGCGAACTTGCCCACTCCTCATCCCACTCTTCCGCCGGCAGCGCCGCGGCCCCGCCCCGCGCGCATACCGACTGGGCCACGCTCAAGCGGCTGTTCCCGTACCTCTGGGACTACAAGTGGCGGGTGATCTTCGCCCTGGGCTTCATGGTCTGCGCCAAGCTGGCCAACGTGGGCGTGCCGGTGCTGCTGAAGAACCTGGTGGACGCCATGAGCTTCAAGCCCACGGATCCCACGGCCGTGCTGATCGTGCCGCTGGGGCTGCTGCTGGCCTACGGGCTGCTGCGGCTGTCCACCACGCTTTTCACCGAACTGCGCGAACTGGTGTTCTCCAAGGCCACGCAGGGGGCGGCGCGCCGCATCGCCCTGGAAACCTTCCAGCACCTGCACGCCCTCAGTCTGCGCTTTCACCTGGACCGGCAGACCGGCGGCATGACGCGCGACATCGAGCGCGGGGTGCGCGGCATTGAATCCCTGATTTCATATTCGTTGTACAGCATCGTGCCCACGTTGATCGAGGTGACGCTGGTGCTGGCGATCCTGGGCAGCAAGTTCGACGCCTGGTTCGCCTGGATCACCATCGGCGCGCTGGTGGTGTATGTGTTCTTCACCGTGACGGTGACCGAGTGGCGCACCAAGTTCCGGCGTGAGGCCAACGAGTTCGATTCGGCGGCGCACACCAAGGCAGTGGACTCGCTGCTGAACTACGAAACGGTGAAGTACTTCAACAACGAAGGCTTCGAGGCCAAGCGCTACGACGAGAGCCTGGAGCGCCTGCGCCGGGCCCGATTGAAGAGCCAGACCACGCTGTCGATGCTCAACACCGGCCAGCAGCTGGTGATTGCCATCGGCCTGGTGGCGATGCTGTGGCGCGCCACGCAGGGCGTGGTG
>DATILF010000227.1:0-6839 GCA_035476755.1 Ramlibacter sp.
CCATGAACCCAGGGGCCGATCTGGCCGGCTTTGCCGCCGGCCTGCGTTTCGACCACATCCCCGAGCCCGTGATCCGCAAGACCGAAGACCTGCTGGTCGACTGGTTCGGCTCGGCCGTGGCCGGCCACGGCTCGCGGCCGGTCGCGTCCATCGTGCAGTTCGCCCAGGCCATGGGCCCCGCCGAGGGCCCTGCCGAGATGATCGTCAACCGCGCGCGCACCAGCCCCTACCTGGCCGCGATGGCCAACGCGGCGGCCTCGCATGTGGCGGAGCAGGATGATGTGCACAACGGCTCGGTGTTCCACCCGGCCACCGTGGTGTTCCCGGCGGCGGTGGCGACAGCGCAGGCGCTGGGCGCCAGCGGCACACAGCTCCTCACAGCTGCAGTCGCGGGCTACGAGGTGGGCATTCGCGTCGGCGAATTCCTGGGCCGCTCGCACTACAAGGTATTCCACACCACCGGCACCGCCGGCACGCTGGCCGCCGCGGCAGCCGTGGGCCACCTGCTGGGCCTCGATGCCCAGCAGATGCGCCACGCCTTCGGTTCGGCCGGCACGCAATCGGCGGGGCTGTGGGAGTTTCTTCGCACGGCCGCCGACTCCAAGCAATTGCACACGGCCCACGCCGCCGCGGCCGGCCTGATGGCGGCGTACCTGGCCCGGGACGGCTTCACCGGCGCCGACCGCATCCTCGACGGGCCGCAAGGCATGGCGGCCGGCATGTCCAGCGATGCCGATCCCGCGCGCCTCACTGCTGGCCTCGGCACGCGCTGGGCGACGGCCGAAACCTCCTTCAAGTACCACGCGTCCTGCCGCCATACGCATCCGGCCGCCGATGCGCTGCTGCAAGTCATGCAGTCGAACAGCCTGGCCCCGAGCGACATCGAGCGCGTGGTGACGCGGGTGCACCAGGGCGCGATCGACGTGCTCGGGCCGGTCGTCAACCCGGCCACCGTGCACCAGAGCAAGTTCTCGATGGGTACGGTGCTGGCGCTGGTCGCGCGCTTCGGTCACGCCGGCCTGACGGAGTTCGACCGGCATTTCCAAGACGACACCACCCGCCGACTGTGCGCCCGCGTCGAGATGGTGCTGGACGAGGAAGTGGACCGCGCCTATCCGCAGCGCTGGATCGGCAAGGTCACGGTGCACACCACCGATGGCCGCGTCCTGCAGGGCCGGGTCGATGAACCCAAGGGCGACCCCGGCAATACGCTCAGCCGCGAAGAGATCACGGCCAAGGCCCTGCGCCTGGCGGCCTTCAGCGGTGGCGCGACAGAGCCAGAGATGCGCGCGGCCGTCGAGCGCCTTTGGCGCGTGGGCCAGTGGCCGCGCGTGGGGGCCTTGCTGGCCTGAGCAGGCACTGCGCCGGCAACACGCCAGCGCACCAAGCCACTACTGGCAGGCAAAGCTTGCGGCACTCTCCAGGTCCGTCGCCCCGGTTTTCAGGATGGCCTGCTTCGGGAAGGCGCACAGCGGACGGGTCCGGCTGGCCGGCCAGCCCTTCGCGACCACATCCGGATCGGCCGGGTTGACGGCGGCCAGCACCGTGTCGGGGGCCACGCCGCGCTCGACCCAGTTCTCCAGCACGGGCAGCATGTTGAAGCGATCGGTCGCCGGGCCGCCGCTGCAATGGTTCATACCCGGCACCAGGAACAGCCGCGCGTAGCTCGCAGCCGCGCTGTCACCGACGGTCACGGCGTTGTACCAGGCGATGCTGTCGTCCGGGGAAAAGACCGGGTCGGCGGTGCCGTGATAGACGATCAACTTGCCGCCGCGGGATTTCAGGGTGGTGAGTTGGGTCGGGTTGGGCGGCGTCATGAAATCCATGGCGGATTCCTTGAAGACAGCCGTCTTCGCGAAGATCTTGGGCGCGTCCGTGTCCATGTTGAAGCCCAGCTGGTAGCCCAGGCCGCCATCGGCCAGATTGGGCGCATCGGGCGGCGACGTGAAGACGTAACCCATCGCGCTGGCGCCGATGAGCGTATTGAACGGCAACGGGGCAAACCCGGCGTCGATCTTCCAGAAGCGCCAGTTGCCGCCGGCAATCCCCGGATCCCACGGCCAGGAGGCATAGAGGCTCTCGCCTGCGGTGTTCCTGGCGCCCGCGAAGATCTTCGACAACGCTGTTTTCTGGCCGGCAGTCAGGCACGAACCGTCAGGTGTGCCCGTGCAGGTGGGCACGTCGGTGGCGAGGTTGAACGCGCCCTGGCACGCCGAACGATTGTTCACGAGGCCATCGACAGCGCCATCGAGCGCGTCACATCGGGCCAGGATGCGATCAGCCACCAGGTTGAGCGCCGAGCGCGGAAAAGCATCCCTGGGCAGCTGGCCGGGTGTCGCCGCCGTCATGAACTGCTGCGTGTCCCACTGCTGGGCGATCGCGGCCTTGGGCAGGTTGAAACCGGGGTTGGCCGCGACCATGCCATCGAACTGATCGGCAAAACGCGATGCGGCCACCATGGCGCCGCGCCCGCCATTGGAGCAGCCCATGAAGTAGGACCGTTCGGGCAGCCGGCCGTAAGCACGCAGCACGATCTGCTTGGCCGCGGGCGCCAGTGCACCCACGGCGTTGTAGCCGTAGTCCTGTCGGGCCTGCGGATCGAGGCCGAAACTCACGTCGCTTTGCCCCGTGCCATGCCCACCATCCGTGCTGGCAACCGCATACCCCTGGCTCAGCGCATTGCTCTCGCTGGAGTTCAGCAAATTGCCCGTGGCGGGCACCACCACGCCATCCGTGCCGCCGCCGCCCTGAAAAAAGAACTTGCCATTCCATGCGACGGGCAACCGCACTTCGTACCCGATGGCGTAGGGCTTGCCGTCGATCCCCGTGCGCTCGTTCAGGGTGCCTTGCACACGGCAGTGCGCGGGGTAGTTGTCGCTGGCCAGCGCGCCATCGGTTTTGGCGCCCACGCTGACCGCGCTGGCCACCTTCAGTCCGGAGATGGCAAGGGCCCCCGTCGAGATGGCGTCGCACGCCAGGATGGATACGCCGGCGCTGCCGCCGCCACAGCCGGCCGCGATGGCCGCGGACACCATGAGAGTCGCACGAGTAAGAGGGCGCATGCGCGAGCGCACGAACGATAGGGGCATCGGCTGTCTCCGAAAGGGTTGGACTTCGCCCGCCTGGCAAATACCGGCTGGGGCGAGGGCGAATCTAGACCCCGCCGCTGCGGCCGTCTTGTCGTTTCCGGACGGATTGGCCGGATCGGGCCGCGTCAGCGGACGGTCCGGTGCGCGGTGGGGGTCATGCCCACGTGCTGCTTGAACGTGCGAGTGAACTGGCTTTGATCGGCAAAGCCAACGGCTTGCGCGATGTCGGCCAGCGCCATGCCATCGCCGGCGATCAGCACCTTGGCTCGCTCGACGCGCTGGCGCAGCAGGTACTGGTGGGGTGAACAGCCGGTGCTGGTCCGGAATGCCCGGCAAAAGTGCCGCACGCTCACGCGCGCCAGGGCTGCCAGTTCCGACAGCGTCAACGGGTCGGCCAGGCGTTCGTCCATGCACGCCAGCACCCGCTTGAGCACCGCGGGCGCGAGGCCACCGGCCTGGCGCGTGCCCTGATCCGCGCCTGCGAGCTGGGCCAGAAGCGCGACGATCAATCCGTCGCCCACCAGCGGGCCGGCCGGGCTGCCGTCACGCAGGTCCTGCACCAGTGCCTTCATGATCCAGCCAGCGACGGCAGAGTGCACGTTTGCGCGGTTGCCACCCCGCAGCGAATGCGGCCCGCCCGCGCGCTCCATGATCTCCTCGACCCTGCGGGTATCGACGAACAGAAACTGGCGGCTGCCGCCGCCCTTCCAGTCGAAACGCTGCTCGTCGCCCGCGCGATAGCTCACCATGCCGGGCCACAAGGTGACCCATGGCGCATGCGGCCGCAGGTCGCGCGTGCGGTAGGGCACGCTCCAGTTCTGCACGCAAAACCGGGTGTGTCCGTGGTCGACCGTGCCCTCCTGCGCCGCGTCGATATCGGTAAAGAACGCGCCCTCCCAACCGACGGCGTTGCTATCGGCAAGAAAGTGAGGCTGATTCGACACATTGAACAGGCCGTGAGGACCCGGCACGGGACGATGGCGCATGGCGCTCCCGGAAAGTGATAGGCGCGACGGAGGGCTGAGGAACCAATATAGTTCTATTTTGTAATCAAATCAGTCGATGTTTACCCTGACCGGCCGAGGGGCGCCCCCGCTTTGGGTCATACTTGCCCGGACGATGATCGCCAGATCGCTGGCCTGAGGTGAATTTGGATTCGACAAGACTGAAGCGCCGGATTGCGATCGTGGCGGGCGTGCTGGCCGCGTACGCGGTGCTGGGTTTCGGGATCGTGCCGCTGGCGATCAAGAGCCAGTTGCCCCAGTGGGGGCAGTCCGCACTGGAGCACCAGGCGTCGGTCGGCCAGGTCACTTTCAACCCCTTCACCTTGCGCCTGGAAGCGGCTGACCTGCGCTTGGCGCAAGCCGATGGCGCACCGCTGTTCGCCGTGGGCAAACTTGCCGTGGAGCTTCAGTGGCGATCCCTGGTCCGGTGGGCCTGGAGCTTTGCCGAGATCCGCATCACGGGCCCCCATGTGTCCCTGGCGATCGCGCCGGACGGCCGGTTCAATCTGGCGGAACTGCTGGCCCGGTTCAAGCCAGCGCCGGACCAGACGGATGGCACGGGCGGGTTGCCGCGCATCGTCATCGCACAATTCGCGCTGGAACAGGGCCAGGTGGACATGAAGGACCAGCGCGCCGGTTACAGCAATGTGTTTTCGCCCATCGATTTCGCGCTGACCGACTTCAGCACGCTGCCGGACCAGAACGACGCGCACACCTTCAGCGCCCAGTCCGCCAGCGGCGGCAAGCTGCGCTGGAAGGGCCAGACGTCCCTCAATCCGATTCGGGGCAGCGGTGAGCTGACGCTGGAAGACGCGTCGCTGCCCGAAGCGGCGGTGTATCTGAAGTCCTACACGCGCGCCAGGGTGGCCGCCGGCCGGCTCTCGGCCAGCCTGCCTTACCGCTTTTCCTATGCCGATGGCAAGCTGGCAGCCAGCCTGGACGGCGCCCGCCTGGCCTTGAGCAACCTGGCCCTTGCGCGCGAGGGCGCCACCGACTCCTTTGCCGCGCTGACGCGGCTGGACGTCACCGACGTGCATGCCGACCTGGTACACCGCCAGGCCACCATCGGCGAGGTGCGCGCCGACGGCGGCAAGCTTGCCGTGCGGCGCGACGCCAAGGGCGAGCTCGACCTGGCCCAGCTCATGGTCGCAGCCGCCGGCCCCGCCGCCGCCCCGCCGCCCGGCGCGGCCGTGGTGGTGCAGGACTGGAAGCTGGCGATCAAGCAGGTGCTGTTCGACCAGGTGGCGGTCAGTGCCATCGACGAGACCGTCAGCCCGGCGCTCAGGCTGGGAATTGGCAGGGTGCGGCTTCAGCTGAAACTGGACGCTGAGCAAGCAAGCTCCGGCCTTCAACTCAAGCTCGCGGATGCCGCGTTGGGCCTGGCCGACCTGACGCTCGGCAGCGGCGCGCAAACCCCGCTCAAGCTCGGACAGCTCGGATTCACCGAGGGCACGCTCGACCTGGCCGCCCGGCGGGCCAGCGTGGGGCGCCTTTATGCCGATGTGGGGCAGTTGCAGCTGGTGCGCGATCGGGCGGGCCGGCTCAATGTCATGGAACTGCTTCCCAGCATCGCTCAGTCCGGCCCCCAGGCCGCTGCGGCCCCATCGGGCGCGCCATGGACGGTGGCGGCCAAGAGCGTGGCGCTGAGCAAATTCGGCGCCGACCTCCACGACGAGGGCACGGGCGTCAAAGTCCACGTCAACGATCTCGCGGTGAGCCTCGAGGGCGCCAGCAGCAACCCGAAGCAAGCCGTTCAGTTCAATGCCGGCCTGAGCCTGCGTGAAGGCGGGCGGCTGTCGGCGCGCGGCAGCGCGGTGCCCGGCACCGGCGCGGTGGCAGCCGACGTGCGCATCCAGCAACTGGCGCTGGCGCCTTTGCAGCCCCTGCTGGCCCAGCACGTCAAGCTGAAGATCGCGGGCGGCCAGGTGTCCGCACAGGGAAATCTCACCCTCGGCGGCGGCGCGCCAAAAACCGCGGGCGCGCGTTACGTGGGCAGCCTCGACATCGCCGGCCTCGCCTTGCAGGAAGCCGACGGCGACCTGTTCGCCTCCTGGAAGAACGTGGGCGCCCAACGCCTGACGGCCAGTCTCGATCCCCCGCTGCTGGACATCCCGGAACTGCGCGTGATTGACGCCAACGCCAAGCTGATCATCGAGGACGACCGCAGCCTGAACGCGGCACGCCTGCTGGTGAAGCCCGCCGCCGCGCCCACCGCGCCCGTCGTGAGCGCCGCCGCCGAGCCGTTCCCCGTGCGCGTCAGGCGCATTCGCCTGCAGAACGCCAAGCTGGATTTCACCGACCTCAGCCTGCGGCCCCAGTTCGCGGCCAGGATCCACGACCTGAACGGCGTCGTGAACGGCTTGTCATCCCAGCGCGACTCACGCAGCCAGATCGAGCTGGACGGCCGCGTGGACGAGTTCGGCCTGGCACGCATCCGCGGCGAACTCAACCCCTTCGCGCCAAGCCACAACACCGACATCGGGGTCGTGTTCCGGAACGTGGACATGGTGACGACATCACCCTATACGATGAAGTTCGCGGGCTACAGGATTGCCGAAGGCAAGATCTCGCTGGACCTGCAGTACAAGGTGCGCGCCGGCCAGCTAGAGGGCGCCAACCAGATCGTCATCGACAAGCTGACCCTGGGCGAGCGCGTGGACAGCCCCGATGCGCTCAAGTTGCCGCTGGCGCTGGCCATCGCCATCCTCAAGGACAGCGACGGCCGCATCGACCTGGGCCTGCCCGT
>DATILF010000228.1:0-14173 GCA_035476755.1 Ramlibacter sp.
TTCCGAGTCGCAGTGTTTCGAAGTGCTTGAGACACTCGGCCTCCGACAACTCATGGACGCCCTTACTGAGCAACGAATACATAGCAGCATGTTCAACGAGGAAAGTCGGAAGATGTGCCTTCAGCTGTGCGATCTTTTCAGCCATCCTGGATCGCTGGTACTGCTCTTGGTCCCAACCCGCGTCCTTTTCAGCGAGGCGACGCGCTTCTTCAACGAGCGCTTCAAAGATGCGGCGAAGGTACACGTAGGCGCCGACACCCACATCGTGGGAAGCGAGTACAATCGCACGTGTGAGCTCACCGAGCTGTTCAGGTGTAAGCACATGGGTGTACTTCTTAACCTGGAGGATGTGAAGATCGCCATATGAAGGGTGCTGACCAATTTTCTGTATCGACCTCTTGAACTCGAAGCCCTTCTCCTTAGGAATCACTTCGGTTTCCGCAAAGAGGACGAAGTCTTGCTTGTGATGGTTCACGCGTGTACAGCTTGCTTGAAGGTGATACACCCCGTCGTCTAATTTGGGTAGGGTCGCCTTGACGCCCTGCATCCGTTCTAGGCGCTCCTTGTTCAAGTTCCGCACGTACCCGGCAGGCCGGTCTCGCTGCAACATCTGGAAAGTGGACTCCCGCCCACACTTCCTACAGAAGCTATCGTATGTGCCCGCAAAGTACAGAATGTCCAGAATCGACCAGACCTCTTCTTCCTCGTACCCGATTGCCGAGTACATCGGCGTCGCGAGCAATACAGTCGGTGGGTTGGGCACGGTCATAGATTTGGAACTCCCGCTAAGGCAAAACGAGGCTGTACAAAATCCCCATTTGCGCACGGCGCAGCCGGGTTAGTGATGCGAATTACACGTTCCATGTTCTTGCTCCTCCTCGTGGCGCCGATTTTCGGTTTTGCGCCATTCTGACAGCCTATCGCCGCCCTGCAAGCCTCTGAGGTCCTCCAATCGAAGGAGGCGCCTCTCCTTCCCCATCACCGATAGCCGTTGTTGGCCAGCTTCTCGATGTTGTGGACCAGGCAATACAGCTGCCACTGCGTGCTCACCTTGGCCCGCCCGCGTGAAGCGCTACAAGCGCTTGTTGTGCCGCAGGTTGGCGAACACCGGCTCTACCGTAGCGATGCGCTGGCTGCAGATGCTGCGATCACATCGTTGACGACTTGAACAACAGACCGAGAAAGAGATTGGAGTTCAACACACCAGTCAAGCTATATCATCGGAACTGATCAGTGTTGCACTTGCTCGTTGAATCTACGTTGCATCTCGCGTCTCTCAAAACAGGTACAGGGTCCGATTCGCACCTGGAGGAAAACCGGCGGCGGTCAGTTCGCGAGCAGCGTATCGAACCTGTCGCAAGGCGTCCGCACTCTTGAATTCAGATCCGTCGTCAGCCAAAAGCCTACCGCCAAGGCGGTGCCTTGCGTAGTCTGCCGCCCGCATCATCGATTCAAAGACAGAATCCGGTTGCAAAGTGCGTGGGATAGAGAATCCGAACACGAGGTTCACTACCTTCACATTTCCGGCTGCAATTTCCTCGGGGTAGAAATAACCTGGCGGTGTTGTCGTCCACACATCAAACCAAAAGTCCCCGCCTTCTCCTGAGTCATTGGGCCAATGGAAAATGTCCATATCGCCCCACTCGAGACCGAGCGACAGCATGGCGTCCCAGATGTCCAGGCCGGCGTATGACTGGTTGTTTGGGGCCTGCAAGACGATGATTGCGTCTTGGGAGAGTCGATTCTTTAGGTCCCGGAGGTGAACCGCTTTCTCGACGGCTTCGGCGGGGGCCAACGACGGAAGAAGCCTAGTTTCGCCAAATGTTGCACACCGGTCGGTCAACTCCTTCAGGTAAGCCTCGAAGTCAGCTTGCCTCGGGGGCTTCCAGTCCCGGTCGAAGTCCTGATTGAGCCGCCATCCGAGGGCGATCTGGGAATACGCAGCTGGGGAATCCTTCGCGAAGACATAGGTCCAGGTCCCACCTTCCGGTTTGCCATACAGCATGGGGGCTCCGATGACCTTCAGCCAAGTTCGATCGAGAACCTCGAGGATCTTGTTCTTTGGAAAGGAGATGCCCTCGGGAAATGAGAGGTCGACGATCCAGTCCGTCGCAGAGTTCGGTCGAAAACCGTCCAGATGTTCCTCTGGAGGGCCAGATGCATCCGGTGCACGTAGGAGGTCGCGTCGGTCCTCGCTTCCGCGGCTCGGAAGAAGCTGGTTAGCTCGCTGTCGAGATTCCGAAGAAGTGGCGAGGAACATTCCCTCAGGTGCCAAGGCCGGTAGTTTTCTGGCCTGCCGACCCTGCGAAGTCTTCTTCCAGTAGATGCCACCTCCTACGACGGCCAGAACAGCAACTACGATCAACCACATGTGCGAGTCCTTCCTGCTAGCCCGTGCAACCTAAACGTCGGACTTGACCGGCGCACAAGCTGGGCGCGACCGAAGGGCGCGAGCGCACTTGTGCGTCCGTGTCGATTGATCGTTATACCTTTTAGACGATGCGGACATTTGGAAAGCGCACTGCTTGAAGATACGGAATGGGATTGAGCCACGCGCCCTGGATGTTGTCACACGCTTCCTGGAGCGCCAGAAATAGCATGAGGAGATTGCCGGACGGCGAGTCGCAGATTACATGTGTACCAAGTAGAGGTGGCTGCTGAGTGTTAAGGGTTAGGGGCGAGTTGTCCAATTTGACAAAACCCTTCTGCAGCAGAACTACACCATCCAGAGCCGTGCCCGGTACGGAGAGCTTGTCGGCTTGATTCCACGTGGGCAAGGCAATGCCCTGCGTTGCGTGCGAATTCATGATCCATCCATGAACAGTCGCCATCTGCGCCGGGCCCTGATACGACACAACAAAATTGAGAACCCGCGGGGGGGTCCAACCCGTGCTGAAGCTCCGATTGATGTTCGGCGTCAGACTTTTTGCAGTGTGAGCTGCCTTAACCGACTGGTCAATTCCTGCTTGGTCGAGAAGTGACTTGACTTCTATCGTTGCGACCACCGACTCAATCATGAAGCCGTTGATGCCACCCCCGAAGTCGAGCTTCGGATAGTTGTTTTTGTAAATGACGATGTCGAACTGATTTCGAGGCGCACGAGGTGCGGAGGCCGCATCGATGATCTCGCCAGTGCCAATGGAGACGCTGGCACTAAGGTGCCCTTCGAGGAACTGTTTGATAAAGGCTTCGCGCGGAGTCCCTCGATGTAATGTGTGTCCGGAGTTCGCCGGAATCAAAGAGGTTTGCACTAGCGAGTTTTCCACCGCATCCATATGAGACTTCAGCATGGCGCAACCCGAGAGGTATAACGTTTGAGGTGAGGCGCGGTCGGCGGTGGGGCGCTTGGGCCGCGGGGCACATGATAGACCTGGGTGCCCCGCGGCCCAAGTGACCCGCTGTTGGCTGTCGCCTCGACCGAAGGGTTAGGTTTCACTTTCGGCGGGGGCCTTGTGTTCGGGTTCGTGCCTTCTACGCCGAAGGAATGGAGTACGTTCCGACGGCATGCGCGACCAGTTCATTCCGCCCCTCCGAGTACAGGCTGACCTCACCAACGGCCAGAGAGCGCCCTAGCTTGATGAGCTTGCATATGCCAATGACGCGTGCCGTTGCCACTGGCTTGCGAAGGAAGTTGATGTTCAGGCTGGTGGTTACCGTCAACGGGACGATACCGATTTCTCCGAGGATGGCAACGTAGAGTGCCACGTCGGCCGTGGCCATGAGAACGGGACCTGAGACAGTGCCTCCGGGCCGAAGTTCGGCTGGGCCAACCTCGTGAGAGACGGTTGCACTGCTGTTGCCCACCTCGAGGATGGCGCACTTGGTTTGAGGGAACTCGCGTGCGATGAATGCAGCGAGTTCTTCCTTGGTGGCCACGGTCGGACGCTCCTTGTGAAACCTAACGCAATGTCTGCTGTCGTCTAACTTCGGCCTTTACGGATATCCCGCCAAATCGCCTCGCGACGAGCGGCATCCCAAAGAGCCTGAACACACGTAATCGCTCGCCAGCCGTCAAGTACGGCGACAGGTCGCGCCTGCCCCGTTTGCATTGCATCCGCATATTCCCTCCCCATAATGGCCGCACCTCCCGCTTGATCGGTCCGTCGGCTAGAGTTCATTGTGCTTCCGGCACTATAGCCTGCCATCCAAGATGGCCTGGCCGGCGTGCCCAGTCGCCCGGATCGCTGCCAGCCGCCGCCTCAAAGCAGCCGCATCAGATACCGTCCCGTGTGGCTGCGCGGATTGGCCGCAATGTCTTCCGGCGTGCCCACGCCCACCACCTCACCGCCGCCGGCGCCGCCTTCGGGGCCCATGTCGATGATCCAGTCGGCCGTCTTGATCACGTCCAGGTTGTGTTCGATCACCACGATGGTGTTGCCGGCGTCGCGCAGCTGGTGCAGCACCTTGAGCAGCAGGTCGATGTCGGCGAAGTGCAGTCCGGTGGTGGGCTCGTCCAGGATGTAGAGGGTGCGGCCGGTGTCGCGCTTGGACAGTTCGAGCGCCAGCTTCACCCGCTGCGCCTCGCCGCCCGAGAGGGTGGTCGCGGCCTGGCCCAGCTTCACGTAGGACAGGCCCACGTCCAGCAGGGTCTGCAGTTTGCGCGCGATGGTGGGCACGGGCTTCAGGAACAGGTAGGCGTCTTCCACCGTCATGTCCAGCAGCTGGGCGATGTTGCGGCCCTTCCACTGCACTTCCAGCGTCTCGCGGTTATAGCGCTGGCCCTTGCACACGTCGCAGGCCACGTACACGTCGGGCAGGAAGTGCATCTCCACCTTCACCACGCCGTCGCCCTGGCAGGCTTCGCAGCGGCCGCCCGCCACGTTGAACGAGAAGCGGCCGGGGCCGTAGCCGCGCTCCTTGGCCATGGGCACTTCGGCCATCAGTTCGCGGATGGGTGTGAACAGGCCGGTGTAGGTGGCCGGGTTGCTGCGTGGCGTGCGGCCGATCGGCGACTGGTCGACGTTGATCACCTTGTCGAAGTGCTCGATGCCTTCCACCGCCTCATGCGCCGCGGGTTCCTCATGCGCGCGGTACAGCGTGCGCGCCACGGCGGCATACAGCGTGTCGTTGACCAGCGTCGATTTGCCCGAACCCGACACCCCGGTCACACAGGTGAGCAGACCGACGGGAAAGGCGACGTTCACGTCTTTCAGGTTGTTGCCGGTGGCGCCCAACACGCGGATTTCCTGCACGTTGCCCTGCGTGGCCAGGTGTTCGGCCTCGCGCGCGGCGCGGCGCACCGCGGCATCGCTGGGCGGAAACCGTGAAGCCTTGCGCTCCGCGGGCGCGAGGTCCAGCACCGGCAGCCAGGCCGTGCGCTTTTTCGGCACCGCAATGCACTTCGCACCCGAGAGGTACTGGCCCGTGAGCGAGCCGGCCGTGGCCTTCACGTCCTCGTAGCTGCCCTGCGCCATCACGCGCCCGCCGTGGATGCCGGCGCCCGGCCCCATGTCGATCAGGTGGTCGGCCGCGCGGATCATGTCCTCGTCGTGCTCCACCACGATCACGCTGTTGCCGATGTCGCGCAGGTGGCGCAGCGTGTCGATCAGGCGGTCGTTGTCGCGCTGGTGCAGGCCGATGCTGGGCTCGTCCAGCACGTACATCACGCCCGTGAGGCCCGAGCCGATCTGCGAGGCCAGGCGGATGCGCTGCGCCTCGCCGCCGGAGAGCGTCTCGGCGCTGCGGTCCAGGCTGAGGTAATTGAGGCCCACGTCGTTCAGGAATTTCAGCCGCAGGCCGATCTCGCGGATCACCTTCTCGGCGATCTCGGCCTTGGCGCCGTGCAGCTTCAGGCCGTCGAAGTAGGCGAAGCTCTCGCGCAGCGTGGCGTGGCCGATCTCGTAGATGGCGCGGGCCTGATCGCCTTCGCCCACCTTCACGTGCCGCGCTTCGCTGCGCAGGCGCGTGCCGTGGCATTCGGGGCAGGGCTGCAGGCTGCGGTAGCGTGCCAGCTCCTCGCGCACCGCCACCGAATCGGTCTCGCGGTAGCGCCGCGCCATGTTGGGAATGATCCCTTCGAACGGATGCTTCTTGGTGACCTTGCGCCCGGCCGAGGCGCCGGAGTCCATGGTGTAGCTGAAGCGGATCTCTTCCTCGCCCGAGCCGTGCAGCACCGCTTGCCGCACGGTATCGGCCAGCTCCTCGAACGGCATGTCCGCGTTGAACTTGTAATGTTTGGCCAGGCTTTCGATCAGCGCGAAGTAATAGCCGTTGCGCCGGTCCCAGCCCTTGATGGCCCCACTGGCCAGCGACAGGGTGGGAAAGGCCACCACCCGCGCCGGGTCGAAGAACTCCATGTGGCCCAGGCCGTCGCACGACGGGCAGGCGCCCACCGGCGAATTGAACGAGAACAGGCGTGGCTCCAGCTCGCTGATGGAGTAATTGCAGATGGGGCAGGCGAACTTCGCGTTGAACCAGTGTTCCGCGTTGCTGTCCATTTCCACGGCAATGGCGCGGCCATCCGCCAGCCGCAGCGCGGCCTCGAAGCTCTCGGCCAGGCGCTGCTGGGCATCGGGCCGCACCTTCAGGCGGTCGATCACGACATCGATGTCGTGCTTCTCGGTCTTCTTCAGCTTGGGCAGGGCGTCGAATTCATAAGCCTGCCCGTCCACCCGGAAGCGCACGTAGCCCCGGGCCTGCATCTCGGCGAATACATCCACGAACTCGCCCTTGCGCTCGCGCGCCACCGGCGCCAGGATCATCAGCCGGGTGTCTTCCGGCAGCGCCAGCACGGCATCCACCATCTGCGAGACGGTCTGCGACTGCAAGGGGATGTTGTGGTCGGGGCAGTAGGGCGTGCCGGCGCGGGCGAACAGCAGGCGCAGGTAGTCGTGGATTTCCGTCACGGTGCCTACCGTGGAGCGCGGGTTGTGCGAGGTGGCCTTCTGCTCGATGGAGATCGCCGGCGAGAGGCCCTCGATCACGTCCACGTCCGGCTTGTCCATTAGCTGCAGGAATTGCCGCGCATAGGCCGACAGGCTCTCCACGTAGCGCCGCTGGCCCTCGGCATAGAGCGTGTCGAACGCGAGCGAGGACTTGCCCGACCCCGACAAGCCGGTGATCACCACCAGCTGGTTGCGCGGGATGTCCAGGTCGATGTTCTTGAGGTTGTGCGTGCGGGCACCGCGGATGCTGATCCGCTGGGCGGCGAGCGCCCCCAGGTACTTGCCTTCGGTCGTGTCGTTCAAGGTCGGGTTCGCGCGGGAAAACCCAACATGATAGACCGGCAAGCCATTCCGGGCGGGTGGCCCGGCCGGAATGCCGGACAATGGCGGGTTCGCCGCCCTCGGCCCTGGCCCGAGGCCGGTCCGCTTCCTGCTTCCCATCCTTTTTCGTGACTGCATCCCCCCTTCCTGTCGCCGCCGCCCGCATGACCCCGGCCGAACGCCGGGCCAGCGGCTCGCTGGCGACCATCTTCGCGGCCCGCATGCTGGGCCTGTTCCTGGTGCTGCCCGTGTTCGCCCTGGAGGCCGCCCGCTACCCCGGCGGCGGCGATCCGGCGCTGGTCGGCCTGGCCATGGGTATCTACGGCCTGACCCAGGGCCTCCTGCAGATCCCCTTCGGCATGGCCTCGGACCGGTTCGGCCGCAAGCGCGTCATCATCATCGGTCTGCTCGTCTTCGCGGCGGGCAGTTTCCTCGCGGCGGCGGCGCCCACGCTGGGCTGGCTCATCGCGGGCCGGTCGCTGCAGGGCGCCGGTGCGGTGTCGGCCGCCGTCACGGCCCTGCTGGCCGACCAGACCCGCGACGAGGTGCGCACCAAGGCCATGGCCCTGGTGGGCGCCAGCATCGGCCTGATGTTCGCGCTGTCGCTGGTGGCGGCGCCCCTGCTCTCCGCCGTGATCGGCCTGGGCGGCCTGTTCGCGGTGACCGGCGCCCTGGCCCTGGGGTGCATTGCCGTAGTCGCCTGGTGGACGCCGCCGGAGCCGCTGCAGCACAAGAATATGCCCAAAGGCCGGCTCTCGGAGGTGCTCAGCCATCCCGGGCTGCTGCGGCTGGACGTGGGCGTTTTCGTGCTCCATGCGGTGCAGCTGGCCATGTGGGTGGCCATCCCGGCGCTGCTGGTGGAAGCCGGCCTGGCCAAGGATGAGCACTGGTACGTGTACCTGCCGGCCGTGCTGGCCTCGTTCGTGGTGATGGGCATGACCCTGTTCCCGCTGGAGCGGCGCGGCTACCTGCGCGCGGTGTTCCTGGCGTCGGTGGGCGTGGTGACGCTGGTCCAGGTCGGGCTGCTGCTCATCGCCAGCCAGCCCGGGGTGGCCGCGCTGGCGTTCCTGCTCTTCGTCTTTTTCTGCGGCTTCAACGTGCTGGAGGCCAGCCAGCCCAGCATGGCCTCGCGCATGGCGCCCCCGCATGCCCGCGGGGCCGCGCTGGGCGTGTACAACACCCTCCAGTCACTGGGTTTTTTTGCAGGGGGTGCTGTCGGCGGCTGGCTGGCCAAGAACGTTGGTAGTCAAGGCGTGTTCGCGGCCTGTGCCGGCCTGATGCTGTTGTGGCTGGTGGTGGCCTGGCCGATGCGGGCGCCCGCGCCCCGCCAGTCGGCCGAAGAAGTGCTGGCCGACGAAGCTCAGGCGACATAATCCGTTTTCATCGAGGCCGACGGGGCGAGCCGCGGCTTACCGTCCCGTCATCAAACCCACGTGTAGTGGAGGAGCAGATTCAATGGCATCCGTCAACAAAGTCATCCTGGTCGGCAACTGCGGCCGCGATCCCGAAGTCCGTTACCTGCCATCCGGCGGGGCGGTCGCTAACGTCAGCATCGCCACCACCAGCCGCCGCAAGGACCGCACGTCGGGCGAAATGGTCGAGGAAACACAGTGGCACCGCGTCACCTTCTTCGAGCGCCTGGCCGAGATCGTGGGCGAGTACGTCAAGAAGGGCAGCCCCATCTATGTGGAAGGGCGCCTGACCTATCGCAAGTACACCGACAAGGACGGCATCGAGAAGAGCGCCACCGACATCATCGCCAGCGAAATGCAGCTGCTCGGCGCACGGCAGGGAATGGGCGGCCCGAGTGGCGATGAGGACGGCGGCGGCGCACCCCGCAGCCGTCCGGCGCCGGCATCGCGTCCGCCCGCCCCGGCGCCGGCACAACGCCCGGCCGCATCGAAGCCCTCCACCGGCTTCGACGACATGGACGACGACATTCCGTTCTAACGGCTCTTTCGCCGCCAGGAGGCGCCTCAGCCGCCTGACGGGCTCAGCTGCAGGTACTGATGGGTGAACGCGATGGCCATGCTGCCTTCGCCCACGGCGGACGCCACGCGTTTCACGGGGCTCAGGCGAACATCGCCGCAGGCAAAGACGCCGGGCACGCTGGTCTCCAGCAGGAAGGGGTCGCGCGGCTGCGCCCAGCGCCCGGCTTGCACGACGTCACTGCCCGTGAGCACATAGCCGCGCTGATCGCGCGCGATCTGCTCGGGCAGCCATTCGGTTTGCGCGTCGGCGCCGATGAACACGAACAGGCCGCCGCAGTCCACCCGCCTGACTTCACCGCTCTTGCGGTCCGCGAGATCGACGGCCGTGAGATGGTCGGTGCCATGGACGCTCGCGATTTCGCTGTGCAACGCCACCGCGATGTTGGACTTGTTGCGCAACTGCTCGATCAGGTAACGCGACATGCTCTTTTCCAGCGAGCCGCCCCGCACCAGCAGCGTGACGCTGCGTGCATGGTTGGCGAAGAACAGCGCGGCCTGCCCAGCCGAGTTGCCCGCGCCGATCAGGTGGATGTCCAGGCCCTGGGTGGAATTCGCTTCGCTGCGTGCCGCGCCATAGTAGATGCCCTTGCCGATCAACCGGTCGAAGCCTTCGATCGCCAGACGGCGCCAGCTCACGCCCGTGGCAAGGATCAGCGACCGGGCCTGCAGCACATCGCCGCCGTCCAGGTAGATGCACCGCGCGTCTGGGTCGATGCGATCGATGTTGCGCGTCACCAGGATCTCGGCGCCCAGGCGCTTGGCCTGCTGCAGGGCGCGGCTGGACAGTTCGTCGCCGGACACGCCATGGGGAAAGCCCAGGTAGTTCTCGATGCGCGAGGACGTGCCGGCCTGGCCGCCCGGCGCCTCGCGCTCCACCACCAGGGTGCGCAAGCCTTCCGAGGCCCCGTACACCGCGGCGGCCAGCCCGGCCGGGCCACCGCCCACGATGACCGTGTCGTACGCGCTGTGTGCGGCATGGGTCTGCAGGCCGAGCCGGCGCGCCAGTTCGCGGGCGGGCGGCTTGACCATCACCGTTCCGTCGGCCAGCCGCACCGCCGGCCAATCGGCTTCGCCCAGCGTGGGGCCCTTCCAGCGCGTGGCGAAATCCGGCGCATCCGGCGTGGCCCAGTCGAAGGCGATCTGGTTGCGCGCCAGGAAGCGGCGCAGGTCGTGGCAGGCCGTGTCCCAGCGGTGGCCGAGCATCACCACCTTGGCCGTGGGCGCCTCGGTCGCCAGGCCCTGCAGGCCGCCCATGCGCTCGCGCGCCAGCTCGTTGACCTTTTGCGCCACCGAGGGGCAGTTGGCGGCCAGCTCGTAGTACTGGCGCGGCTCGATGCGCATCACGCGCGAGGGCAGGACAGCGCGCCCGCCGCCCAGAAAGGGCGTTCCCATCGTCATCGGCACCTCGCCGAGCACCTGGCCCGGCGCTCGCTTGCCGATGACCCGCGGCACCCCATCCATCAGCTTGACGACTTCCAGCAACCCGGACAGGACGATGAACAGGGCCCGGTCATCGCCCTCATGCATCGCGAACTCACCCGCGGTCAGGTGAATGTCCGGACAGTCCCGGGCCAGCCGTTCGATCTGGTCGGGCGGGACATCGGCAAAGAGGGGGACCTGGGCCAGTTCGTCTGCGGTCAGCATGTCGGTTCCTTGGCGCGGGGGAGGAGGGGCGAGGGCGGCACGCGACCTGGCCCTCGAATCACTCTAAACCAAGACGCCGGCGCGGCCAAGCCTCGGCGGCGGCGTGCGCGGCGTCAGCCTTAGTCCGAGAACGACGAGATCACGCCGCCGCCCAGGCAGACCTCGCTGTGGTCGATATCTTGAGCAGAATACGGTACTAGTGCGCAAAGTATTGCGCTTGCCTGCTTGTCGCTCGTGGTGATGCTCCATAAAATGAGCAAAATTGCTGGATTATGCTTAAGATATTGACATGGCTCGAACCCACCTCCCCCTCTCTCCCGGGTTGGCCAAGCTGTCGCGGGCCCTCGGTCAGCGACTGAAGCTGGCTCGGCTGAGGCGCGAGCTGTCCACGCCGGTCTTCGCGGAGCGGCTGGGCATTTCGCGCAACACGCTGGCGCGGCTGGAGGAAGGCGACCCGAACGTCTCGCTGGGCACCTACCTGCGAGCGCTGCGGGTGCTCGGCCTCGAGCAGGACCTGGAGACGCTGGCCCGCGACGACGTGCTCGGCCGCAAGCTCCAGGATCTCAAGGTCCTGGGCCGCCGCGGCGAAACAGGCGTCGAACCCTGAAGGCGTCGGGCATGGCGACGAACGACACCGGACGGCCTTTCATCGAAGTGCACCTCGACGCGCCCGAGCTGGGCCCGTGCGAGAGGGTGGGCAAGCTCTTCCCGGCAGAAACCCGGGTCGACCTGCCGCCCTCGTTCGAGTACGCCCGGGAGTGGCTCAACTCGACGCGCGTCTTCCAGCTAGACCCTCACCTCGACGTGTACGCAGGCGAGCAGCATGCGCGCCTGGCGCCGGGTTTCGGGATCTTCCTGGACTCCGCCCCCGATCGATGGGGCCGGGTGCTGATGGAGCGGCGTGAAGCCTTGCAGGCCAGCAGGGAAGGCCGCAGGACACGCAGGCTGACCGACCTGGATTTCCTCCTGGGCGTCCACGATTTCACACGCACCGGGGCACTGCGCTTTCGCCGCGGGCCCGAGCAGGCCTTCCTGGACGACCACGACCTGCCGGCGCCACCCGTGACGGACTTGAGGGAGCTCGCGGCGATCGCCACGAAACTCGATGAGCCGGGCGTGGAAAGCCTGCCCGAGTACGAGAAATGGTTGTCCATGCTGATGGCGCCGGGCACCTCGCTCGGCGGGGCCCGGCCGAAGGCCTCCTTCACGCAGGTGGATGGCACGCTGTGGCTGGCCAAATTTCCGGGGCACGACGACCGCCGGGACTGGGGCGCCTGGGAGTACCTGACGCACCAGATGGCTCGTGATGCCGGTATCGACGTTCCAAAGTCCGAGCTGCTCGATCTCGGCGGCCGCTACAGGACTTTCTGTGTCCAGCGGTTCGATCGCGGCGCAGGGGGCGAACCGGCCGGCAGGCGGATGTATGCCTCCGCCATCACCCTCCTGGGGCGGCAGGATGGGCAGGAGGGGGCGAGCTACCTCGACCTGGCCGAGCTCATCGAAACCGAAGGAGGGGCAGGGCTGGCAGAAGACCTGCGCCAGCTCTTTCGCCGGGCCGTGTTCAACCTGCAGGTGGGCAATCGGGATGACCACCTGCGCAACCACGGCTTCATCCGCGAGCCGAGTGGATGGCGCCTGAGTCCCGCCTTCGACATGAATCCGAACCCGGACAAGGACGTGCACGCGCTCACCTGGGACGGCGCATCGGGAGCGCCCGACCTGCAAGTGCTGAGGAGCGCGGCTGCCTTCTTCCGCATCACGGATTCCGGCGAGGCCCAGCGCATCCTCGACGAGGTGAATGCCGTCGTCCGGGGTTGGCGGCAACGGGCGGCGGCACTGAAGCTGCCGCGCGCGGAAATTCAGCTCATGGACAGCGTCTTCGCTGTCTGACCCGCCGCATTCAGGGGTAGCTCGGCCCTGGAGGCGATCACGCCCCCACCCAGGCAGACCTCGCCGTCATACAGGACGGCCGATTGCCCCGGTGTGACGGCCCACTGCGCTTCCTCGAAGTCCAGGCGGAAGCCGGCTTGGCTGGCCCGGGTGAGGGTACAGGGCGCATCCGACTGCCGGTAACGTGCTTTCGCGGCATAGCGGCCGGGTGCGGGGGCTTCGCCGGACACCCAGCTCGCGTCGTCCGCATCGAGCGCCGGTGACAGCAGCCACGGGTGGTCGTGCCCCTGCACCACCCACAGCGTGTTCTTCGCGATGTCCTTGCGCGCCACGAACCAGGGCGCATGTTCGCCGCCGCCGCGCTGCGCGCCCTTTTCCTTCACGCCGCCGATGCCCAGCCCCTGGCGCTGCCCCAGCGTATAGAACGACAGCCCCTGGTGCTGCCCGACCACGCGGCCGCGCTCGTCCTTGATGGGTCCCGGTTCCTTGCTGATGTAGCGGTTGAGGAAGTCGCGGAAGGGCCGCTCGCCGATGAAGCAGATGCCGGTGGAGTCCTTTTTCTTCGCATTGGGCAGGCCGATCTCCTCGGCGATGCGCCGCACCTCGCTCTTGCGCAGCTCGCCCACCGGGAACAGCGTCTTCGACAGCTGCGCCTGGTTCAGGCGGTGCAGGAAATAGCTCTGGTCCTTGGTGTCGTCCAGGCCTTTGAGCAGCTCGAAGCGGCCTGCGCGCTCGCGCACCCGCGCGTAATGGCCGGTGCCGATCTTTTCCGCACCCAGCCGCATGGCATGGTCGAGGAAGGCCTTGAACTTGATCTCGGCGTTGCACAGCACGTCGGGGTTGGGCGTGCGGCCGGCCTGGTATTCGCGCAGGAACTCGGCGAAGACGCGGTCCTTGTATTCGGCCGCGAAGTTGACGTGCTCGATCTCGATGCCCAACACGTCGGCCACGCTGGCGGCGTCCACGAAGTCTTCGTTGGACGAGCAGTACTCGCTGTCGTCGTCGTCTTCCCAGTTCTTCATGAAAATGCCGACCACCTCCCAGCCCTGCTGCTGGAGCAGGTGCGCGCTCACGGCGGAGTCGACACCCCCGCTCAGACCGACAACAACGCGTGGCTTGCGACTCATTTGTGCGATTATCCCAAACGGGCGTCTTGCCGACCTGCCGCCACTAGGCAAGACAGCCCCTTCGGGGGCAGCGCAGCGTGGAGGCGCCCTTGACCTCATGCTCCATCGGCCCACTGCCCCGCCGTTTCCCCGACAGCGCATGTCGCCCACCGGCATGGTCACGGCCGGCGCCGTGCACGCCGCGCTGCTGTGGCTGCTGCTGCAGCACGCGCCGATCCAGGAGACGGTGCGCTACGTGGTCAACTACGCCCGCCCGATCAGCCCCAGCGCGGCGCCTGCGCCGGCCCCGGCACCCGCGCCCGCACCGAGCCGCGCG
>DATILF010000229.1:0-5525 GCA_035476755.1 Ramlibacter sp.
ATCGCGGCCCAGGTAATTGCCTTCGAGCCGCACGCTGGACACCACGAAGCGCTGGCCTTCGGTCACGTTGACCGTAATCGAAATATCCTGCTTGTTCGGGGAGATCGCGACCTGGGTCGAGTCGACCCGGAACTCCAGGTAACCGCGGCTGAGGTAGTAGGAGCGCAGCGCCTCCAGGTCGGCGTTGAGCTTGGCGCGGGAATAGCGGTCGGACTTGGTGTACCAGGACAGGAAGCCGCCGGTGTCCAGGTCGAACAGGCCCCGGAGGGTTGATTCGCCGAAGGCCTTGCTGCCGACGATGCGGATCTCGTTGATGCGGGCGGGCTCACCCTCGGTCACGGTGAACGTGAGGTTGATCCGGTTGCGCTCGATCGGGGTGACCGTGGTGACGATCTCGGCGCCGTACAGGCTCTTGTTGATGTACTGGCGCTTGAGCTCCTGCTCGGCGCGGTCGGCCAGGCTCTGGTCGTACGGCCGTCCTTCGGTCAGGCCGATTTCGCGCAGGGCCTTCTTCAGGGCGTCCTTGTCGAATTCCTTGGCGCCGACGAAGTCCACGTCGGCGACGGTGGGGCGCTCCTCGACGATCACCACCAGCACGTTGCCGCTCACCTCCAGGCGGACGTCCTTGAACAGGCCCAGGCCGAACAGCGCGCGAATGGCGGCGGAGCCCTTCTCGTCGTTGTACAGGTCGCCGATGCGAAAGGGCAGCGAAGCGAAGATGGTGCCCGGCTCGACGCGCTGCAAGCCTTCCACGCGGATATCGCGCACGGTGAACGGATCGACTGCCCAGGCGTTGGTCACGAATGCCATGGCGACCATCGCCGAAACGGTACGCACGCGGAAGCGCTTTAGTTGTTTTTTCATGAAATCAAGGTTGTGCCCACGCCGCCCCGGGGCAGTGGGCGGCAGCAGCCGAATTTAGATTAACCAAAGAGACGGGTGACGTCGTTGAACAGCGCGATCGTCATCATGACCAGCAGCACCGCGACCCCGCCACGCTGCAGGCGCTCCATCCAGGCGTCGGAGACGCTCTTGCCCGTGACGGCCTCCCAAAGATAATACATCAGGTGCCCGCCGTCCAAGACCGGCAGCGGCAGCAAGTTCAGCACCCCGAGGCTGACGCTGATGAGGGCCAGGAACACGAGGTATTGCGAGAGCCCCATGCTGGCCGACTTGCCCGCATAGTCCGCGATCGTGAGCGGGCCGCTCAGGTTCCTGAGCGAAGCTTCGCCAATCACCATGCGGCCCATCATGCGCAGGGTCAGCACCGACACCTCCCAGGTGCGCACCACCCCTTTCCACAGGCCATCGAGCGGACCATGCCGCACGGTGACGAACTCCGGGGGCGCACCCACGTAGGCGCCGATGCGTCCGATCGGGGCCGCGCCATCCTGCACCACATCGGGTCGCACCTGCAGTTCGAGCGTCTGGCCGCCCCGCTGCACGCGCCAGGCCTGTTGCCCGCCCTGCCCGACGCGTATGAGTTCGCGCAGTTGCTGCCCATCGACCACCGGCGTCGCGCCCACGGCCTGGACGACATCGCCCTTGCGCAGGCCGGCCCGCTGCGCCGCGCCCGCTTCCATCACGTCGCCGATCACAGGAGGGGTCCACGGCCCCAGGATACCCACCCGCCGGAAAAGCTGTGCGTCCGCTTCGCGCGAAGCAATTTCGCTCAGGGCCAGCACGGCTTCGGTGCTTGTCGCGGGCCGGGCGCCGGCCAGCTGCAGCCGCACGTCACGCCCATCCAGTGCGCCGCGCGTCAGCAGCCAACGCAGGTCCTCGAAAGAGCGCACCGGCTGCAACTCCTCGTCCGCGAAGCCACCAGCCTGCACGACCTCCCCGCCGCGCAATCCGGCCTTGTCGGCCACGGAGCCGGCGACCGGACTGGCGAGCACGGGCCTGGGCTCCTGCACCCCATACCAGTTGACCACTGAATAGAGCAAGATCGCCAGCAGCAGGTTGGCCGCCGGGCCGGCTGCCACGATCGCCGCGCGCGACTTCAAGGGCTGCGTGTTGAAGGCCAGGTGGCGCTCCTCGGGAGCTACCGGTCCTTCCCGCTCGTCGAGCATCTTCACGTAGCCGCCCAGCGGAAAGGCGCCGATGACGAACTCGGTGTCCTGCCCCGGGCGCTGCTTCCTGGATTTCCAGCGGTAAAGCGTCTTGCCGAAGCCGACGGAAAAGCGCAGCACTTTCACGCCACAGGCAACGGCCACACGGTAATGGCCGTACTCGTGGACCGCGATCAGCAGGCCCAGGGCGACGATGAAGGCAACGATTGTGAGCATGCGATTGGGGGCTCCGGTCAGGCCAAACGGTTGATAGCCCGCCGGGCGGCCTCGCGGGAGCGGGCGTCCAGCGCCAGCAGATCTTCCAGCGATTCCGGGTTGGAGGCTGTAACCGCTTCCAAAGTTGCAACATTCACGCCGTGGATCTGGTCGAACCGGATCTCACGCTCCAGGAAGGCCGCCACGCCCACCTCGTTGGCCGCGTTCAGCACAGCCGTGGTGCCGGCCGTGGCGCGCAGGGCGTCCCAGGCCAGGCCGAGCCCTGGAAAGCGCTCGCGGTGGCCGCGGCTGTCCAGCGATTCGAAACTCATGTCGGCCAGGGCCCGGAAATCCAGGGCCTGGGCGCCAGAGGCGACGCGGTCGGGCCAGGCGAGGCCATAGGCGATCGGAACCCGCATATCGGGCGTGCCCAGCTGGGCCACGACCGAGGTATCGCGGTACTGCACCATGGAATGGATGACGCTCTGGGGGTGGATCACCACCTCCAGCCGGTCCGGCTCCAGCCCGAACAGGTAGCGCGCTTCGATGACCTCCAGCGCCTTGTTCATCATGGTGGCCGAGTCCACGGAGATCTTGCGGCCCATCACCCAGTTCGGGTGGGCGCAGGCCTCCTCGGGCGTGACGTGGCGCAGCGTCGCGGGTTCACGTGTGCGAAACGGCCCGCCCGAAGCCGTGAGGATGATCTTTTCGACCCGCGCCTCCCAGGTGGCCGGATCTTCCGGAAGCGACTGGAAAATCGCCGAGTGCTCGCTGTCGATCGGCAGCAGCTTGCCGCCGCCCTGCCGCAGGGCTTGCAGGAACATGTCGCCGCCCACCACCAGTGCTTCCTTGTTGGCCAGCAGCAGGCGCTTGCCCGCCCGCGCCGCCGCCAGGCAAGGCGCCAGACCGGCCGCGCCGACGATAGCCGCCATCACGGCATCCACCAGTTCGTGCGAGGCCACCTCCTCGAGCGGTTTCGCGCCCCACAGCACGCGCGTCGGCAGCCCATTGGCTGCGACGGCTTGGGCCAGCGCCCGTCCGGCGCCTTCATCGGCCATGACGGCGAACGCCGGCCGGTATTGCGCGCACTGGCGCAGCATGAGGTCCACCTGGGTGGCCGCCGTCAGGGCGAACACTTCAAAGCGGTCAGGATGGCGGGAGATGACGTCCAGGGTATTGGCGCCCACCGATCCGGTGGAGCCGAGGACGGCGATGCGTTGTTTCATCGGGAGGTCAGTGTCATGAGCATCATGGCCAGCGGCAGGGTGGGCAGGAGGGCGTCCACGCGGTCCAGCACGCCGCCGTGCCCCGGCAGCAGCTTGCTGGAATCCTTCACCCCGGCGCTGCGCTTGATCAGCGATTCGACCAGGTCGCCGACCACGCTCATGCTGGCCATGAAAACAGCGGCGATCACCAGCAGCCACCAACCGGAAGATGCAATGCGCGTGTAGAGGCTGGGCACCGCGGCCTGCTGGGCGCTGTCGGCCAGCGTCCAGCCGATCGCCAGGACCAGCACGCCGGCCATGCCGCCCCAGACGCCCTCCCAGCTCTTGCCGGGACTGATCGATGGGGCCAGCTTGTTGCTTGTGAACTTGAGGCCGAATGCGCGACCGGCGAAATAGGCGAAGATGTCCGCCACCCACACCAGCACCAGCACCGACAGCAGGAAGTTGATGCCGATGACGCGGGCTTGCGCGGCGGCCAGCCACGCCAGCCACAGCGCGAGGATGCCGAGCACCAGTCGCAGCGCCCTGGGAATGTGCGGCCAGCCGGCCACGCCGATGCGCAGCAGCCAGGCGCCGGCCAGCACCCACACGGCGCCGGCCACCGACCACAGCAAGGGCGCGGGGCGATCGATCCAGCCGGCATACCAGGAGTACCCGCAAAGCAGCAGGCACGAGACCGCCGCGACGACCGAGCCGCCCTGCCCCAGCCCATTCAGGCGGCCCCACTCCCAGGCGCCGGCGGCAATGAGAACCAGGACCACCGCCACGAACGGAGCCGGCGATGGCCAGAAAAGGGCCGGCAACAGGATCGCCAGCAGGACGATCGCGGTGATGATGCGCTGCTTCAGCATGGGCGGGACCTGGGGCTCAGGCGGCCTTCTTCGCCTTGGTGGGCGTCACCTGCTCGGAAGTCTTGCCGAATCGCCGTTCGCGCGCCGCGTAGTCGGCCAGCGCCTCGTCCAGGGCCGCGTCGTCGAATTCCGGCCAGAGCTTGTCGGTGAAATAGAGTTCGGCGTAAGCTGCCTGCCACAGCAGAAAGTTGCTCAGCCTGCGCTCGCCGCCGGTGCGAATGACGAGGTCGGGATCGGGCACATGCGCGAGGGCCATGGCCCCGCACAGGGCCTGCTCGGTGATGGGTTCGCCGCGCGCGGCAAGCTTCGCGGCCGCCTGGGCCATGTCCCAGCGGCCGCCATAGTTGAAGCAGACATTGAAGATGAGCCGCTCGTTGGCCGCGGTGTCGGCCTCGGCCCGCGCCAACCCGGCCCGCACCTTGTCGGACAGCGCCGCCCGGTCGCCCACGAAATGAAGCCGCACGCCTTCGGCATTGAGCTGGGGCACTTCTCGTGCAAGCGCCACGGCCAGCAGCTCCATCAGGCCGGACACTTCCTCGGCCGGCCGATTCCAGTTCTCGGAGGAGAACGCGAACACCGTCAGCACCTTCACGCCCCGGGCATCGCAGTGACGGACACAGGCACGCATTGCGTCCATGCCCTTCTTGTGCCCGGCTACCCTCGGCAGGTAGCGCCGCGTCGCCCAGCGGCCGTTGCCGTCCATCACGATGGCGACGTGGTGAGGAATGCGGTCCTGGGTCATAGCTTCACGAGATCAGGCTGAGGGCCGCCGGGCGCCCTAGACTGCCATGATCTCGTGTTCCTTGCCCGCGACGAGCTGGTCGATTTCAGTGATGTGGCGGTCCGTCATCTTCTGGATATCGGTTTCGCAGCGCTTTTGCTCGTCTTCCGAAGCGAGCTTGTCCTTCACCAGCTTCTTCACGTGCTCGTTGGCATCGCGGCGCAGGTTGCGCACCGCGATCTTGGCGGTCTCGCCTTCGTGGCGCACCAGCTTGGTCATTTCCTTACGGCGCTCTTCGCTCATGGGCGGCATGGGCACGCGGATCAGGTCGCCCATCGAAGCGGGGTTCAGCCCCAGGTCGCTGTCGCGAATCGCCTTTTCGATCTTGGCGCCCATGCCCTTTTCCCAGGGCTGGACGCTGATGGTGCGGGAATCCAGCAAAGACACGTTGGCCACCTGGCTG
>DATILF010000230.1:0-10016 GCA_035476755.1 Ramlibacter sp.
GTGGGTCTGCTCGGGCACGCCCATCAAGTGGATGCCCGGCTCCTGCCGCGGATAATCAGCTGTCACAGCGACAAGAAGCGGCTGCGGCCGCTTTTTTCATGGGCACTGCCGAACTCACCATCCTCATGCCTTGCCTCAACGAGGCAAAGACGTTGCCTGCGTGCATTGGTCAGGCATTCGCCTTCTTCGCGCGTACCGGTGTATCGGGCGAGGTGCTTGTCAGTGACAACGGATCGACCGATGGCTCGCAGCGGGTAGCCCAATCGTTGGGCGCGCGCGTCATCGATGCGCCGCAGCCGGGATACGGCGCTGCCTTGATTGCCGGCATCGCGCATGCGCGCGGCAAGTACATCATCATGGGCGACAGCGACGGCAGCTATGACTTCTCGGCGCTGGATGCCTATCTGGCCGAGTTACGCGGCGGTGGGGAGCTTGTCATGGGGAACCGTTTCCGTGGCGGCATAGCCTCGGGCGCCATGCCACCTCTGCATCGCTACCTCGGCAATCCGGTGCTCAGCTTCATCGGCAGGCTTTTTTTCAGGACGCGCATCGGCGACTTCCATTGTGGCTTGCGGGGATTTTCGCGTGAAGCGATTCTCAAACTGAACCTGGTCAGCAGCGGGATGGAGTTTGCCAGCGAAATGGTCGCGAAGGCAGCCTTGGCAGGCCTGCGGCTCGCAGAGGTGCCTACCACCCTGCGCCCCGACGGGCGGGACCGGCCCCCGCATCTGAGGACATGGCGCGATGGCTGGCGCCACCTGCTGTTCATGCTTCTGTTTTGCCCGAGGTGGCTGTTCCTCTTCCCGGGGATTACCTTGTTGCTGTCAGGTGTCATTGGGTTCGCACTTCTCGCAAACGGCACACTGCTCTTCGGCAATATCGGCCTGGACATCCATTCATTGTTGTATATGGCGGGAGCCGTGATGCTGGGAACTCAGTTCATACAGCTGGCACTGCTGACCAAGGGGGTGGGCGTGCTCTCGGGCATCGTCCCCAAACCGCGCTGGTTTGCGTTTGCCGAGAAATACCTGCGCATTGAGGCCGGATTGCTGATTGGGTTCTGTCTGGTGGCCGCCGGCCTGGCATGGTCCGCCAAGCTCGTGGTCGACTGGGGGCAAACAGGATATGGGGCCCTGTCGCCTGGCCAGTTCATGCGGTCCGCGATTCCAGCGCTGACGCTGATGGTGATCGGCCTCCAAGCGGCTGCCGGCGCGCTGTTTGCCGGTGCGCTTCTGTTGTGCTGGAATTCGGCCCCGCGGCCCGTGCCACAGTGACTATGTCAGCGGGCGTTGGCCCGCGAAACCCTCGCTGGGAGTTGCCCCTCGTCCTGCTGCTGCTCTGGCTCGTGTTCATCTCCGTGCCCTTGAGCATGGGCCGGCTCGGTTTGAGCTGGGATGCGCTGAACCATCACATCTATCTCGGCTGGAGTGCCGAGAGTCCCCGGTTCGGCATGGACTGGCTTGCATCCTCATACCAGTCATACCAATACCCCTTTCTTTACTGGCCTGTTTACAAGCTGGCGGCTGCGGGCGCCAGCGGATGGGTGGCGGGTGTGGTGTTGTCGACACTGCACCTGGTTGTGGTTCCGCCTGTCTGGATGATGGCGCGCACCTGCATGCCCGGGTCCAGCAGCTTCGATGTCGCCATGCGTATGCTGGCCGTGATCCTTGGCTTCATGTCGGCCGTGGTCTTGAAGCTTTTCGAGGCTACCAGCAATGACCTCCTGGCGGCGGCGCCTTTGGTCTGGGCGCTGGCTTTGGCCTTGCAGCCATTTGGAAGTGACACGATGGGCGATCGGCCGCTGAGGATGGTCGTGGTGTCGGCGTGCCTCGGGGGAATTTCCGTCGCTTTCAAACTGAGCAACGGACCGTTGGTCGTGCTGTTGCCTTTCATGTGGGTGCTGGCCGGCGGCTCCCTGCGCGAGCGTGCACTGCGTGTCCTGGCGGGTGGGTTGGCCGGCGCACTGGCCTTTGCGCTGGCGTATGGGTATTGGGGGTGGCAACTCTGGAGCCATTTTGGAAACCCCATCTACCCATTTGCCGACGGTCAGTTCGAGCCTGTGCGGCAATGGCTGGGGTGGCGGCCATGATCAGATTCACACCCGACACATTCACTGAAGCGGTCCTGCGCCCCCTCGCTATGGGGGCGCCCAACGCCTGGGTCTACATTGAGATTGTCGCCCCGGACATCCGCTTCCTGATCGTGATTGTGTTGGCGCTGCTGGCGCTTGCATCATCGTGGCGCCGGGGCTGGAAGTTACATCCCACGGGCGTACTGTTGGCTGTAGTGAGCATCAGCTTTGTGCCATGGCTGTACACGACGGGAAACGGGCGCTACTTCATGCCCATTCTCCTGGCAGCCGGGCCCCTGGCCCTGGGGCTGATACACAGCCTGAGCACTACCCGAGCGTTCAGGCTTGCGCTGGCGCTGCTGGCAGTCGCAATTCAGGGCGTGGCCCTGATGGCCAACAATCCATGGAAGCCATGGGATTCCTGGGGACTTGTACAGTGGCGCGACGCGCCGTACTTTCAGGTGGACCTGCGGCCGCAGGAGCTGAATCCGGAGGCGACCTATGTCACCATTTCGGCCATCTCGTTTTCGCTTCTGGCACCGCTGTTCCCTCCAACATCGCACTGGATCAACTTGTCGAGTCAGACCGGTGGCAGCCCTGGGTCGGGCGAAGCCAGGCGAACCCAGGCCTTCCTGGGTTCCGCCAAAGAACTTCAGCTGCTGCTGCCATCGGTGCCCGCCGCGATGGATTCCAATTTTCAGCCGGTCGACGAAGGCGTGAGGACCATTGATGGCCTGCTCGCCGAGCACCGGCTCGCCCTGAAAAAGCCGGTCCACTGCAATTTTTTCCGTTCGAGTAGCCTGCTGGAAATGGCACTGGTCAAAGCCAAGGACGAGCCCGCTGTGCAAGCCGAGCGTGCGACCAAGGTAGGACTCTGGGCCTGCCCGCTGGTGCAAGAAAATTCCCAGCCGCCGCGATCACCCGCAGAGGCCACTGGAACGCTGGCGGTGCAGGCCGAACTGGCGCTGCGCCAGCTGGAGGCCCTTTGTCCCAGATTTTTTGCACCGGGTCAGATTGGCACCTTGCCCATGCCGGGTGGCAGGAAGCGGCACTATCCAGGAGCCGATCTGATGGTTTACGTTCTGGACAATGGCGCCATCTACTACAAATATGAGCGCAGCCTCAATCCCCATCAGTTCGGGACGGTGCAGGGCATTTTGGACGGGTCTGAAAAACCGGAATGCCACTTGCGCGGGCGATCGGGCCTACCCTGGGAACGAGAGATCTAGGTGAGCCCGGCCGCCGAGCGACTGCGCCGCAACATAGCGTCGCTCTTCACCCTGCAGGCGGCCGCCTACGTCATCCCCCTGATCATGGCGCCGTACCTGGTTCGCGTCCTCGGCCCAGGGCAATATGGCCGCACCGCGTTCGCCATGGCGATCGTCCAGTATTTCGTGGTGCTGGCCGACTACGGCTTCAACCTGACAGCGACACGCCAGGCCGCGATCCTGCGTGACAACCCTGAGGCGCTATCGCGCCTTTTCAACGCGGTTACCGTCGTCAAACTTGGTCTGACTGCGGCTGGCTTCCTGGCACTGTGTGGCTTGTTGGCCGTTGTTCCGGCGATGGAGAGAGACACGGGACTCTATTTCGCCTGTTACCTCGCGGTGCTGGGCCACGTTGCCTTTCCGGTCTGGCTGTTTCAGGGCCTCGAGCGCATGAAGATCGTCACCCAATGCACCATCGCCGCGCAAGTGGTGGTCTTGGTGTGCGTCTTTAGCTGGGTGCGTGAACCGGGCGACTACCGGCTTGCCGCAGGCCTGCAGTCGGCGGCGTCGCTGGTGGCGGGGCTGCTCTCGTGGGCAGCCCTTCGCGGCGTGATTCAGCGCGCAACGGCCTGGCCGCAACGAGCCTATCTGCGAGAAGTCGTGGCGCAGGGCTGGCACGTGTTCGTGTCCACCCTCGCGATGAGCCTGTATACCGCTACCGGCACGGTGATTCTCGGGTTCCTCGCCACGCCGGCCGTGGTGGGCTATTTCGCCGCGGCTGATCGCCTGGTCAAGGCGGTGCTGGGGCTGCTCTCGCCAGTTTCGCAGGCGGTCTTTCCGCATGTCGCACGGATCAGGCACAGGTCCAGGAACGAGGCGCTCTTGTTTCTGTCCGGCTTGCTGCGCTGGCAAGGCCTGGCGACTCTGGTAGTCTCCACTCTCCTGTGGGCCTTCGCGGAGCCGCTCGTGGAACTGCTGTTCGGTGCCGCCTTCAGCGCGAGCACGCCGTTACTGCGGTATATGGCGTTCATTCCGTTCGTCGTTGGCCTGTCCAATGTGCTCGGGATGCAGACCATGCTCAATTTCGACATGAACCGGCAGTTCAGCCGGGTGCTGCTGGGGTCGGGCCTTGCCAACATCCTCTTGCTTTTGGTCCTCTTCGACTGGTTTGGCGTGAGCGGCGCGGCCGTCAGCCTCTTCTTGACCGAAGCGGGCGTCACCATCGTGATGGCGGTGATCCTGTTTCGCAAGGGCTTGTTGCCGGTCTTGCTGGGAAAGGGCTTGAACCGTGGCGCTTGAGCGTATCCTGGTCGTGGGGGCGGGCTTTGCCGGGGCGGTGAGCGCTAGAGAGCTGGCCGATGCGGGCCATGAAGTGCTCGTCATCGACCGTCGGCCTCATGTTGGCGGGAACGCCCACGACAAATTTGATGAACATGGGGTGCTCGTCCATCCCTATGGCCCCCACATCTTCCATACCAACGCGCGGCGTGTTGTGGATTGGCTTTCGCGCTTCACGCAGTGGCGGCCCTACGAGCATCGCGTTCTTGCCGAGGTGGACGGGCAGCTGTTGCCCATACCGATCAACCGGACCACTCTCAACCGGTTGTACGGCCTGAGCCTCGATCAAGACGGTGCCGCAGCGTTCCTGGAGCGGGTCCGGGAACGGCGCGAGCCGGTGCAAACCAGCGAGGATGCGGTGCTCAACAGCGTGGGCCGCGATCTGTGCGATCGCTTCTATCGCGGCTACACCCGCAAGCAGTGGGGCTTGGACCTATCCCAACTCAGTGCCGGCGTGGCAGCCCGCATTCCGGTGCGCACTGATGACGATGATCGCTATTTCGCCGACAGTTTTCAGGCCATGCCGCAAGATGGCTATACGCGCATGTTCACGCGCATGCTGGACCACCCGGGCATCCGGGTGCGCGTGGGCGTGGACTTCTCTGAGCTGCACGACCGGGACTGGCCGACGCACACGTTCTATACAGGTCCGGTGGACGCCTTCTTCGGCCACTGCTTCGGCAAGCTGCCTTATCGTTCATTGCGTTTCGAACATGAGCACTTGCCCGATACGCGTTGCTGGCAGTCCACCGGCACCGTGAACTACCCGAATCGCCACGACTACACGCGAATTACCGAATTCAAGCATCTCACGGGCCAGGCGCATGCCGGAACATCGATCGTCCGCGAGTATCCCCAGGCTGAGGGCGACCCCTATTACCCGGTGCCACGACCGGAAAACGAGCAGCTGTACCAGCGCTACCGGACGCTGGCCGACAAGGAGCGGGGCGTGACCTTCGTGGGCCGCCTGGCGCAATACCGTTACTACAACATGGACCAGGTCGTCGCTGCCGCTTTGGCGGCTGTGAAATCTTTTCTGGATGGGACGAGGAATGCTTGACAGGTTTCGTAGCCTCAAGACGTTTTTGCCGGTCGAGCAAGGGCGCATCTACGTGCTGTGCAATGGGGGTCTGACTAGTGGCGGTCCCGAACTGCTGCACCAGCTGGTTGGCGCATTGGTAGCTCGCGGGCGCGAAGCCTATATCGCCTACGTGCCTTTCGCATCCGACTGGCAGACCCCGGCCGAATACCGCCGGTATGGCTGCCCGGTGGCCGAAACTGTTCCGGACGAGCCGGATGTCGCGGTGGTGGTGCCAGAAGTCGGCACGGCCTTTCTGTCCGGCTTTCGCCGCGCCCATCATGTCATCTGGTGGCTCAGCGTTGATTACTACCGTGGGAGTTTCGACAAGGACCGCACCGGCCCGCAGATGTACTGGCACAGACTGCTCAAGTCGGACATTCCATCTCCGCGCCAGTCCACCCACCTGTTCCAGTCGGGCTATGCACGAGCCTTTGTGCGCGGCAGATTTTCGGTGGAAGGGGCCATGCTGTCCGACTACCTGGCCGATGAATATCTGGCGCAGCCGAGAGCCGGTTTCCGCGAGCCCTGGGTCGCGTACAACCCGCGCAAGGGCCTGGTCTTCACAAAGCGGCTGATCGCCGCTTCCGCGGACATGAAGTTCGTCGCGCTGGAGAACATGACACGCGACGAACTCCGGCAGACGCTCGCGAAGTGCAGCGCCTACATCGATTTTGGCGCTCACCCTGGCAAGGACCGGATTCCGCGTGAAGCCGCGATGTGCGGCGCCGTGGTGGTGGTCGCCAGGCGCGGTTCGGCTCGCTTTTTCGAAGATGTGCCGCTGGATGAAGTGTACAAGGTGGATGGTGAGCCTTCATCATTGGCCCCGCTTCGCGGCCTGCTGCAGGACATCCTGCGGAACTTCCAGCACCATCACGCCCGGCAAGCCCCTTACCGGCAGACGATCGCGGCCGAACGTGCGCTGTTCGAGCGGCAAGTCGATCATGTGTTCGCCATCGCGCCTTCGCGACGGCAGGAACGCCCAGGGGATGCGGGCCGCGTTCTCGCGGTGGTCGTCACCTATCACCCGGATGCGAGCCTTCAGCGCAATCTGGCCGCACTGCGTGCCCAGGTTGCCGAGGTGGTGGTTGTCGACAATGCATCCGCCAATATCGCCGATGTCGCGGCTGCCGCTGCAGCCGTGGGCTGCAGGCTGGTGTGCAATGAAGTGAACGTCGGAATTGCCCGCGGGTTCAACCAGGGGATCGCCATTGCAATGGCCGAGGGCTATGACTGGGTCGCGACCTTCGATCAGGACAGCTTGCTCCCCGCCGGCGCCATCCAGGGATTGCTGGACATGTACTACTCGCACCCGAAGAGCCTGGATATCGGGGCGATCGTGCCGGCGCACAGGGACCGCAACACCGGCAGGGATTACTACATGCCCAAGGACATCCTGCAGGATGCCGGAGACTGGCGGCTGCTGCGCACCACGATTTCCTCCGGCGCCCTCGTGCCTGCATCGATTTATCGGCGGGTCGGGGTGATGGACGAGTCGCTCTTTATCGATTTTGTGGATCACGATTTCTTCTTGCGGTGCCGTATGCAGGGCCTCCTGGTCGTCGAGGCATCGCGCCAGGTGATGGAGCATTCGCTTGGCAATGCAGTGGAGAAGAAGCTGTCGCGTGTGCGGCTGACGCTTTCCAACCACTCGGCCATGCGCCGTTACTACATGACCCGCAACCAATTGGAGGTCTATGTGCGATACCTGCGCGCCGATCCCTTCTGGGCTGTGCGCGGGCTGTTCTTTCTGGGGGTCAGCAGCGCCCTGGTGCTGGTGTTTGAGGCCAATCGCATCGCCAACTTTCGCGCAATGCTCAAGGGCGCTGCTCATTTTGCGACCCGCCGTTTCGGTGCGCGGCACTGAGAAGCAGGCGGGCCACGCCGATGGCTTCAAGTGCCCCGCGGAAGGAGGCCGCGGCCTGCCAGCAGCTCGGCGACCACCAGGAACCGGAGCAGGAAATCGTCCGTCAGGGTTTGCCGGTAGCGCATCGGGGTCAGCAGCAACCGGGCCATGGCTCGAGGGCTGCGTGCGTCGAAGGTGCCCTGCAAGAGCGCCATCTTGTCCGATGTCAACGCCGCGCCGTGCACCTCGCGAAAATTGTCGATCTGGTTGAACATGATGTGGACCCAGTTCTTCCTGATCATGAAGCCCAGGTTCACCAGGTAGCGGCGAATGCCCGCGCCACGGCCCACTACATTGGCGCCGTGCTGGCGATACAACATCGTCGCCTCGTTGTCTGCAATGATCTCGCCGAAAGCTGACACGACCAGATACATCCACCAATCGTGAAAATAGATGCGTTTCGGGTCGCCGTGGCGCAAGACGAGCGCTAGCGCTGCGCGGTTGATGGCGATGGTGCACCCGGTCACGATGTTTTCCGTGAGGGCGTTGGCAAAGGACGGTCCCCGCGGAAAGGGCAGGGAGTGACCCAGAGGCCGCAGCGTGCCATCCACCATCACCACACGTGAGCAATACAAAGCGGGTCCCTGTGCCTGGCCGGCTAGCTGCGTGCAAGCTCGCTCGATCTTGTGTGACAGCCATACGTCGTCCTGGTCCGACAGCATCAGCACGTCGGCATCGGCGGGCGCTGCCGCCAGCAGGGCGAAAAAGCTGCGGGCGAAACCCAGATTGGGCCCGCGAATGATCGAGATGCGCGGATCGCCCATTCCCTCGATGCGCTCCACGGTGCGGTCGGTCGAGCCATCATCGCGAACCAGCACACGGCCACCGGGCGGCAACTGGTGCAGAATCGAGCGCATTTGCTCCACGACGAATGCTTCGCCCTGGTAGGTGGACATGAGAACAACAACGTTCATTTCGAGGGCATGGTTCAACGGAACCCGAAAACAGGCGGACTCAGACGGATGAAGATTGCCACGGCACTTGATATTTATCGACGTTCAGGCTTCATGGGCCTGTGCCGCGCCAACGTGCAGCGGCACAGGCCCCGGCGCGCGCGCTGCCTGCCAAGCTGCCTCGCCGTCGTGGCCGGAAAGGCCGGGCTCGAGATCGGTGACCCCAGCGCCATTTTCGCCCAAGCCGGCCCGCTGCCACTCTACCAGCGGATCGGTACGCTGGACAACTGCAATTTTGCCGCCTCGACGGTCTGGCAGGAGCGGATTGTGACCGGCCCCGGAGCCTACGCCTATGATCCGCGCCGTCAGCCCGGGGCCCAATTCGTGGGCGAGGCGTCCGATCTTGGCGCCGTGCCTTCCGGGACCTACGACGTCGTGTTGTCGTCGCATGTGATCGAGCACATCGCCAATCCGCTGAAGGCGCTACGCGAATGGCTCCGGGTCCTGAAGGTCGGCGGCGTCCTGCTGCTGGTGGTGCCTCACCGCGATGGCGCGTTCGATCATCGCCGCCCTGTCACGGCGTTTACGCACGTGCGGGAGGACTTCGAGCGCGGTGTGGATGAGGGGGACCTGACACACCTGGAGGAGATCCTGGCGCTTCATGACCTGGACCGGGATCCACCCGCCGGCACCTTCGAGCAGTTCAAGGCACGGTCGGAAAACAATGCGCAGAACCGGTGCCTGCACCATCATGTCTTTGATGTGGCGTTGGTGGCCCGCATGCTCGAGCACGTCGGCTGCGACACCTTGGCGTTGGAAGAGATCGCGCCTGAGCACATCATTGCTGTGGCCCGCAAGGCAGCATGAGCGCGCTTCGGGCAGGGGTGTGCCTGGATGGGTCCGGCGCGGTTGTCGCGCGCCTCGCGATCTTCGGGCTGGTACTCGTGTTGCCCTGGCTCAATCCCCGTGCCGGCGGACCTTCGGCCTCGATAGAGCCGTGGCTTTTCAGCGCGTTCTGCCTGGCGCTGGCTTTCGGTGCGCAGCGACCGGCGGGCCTGAGGGCTGCTGTCGTCGCGGGACTGGCCGCGCTGATTGGCTGGGCCTGCCTGCGCACAGGCATCGTGCCGGAGACGATGGCCCTGGCGTTTGCCTGCCTGCTGGTGCTGATGGCGGCCGCCATGGCGGCCGGTGGGCGCGAGCGGGGCGGCTTCCTTCATGCCATCGCACTCGGTTGGCTCGTCGCTGCGGGCCTGAGCACGGCGATGGCCCTGGTCCAGTATGTCGGCGCCTCGGATCGCTTCAGCCCCTGGATCAGCCTGTCGACCGAAGCGTATGCCAACCTGCGCCAGCGCAACCAGTTCGCGACCTTGACGGTGATCGGCATGGCGTCGTTGTTCTGGCTGGCGCCCCGCGGCCTGGGCCGTTGGCCGGCACTGGCGGCCATCTGCTGGCTGGCGCTCGGCAACGCCGCGACCACCTCGCGCACCGGCCTGCTGCAAATGGTGCTGCTGGGGGTGCTGGC
>DATILF010000231.1:0-3302 GCA_035476755.1 Ramlibacter sp.
CGCGCCCGTGACCTTCACACCGCGGGTCATCCAGTGCGGCGAGACCACCACGATCGCGCGCGGCCGTTCCAGCTGCCGCCCCAGGGCTGCCAGCTGCGCGCCCGAGCGGCCGGGCTCGATCGCGAAGGTCGGCGCGCCGTGCGAGACGAAGAGGGTGGGCGAGTGTGTCATGGTCATGCTCCTGCGGCCGCTTGGCCGGGTGGTCAGTCTCGTTGCGCAACCAGCGCGCGGTCGATCGAGGCACGCCCAGCACCCGTGACAACGAGCGAGGCGGCTATGGCGAGCAGCGCGAGTGCGAATTCATAACCGTTTTTCGCGACGAACAAGCCCTTGTCGGCGTGCACCGCGAAGATCGCGACCGCCATGGCAAAGGCCAGCACGGCGGCAGCGGGGCGCACCAGCAAGCCGGCCACCAGGGCCAGGCCACCGAAGAACTCGGCGCTGGCCACGAGGAGCGCCATCACCATGCCGGGCCCAAGCCCGATGGAATCGAGCCATTGGGCGGTGCCGCCCAGGCCATAGCCGCCGAACCAGCCGAACAGCTTCTGGGCGCCGTGCGCGGCGAAGATGATGCCGGCCGGGATGCGCAGCGCGACGCTGCCCCAACCCGCATCGGTGGCCAGCAGGCGCTGGAGAAGAGATGTCTTGTCTGTCATGGTGATTCCTAGTTGGTTGCTGATCCCGCAGTGCGGGCATAGGCACTACTGTATTGATCCTCATTCAATAGATAAACAGCATCCCGAGGAATGCTTCGTTCAGGATTTCGGTCCAATTCCCTGGCAACCGGCTATAGTCATCCACAGAAGCACCAACCCCCGCTTCATCGGCGCCGGCCGCTCAGACGATCACGACCATGGACAAGTTTCAGGAAATGCGCGTTTTCGCCGGCGTGCTGGACGCAGGCAGCTTCGTGGCGGCGGCGCAGGCGCTTGGCATGTCCAAGGCGGCCGTCTCGCGCTACGTGTCCGATCTGGAGCAGCGGCTGGGTGTGCGGCTGATGCAGCGCACCACGCGCAAGCTCTCGCTGACACAGGAAGGCGAGGTATTTCTTGCGCGCGCCAGGGAGATCCTGGCGAGCGTCGAGGCCTCGGAGGCTGAGCTCTCGACGCGCACCGACAGCGCGAGTGGCCTGCTGAAGATCAGCGTTCCTGTCAGTTTCGGTATCCAGCACCTGGCGCCGTTGTGGGGCGAGTTCCTCGACGCGCACCCGCGCGTATCCCTGGATGTGCAGCTGGCCGATCGCGTGATCGACCTGGTGGATGAGGGGTTCGATCTGGCGGTGCGGATCGCCCGGCTGCCGGACTCTTCGCTCATCTCGCGCAAGCTGGCTTCCACGCGCCTGGTGCTGTGCGCCTCACCGAGCTACCTGGAACGCCGGGGTGCGCCGCGGCATCCCCAGGACCTGACGCAGCACGAGCTGATCGGCTACAGCCTGATGGCGGTGGGCGACCAGTGGCAGTTCACCGGCCCCGAGGGGCCCATGACGATCAAGGTCAAGCCACGGCTGTGGACGAACAACGGCGACACCTGCGTGGCCGCCGCCGCGCGCGGAACAGGCATCCAGCTGCAGCCGACGTTTCTGGTGGCACGCGAGCTGGCGGCAGGGCGCCTGGTGGAGCTGCTGCCGGAGTACCGCTCGATGGAGCTGGGCATCTACGCCGTGTACCCCACTCGCAAGTTTGTGCTGCCCAAGGTCCGCGCGCTGCTGGAGTTCCTGGGGGCGAGGATTGGCGGGGCGGATTGGCTGTGAAGGTCTGGAAGCGGTATCGCCGACGCCCCGCTATTTGCCAGCTTGGAGCGCCGCCATTGCCTTGTCCAAAAGCGCCAAAGCAGCCTGCTTTTCAGCGTCATCCAGGAACCCTGTACTTTTCATCCGGATCGCGACTGTCGGGAGAGCAAGGATATTCCCCTTCGCGCCTGCGAGCACCCATCGAAAGTCACGCTCTTCACCCCGTGCCAGTTTTGACACTGCGGCGTCGTGCGGCTCCAGAAAATGGGCTACGACGCCGCCCCTTCCGACCTTGATCAGTCTTGTCTCCCACCCGTCGGGCAGTGTTGGCAGCTTCGGGTTGACGGGATCCAGGTAGATTCCGTGCTGTTGGTGAAACGGACTCCCCTCGCCGAGCTCCGCCTGCAGGTCCAGGACGCGGCCCGGATCCCGAAGCGTGTAGCAGTCCGCGTCGATGGACATCGTCATGTCGCCTGGAATTGCCGTGACATCAGACATCCCCAGAACGGACAGGCTCCCAACGACAACGTACTCAGAGTGCTTGCAAAGTTTCTTCGCCTCCGTCAGAAGCGCAAACAGCGCGTCGACGTTCATCGCGGCGCAACGGCGAAGGGGGAGTTCTGCCTCATGGCCCGTCCCCATCCGCCCGCGTCCGAGCACATGCGATCGACCAGCTCTACGTCAGGAAGGGAGAGCCACTCAGTCCACCTGTCGATGTAATCCTGGCTGCACAGGCCCTGCTCTGCCCAGCGCCTAACTTGGCCGCGCGCCGCCTCCAGAAGCTGCTTCTTCGTTTCTTCGTGGCTTAGCAAGTCGATGGCGATTCGCTGATGGGCCATCAGCCGCCGCTGCTCGACTTGCTGCTGCTGGTCCCGGGCAATTCTCCGGTCATCCAGGAGATTGGCCTTGTCCAGCCACTCCGCCGGCACCAAGGCAGCCACGAGCTTTCCGTGCCGCTCGATTCCGATCGGCCCCACTGACGCGCGCTCAAGCGCTTGCCCGAAGTTCTGCTTTGCGTCAGAGGCTGTCATTTTGTCCATAGGAGACATTTTAGACAAAACTGCACTTTTGTTCAGTCCTCAGACGGCACCTTCGTGACCTTCACCAGAATTACCTCCATTTTTTGCACGGATACATCACATCTGACCCGCTTAATCTCCACCGAAGTATCAAATACAGTACAGCCATGGAAAAACCCAAGGCCGTGCTGTTCGACGCCTATGGCACGCTGTTCGACGTGTACAGCGTGGGCCTGCTCGCGGAACAACTGTTTCCCGGGCAGGGCGCGGCCCTGGGCGTGCTGTGGCGCGACAAGCAGATCGAATACACGCGGCTGGTCACCACCAGCAGCGACGGCGCGCACTACCAGCCGTTCTGGGAGCTGACGCGCGCCGGCCTGCGTTATGCGTGCAAGCGCCTGGCGCTGGACCTTACGCCCGAGCGCGAAGACCGGCTGATGAACCAGTACCGCCACCTCTCGGCCTTCCCGGAAAACAAGGAAGTGCTGGCCGCGCTGAAGGCCCGGGGCGTGGTGACGGGCATCCTCTCCAACGGCGACCCGCAGATGCTGGGC
>DATILF010000232.1:0-3444 GCA_035476755.1 Ramlibacter sp.
GCCGAATGCCTGAGACGCTTCGCGCTGCGCATCGAGGGCGGAAAAGTGTTCGTGTCCACCGACCCGAGCGAAGAACAAGGAGAGACTGCATGACGACAGAACGAGTGTTCATGACCGACGCGGTGGAGTACGACGCCGTCGGCCCCATCATGCGCAGTGGCGACATCGCCGACGCGGTGATCGATGCCGTGGCCGAGGACAACCCCGGGCGCGACGTGTACGTGACAGACCGGGGCGACTACCTGCACATCCACACACTGATGGATTGCCGGCTCACCCGCGCCAGCCTTGAGCGAAATCTGGGCCGCAGCTACGACCTGTCGATGCTGGAGATCGAAATGCCGTCTTTCGCGGGGCGCATGCAGACCAGCGACAAGGAATACCGCTGGTACCTCAAGTCCTGAACACGCCAGCCGCCAGCAAACAAAGACCGGAGACAAACCATGACCGCCACCCCTTCTGTGCCCCAGCTGCGCACACGCCGCACCAAGACCTGGTCGAGCTTCGGCCAGCTCGGCCGCAAGCCGAACGACTACGAGATCGTCACCCACAACATGAACCACACGGTGGGCGCGACGCCATTGGAGATGGGTCCGGGCGTGCACGGCAACCAGTGGCTGCTGAAGCACCGCGACGGCAATGCGCTGAAGGTCGCCAAGCTGGATGCTTTCCGCGATCCAGACCAGATGACGTATCGCAAGTACACCCAGGCGATGGACGAGCAGGAAACCTACATCGACGGCTTGCTGCAGCATTACAGCCAGGTCCAGGCCAGTGACGCCGCACTCACGCCCGCGGCGCTCGACCTGCTGTCAGCGGCCATGGCGCCGACGCGCTATCTTGGCCATGGGTTGCAGATGGTCACCGCCTATGTGCAGCAACTGGCGCATTCCAGCTATGTGGCCAACTGCGCGGCCTTCCAGACGGCGGACCAATTGCGTCGCGTGCAGCGCGTGGCGTATCGCACGCGCCAGCTCGCCAACGCCCATCCCCAGCGCCGGTTTGGCGCCGCCGAGCGCCAACTGTGGGAAGCCGATTCCGATTGGCAACCCACCCGGAAGGCCATCGAGAGTCTCTTGCTGGCTTTCGATTGGGACCAGGCTTTCGTCGGGCTCAATCTTGTCGTCAAGCCGGTGGCGGATGAACTGTTCCTCAAGTCTTTCGCCGACGTCGCCCGCGAGCAGGGCGACGAACTGGACGCGATGATCGCCGAGAACCTCTACCTCGACGCGCAGCGCAGCCGCCGCTGGACGGCTGATGCCACCCGGGCCATGGTGCAAGCCGATTCAGGCAATGCAGCGGTACTGCGCGGGCACTTGGCGCAATGGCGCCCGCACGGGCAGGCCATGCTCGAATCCGGCAGCCGCCTGCTTGCGCGCTACGCGCCTGGTGCGCAGGCCGGCGCTATCGCCGATCGCGCCGGGACGCAGTGGCTGGCATTCCTTGCCGACGCTGGCCTCGGCCCGCAAGACTAGCCCCTCCACACCGGAGACCGCCATGATGAACTCGGCCCACGAGGGCCCGGGGGCTCGCGTTCGCGTGGAGCCTGACGGGCGAAGCTTTGCCTGCGCACCCGGGCAAACGCTTCTTGCGGCAGCCCTCGCCGCCGGGATCGACCTGCCGTACGAGTGCGCAAGCGGCAGCTGCGGCACTTGCCGCGGCCAGTTGGCCGCCGGTGAAGTCGGGTCGCTTTGGCCCGATGCGCCAGGACTGAGTGAGCGCGACCGGCGCAAGGGCGACCGCATCCTGTGCTGCCAAAGCATCCCACAGGGCGACTGCGTCATCAAGCTGCGGGCGGGCGACGAGCGTGTGCACACGCCGCCCGCGCCCTTGGGCGCCACTGTGCGCAGCGTCCGAACGCTCAATCCCGACGTCATCCACCTGGTGCTGGACACGCAGCAGCCGGTGGATTTTCTGCCAGGGCAGTTCATGCTGTTCGCACTGGGTGCTGGTATTGGCCGCCGCGCCTATTCCATGGCCAACGTTGCGCAAGGCACTGGCCAGCTGGAGTTCCTCATCAAGCGCAAGCCCGGCGGGGCGGCCAGCCGCTTCTTCTTCGAGCAAATCAAGCCGGGCGACTGGCTTGATCTCGAGGGACCGTACGGCCGCGCCTGGCTGCGCCACGAGAGTCAGCGCGATGTCGTATTGCTGGCGGGCGGTTCCGGCCTTGCGCCAATCTGGTCCATTGCCCAGGGAGCGCTGGCGCGCTCACCGCAAGGCCCACTGCGGCTGTACTTCGGTGTCAACCGCGCGCAAGACCTGTTCTGGCTGGCCGAGATGGAACAGGCGCAACAGCGGCATTCAAACCTTCAGATTGATTTGGTGCTAATGAACCCGGCGCCTGGTGACCCGGTGGTGTGCCGGGCAGGCACGGCAGGCTCAGCCCTCGCCGCGGACATCGACGACCTGCAGTCCTGTGATCTGTACATGGCGGGCCCGCCCGGGCTCATCGACAACGCGATGCGCGAGCTGGTGGCCACCGGCCGCGCCCGCGCCGACCGGGTTTTCTATGACCGCTTTTGCTGACGTACGAAGCGGCAACCACCCCCTGACCACAACGAGGAAACATGAGATGAAATTGACCATAAGAAACGCCGCGCTGGCTGGCTTGCTGATGCTGCCGGGCCTGGCCCTGGCGCAGAGCCCTAACCCTTGGTGGGTCCACGTAGGCCCGGTGAACGTGACGTTCCACACCAGCGCCGACGTCAGCCTGGGCGGAGCCGCTGTTCCGGGCGCGGGCCTGGCCGCAAGCAGCAACACTACGCTTGGCCTGGAAGTCGGGTATGACCTGACTCCCAATCTGGCCGCGCGCGTGACGGTGGGCGTGCCGCCGACGACGCGGATCACCGGCACCGGTCCGCTGGCCGGCGCGGGAGAGCTGGGGCGCCTGAAGTACGGGCCGGCCGTGGCCTCGCTGACGTGGGCGTTCGACGGCATGGGCGCGGTACGGCCATACCTGGGCGCGGGTATCAACTACACCATCGTGCTTGCGTCTAAAGACGGCGTGATCACATCGCTGGATGCGAAAAACGCGTTCGGCGGCGTGCTGCAGGCCGGCGTCGATCTGCCTCTCGACAAGCGTTGGGGAGTTTTCCTGGACGTGAAGAAAGTCTTTCTCAAGACCACGGCGACGGGGATGGTGGGTCCGGCCCCCGCGAACGCATCGGTGCGGCTCAACCCCCTGCTGGTGCACGCCGGTGTGAGCTACCGCTTCTGAGTCCGCCCATGGCACCGCAGCAGGCTGCCGCGGCTGGAACCGGCACCGGACGTGCCCACGTCGTGGTCGCGGTCTGGCTGGCCGCTACGTTGGTGCTGTCGTGGTTGCTCAACCCCGTGACCATTGTTGACATCTTGCCGTATTGCACCACGGCCCGTTGATCGATCCAAGCAAGGAGTACACAGCATGGCATCACCCCGCCCAAACAAGGAGCTGGCGTTCTACCA
>DATILF010000233.1:0-10371 GCA_035476755.1 Ramlibacter sp.
GGTGAAGCCACCAAGACCTTCTACGGCGTGCTCACCGCCGAGCAGAAGAAGGTGTTCGATGCCGAGACCTCGCGCGGGGGCCGCCACGCCGGCGGTCACGGCCGGGGCCACGGCGGCCAGGGCGGCCACCACAGGGGCTGAACCGGGCCCAAACGCCCAAACGCCAGAAAGCCTGCGCCAGCGATGGCGCAGGTTTTTTTCAATCTGGAACCGCGCCGCCTAGAACAGCACCGCGTAGCGCAACTGCACGAAGTTCTCGCCCGGGTTCGGCTTCTTGATGCCCGCGTTGGAATAGTGCGTGACGCGCACGCTGACCTCGCTCTTGCGCTGCGCCCCGAAGCTGCGGCCGACGCCCAGCACGTCGGTGAAATTGAAAGAGCTGCTGAACTGCTTGTCGTTCGTGCGGTACAGGGAGTCCATGCCCGACACGCCGATGCCGGCCTCCAGGAACCAGTCGGACCGGCCTTCGCTGAATCGATACCGCAACATCGGCAAGAGGCCGACCTGGGTGAAGCCCTGGCGGCCCGTGGCGGTGCGGCCGCTCCAGTAACTCGCATACACCTCGGTGAGGCCGCTGAACTCGCCGCCCAGGCCTTCGGCCCGCCAGGACCAGAGCCAGAGGACCCCGACCGTGGCACTGTAGGTGGCGCGCTCGGCCAGCCCGCCTTGCACGTACACGCCGCCGGGATGCAGGTCCACGGCGTGGGTGCCGAGCGAGAGCGCCAGTCCGCCGGCCAGCGTCGCGAAGGTGCGGATTCTCATGCCCATGAGTTTGAACAGCGCGGCGCCGCTTGTGGGCCGCCGGCCTTGCTCGGCAACGGTCGAGGCAGAAAAATGGATGGCGTCCTACAGGGGCACGCGACCTTGCTCGACACCGCCCGCAAACTGGCGATCGCGCGCGGGCCGTAACCTACGGTCGGGCGGGCAGTAACGGGGCAACGACGGGGCGACACGAAGTCTGCCTCACGTCCTACACCCCTGGCAACTGCCGGGCAGTACAAGAAAGTCTCTTTGTTGCAGACTCTCGTGAATGACCGATATCGTGGCCACCGCCCCGCCGTTGACCGTGATGACCGTCAACATCCACAAGGGGTTCACCAGCTTCAACCGCAAGTTCATCCTGCCTGAACTGCGCGACGCCGTGCGCAAGGTCGGTGCGGACGTGGTGTTCCTGCAGGAGGTGATGGGCACGCATGAATACCACGCGAAAAAGGTCAATGGCCGCTGCGAGGAGCCGCACTACGAGTTCCTCGCCGACAGCATCTGGCCGCAGTACGCCTACGGCCGCAACATGGTCTATCCGAAGGGGCACCATGGCAATGCCGTGATGTCGAAGTTTCCGATCGTGCACTACCAGAACCACGACGTCTCCGTGGCCGGGCCCGAAAAGCGCGGCCTGCTGCACTGCGTGCTGCGCTTGCCGGAACAGGAGCGAGACGTCCATGTGATCTGCGTGCACCTCGGACTGGCTGAAGCGCACCGCGAGCAGCAGCTCGAGCTGTTGTGCCAGATGGTGCGCGGCGAGGTGCCCGATGACTCGCCGCTCATCGTGGCGGGCGACTTCAACGACTGGCGCCGGCGTGCGCACGACTTCCTGTGGCGCGAGGTCGGCCTGAAGGAAGTGTTCGTCACGGCCTACGGTGAATCCGCCAAGACCTTTCCCGCCCGCTTTCCGCTCTTGTCGCTGGACCGCATCTACGTGCGCAATGCCTCGGTGCACCTGCCCGTGGTGTTGCCGCGCCGGCCCTGGTCGCACCTGTCGGACCATGCGCCACTGGCGGCGGAAATCCATCTCTAGGGGATCACTGACATGAACCCCCGATGGATAGAAGGCAATGACATTCGCCTTCTCGAGAATGGCGAGGAATTCTTTCCGCGCGTGTTCGGCTGCATCGCCGACGCCCAGCAGGAAATCATGATCGAGACCTTCATCCTCTTCGAGGACAAGGTCGGCCTGCAGTTGCACCAGGCCCTGGTCACTGCCGCACGCCGCGGCGTGCAGGTGGACCTGACCATCGACGGCTTCGGCTCACCCGACTTGTCCGATGGTTTTTTGCGCTCGCTGGCCGATCTCGGCGTGCGCATCCATGTGTTCGACCCGGGCGAGCGTGTGCTGGGCTGGCGCTGGAACGTGTTGCGGCGCATGCACCGCAAGATCGTCGTGATCGACGGCGCCGTCGCCTTCGTGGGCGGCATCAACTTTTCCGCCGACCACCTGGCCGACTTCGGGCCTGCGGCCAAGCAGGACTACTCGGTGGAGATCCGCGGCCCGCTGGTCGCCGAGATCCACCGCTTCACCCACCTGGCGCTGGCGCAGGGGCAACGCTACCAGCGGGTGCGGGCCTGGTGGCGCAGGCGCAAGCGCATGCGCGCCAGTGCGGCCAGCGGCGAGCGCTTCGGCACCGCCGCGGCCATGCTGGTGGTGCGCGACAACGCCGAGCACAAGAGCGACATCGAGCGGCATTACCGCATCGCCCTGCGCGCGGCCCGGCGCCGCGTGGTCATCGCCAACGCCTACTTCTTCCCCGGCTACCGCTTCATGAAGGAGCTGCGCCGGGCGGCGCGCCGCGGGGTGGACGTGCGCCTCATCCTGCAGGGCCAGCCCGACATGCCGATCGTGAAGATGGCGGCCTCCATGCTCTACCACCACCTGCTGGCCGCGGGCGTGCGCATCTACGAGTACGCCGAGCGGCCGCTGCACGGCAAGGTCGCGTTGATGGACGAGGAATGGGCCACCGTGGGCTCCAGCAACCTCGACCCGCTGAGCCTGGCGCTCAACCTCGAGGCCAACGTGATCATCCGCGACCGCGCCTTCAACCAGCACCTGTACGAGCGCCTGGAACACCTGATGCGCCACAGCTGCGCAACGGTCGAGCGCGAGACGCTGGGACAGCTGAGCGGCATGAACTGGGTGCGCAGTTTCCTGGCCTATCACTTCACCCGCCGCTACCCGGGCTGGGCATCCTGGCTGCCCCGCCACGTACCGCGCCTGATGCCGCCGTTGAAGGACCCGCTGGCCTACATCCACCAGGGCGGCAAGGAGTGATCGATGGGCACGCGCACACTGCCGCGAAACGCCCTGGTGCGCCCCAGAGCGCGTGGCAAGGCGGTGCCCAAACGCGCCCGGCCGTGGTGGCCGTGGGCACGCCGGGCCCTCACTGTCCTGTTCTTCGCGGCCGTCATCGCGCTGCTGGTCCGCTTCGCCCGCAGCGTGGACTGGAACGACGTGATGCGGTCGCTGCAGGCGACGCCGCGGCCGGCCCTGCTGGCGGCGATCGGATTCGCGGTGGCGAGCCACCTGCTGTACAGCTGCTTCGACCTGATCGGCCGGCACTACACCGGCCATGCGCTGGCCACGCGCAAGGTCATGACGGTCAACTTCATCAGCTATGCCTTCAACCTGAACCTGGGCTCGCTGGTGGGTGGCGTGGCGTTCCGCTACCGCCTGTATTCGCGGCTGGGTCTGGCCAATGGCGAGATCACGCGCATCCTGTCGATGAGCATGCTCACCAACTGGCTGGGCTACCTGCTGCTGGGCGGCTTCCTGTTCCTGGTGCATCCGCTGCAGCTGCCGCCGAGCTGGAAGATGGGCAACCACGGCCTGCAGTGGCTGGGCGCCGGGATGATGCTCGTGGCGGCCGCGTACCTGGTGGCCTGCCTGCGCTCGGGCGACCGGGTGTACACGGTTCGCGGCCACGAGCTCTACCTGCCCCGGTGGCGCATGGCCACGCTGCAGCTGGCGATGTCCTGCCTGAACTGGAGCCTGATGGCGGGCGCCGTGTACATGCTGCTGCAGCAGAAGGTGCCCTACACCGACGTGCTCACGGTGCTGTTGATCGGCGCCGTGGCGGGCGTGATCGCGCATGTGCCGGCCGGGCTGGGCGTGTTCGAGTTCGTCTTCGTGGCGCTGCTGTCGCACCAGGCCTCCGCGGGCCAGTTGATCGGCGCGCTGCTGGGCTACCGCGCCATCTACTACATCGCGCCGCTGCTGCTGGCCGTGGTGCTGTACCTGGTCATGGAAGCCCATGCGCGGCAACTGAATTCCACCGGGCGGAACCAGCCATGAAACGCTCGACCTTCTGCCTGAAAGGCGCCTGATGGAAGCGCGGCTGGCCAGCGAAACCGATCTCGCAGGCTTCCGCGAAGAAGCCCGCGCGCTGCTGGCGCACCAGGTGCCGCCGGAGGCGGTGCACTGGCAGACGGCCCAGGCGCAGAACAGCGACCAGTTCGCCGATCCTGTGGCCAAGGACAACCGCCCGCGCGGCGTGCCCAAGGCGGCGTCGGCCATCGTGCCGGCTTCGTTCCTGCGCCTGTGCGAGATGGTCGTGCTGCACCACGACCCGGATCGCTTCGCGCTGCTCTACCGGCTGCTGTGGCGCCTGGTGCACGAACCGGGCCTGCGCAACGACCCGGTGGACCCCGACATGCTGCACGCCCACCAGATGGGGCAGGCGGTGCGGCGCGACCTGCACAAGATGAAGGCCTTCCTGCGCTTTCGCGCGGTGCACGATGGGCATGCCGACATGCTGCAGCTGGCCTGGTTCGACCCGGCGCACCACATCGTCGAAGCCGTCGCGCCCTGGTTCGCCCAGCGTATGCCCGATGTGCGCTGGGCCTTCTTCACGCCCGAGCGCTCGGTGGAGTGCGATGGCCGGCAATTGCACTTCGCGTCGGGCCTGCCGCGCGGGGAATGGCCGCGAACGGATGCGCCGGACGAAGGATGGCTGGACTGCTACCGGCGCGTGTTTCGCCGATGACTATGTCGCGTACAACGCCTAGACGATCACGCCGTCCTGGTACGCCGCGCCGAAATACACGTTGACGCTGGCGATGCGCTCGCCCTGGAAGGTGATGAACTCGGTGTTGCGGAATGTCTTGCCGCCTTCGGTGGCGCAGCGGTAGGTGACGAAGGCCTGGGCGCCATCGACCACGATGTTCTCGATGCTCTGGTCGCGGCTGGGTTCGCGGTTGGGCCAGCAACGTTCGAAGTAGGTGGCCTTGTCGATGCCGTCGTCGTTGGGGCTGGTGAAGATGAAATCATCCGCCAGCAGCGTCTCCACGACTTCGCGGTTTTCGGTTTCGTAGGCGCCCACGTAGGCACGCACGACGTTCGTCAGTTTGGTGTCTTGCATGGTGGACTGTAACCCCCCCGGGTACGGCAGCGCTGGCCCCGGCGGGCAATGCCCCTCCTAGCGTGCGGCGGGCGCCCCTTGCGAGTCGATGGGCGCGTTGCCGTGGCGGCTGCGCGAAATCGTGCGTTTGACCGCGCGTTTGGCCTTCTGGGTGGCGCTGCGCTGGTCTTTTGCAATGCTTTGATCGCGCCCCGGCTTCACGTCACTGCGCGCCGATGCATCGCTCGCGCTGGCGGGGTTGGCCGGCGTGGCCGCACGGCCAACCCCGACTTGCGCCATGTCGGTGCCCTGCACACCCAGGCCGCCTTGCGGCGGACCCGCCTGCGCGCCGAGCCCGGCCTGGGCCCCGGCCATGGCCGGCCGTCCCTCGAAGGTGGCGGCTGCGCCCGTGCTCTGGCCATGCAGTTCGGACAGCGTGAGCAGCGACGCCGCCAACGCCAGCGTCACGGCGATCCAGTGGTAGGGAGGGTGGGATTTCATCGCGAACTCCTTTGGCGCATGCCCGCTTTTTCAGTGTGCGGCCACCGCTTCGCGCGTGCAGGTGCAATTGGCAACAGATTCTGTAGGACGCCGCTGGCGGGCGACTGTTAAGATTTGCCGCTTTTTGGCTCAGCCCTTTCCCGACCAATAACCGTTCAATGACCGTTGCCCTCGCAGGACGCGCGCCTGCCACGTTCGAGATCAAAAGTGCCAACCTGCCCCTGGTGTCGCTGCTGCTCAAGTCCACCGACCTGGGCGCGCTGGCCACGGAGCTGAAGGCCCGCTTCGGCGACATCCCCGACTTCTTCGACAACGACCCCCTGGTGCTGGACCTCTCGCCGCTGCAGGCCCAGGGCGCCGCGCCCATCGACTTCCCCGGACTGCTGGCGCTCTTGCGCAGCTATCGCGTGATGCCTGTCGCCGCCCGCGGGGGCCATCCCTCGCAAATGAGCGAGGCACTCGCCGCCGGCCTGGCCGCTGCGCCCGAGGCCGTGGCCGCGCCGCCGGTGCCGGTGCCGGTGCCGGTGCCGCAGCGCGCCGACAAGGCCCCGCCGCCACCCGCGACCGCCCCCGAGAGCACGCTGGCCTCGGCCCTGGTCATCGACCGGCCCCTGCGTTCGGGCCAGCAGGTCTATGCGCGCGGCCGCGACCTGGTGGTGCTGAGCATGGTGAACCCGGGCGCCGAGGTCATCGCCGATGGCCACATCCATGTCTATGCGCCGCTGCGCGGCAAGGCCATCGCCGGCGCGCGCGGCAACACCGAGGCCCGCATCCTGTCGCTGTGCCTCGAGCCCGAACTGATCTCCATTGCCGGCGTGTACCGCACCAGCGAGGTGCCGCTGCCCGCCGACGTGCTGTCCAAGCCCACCCAGGTGCGCCTGGTCGGCGGCGCCGAGGGCAAGCTGGTGATGGACCCACTAACTCCCTCTCCCTCCGGCAGAGGGCGGGGGTGAGGGCATGGCTCTTGCACACCCTCACCCTAACCCTCTCCCAAAGGGAGAGGGAACGAATTCAATAAGGAACTGACATCATGGCAAGAATCATCGTCGTGACCTCCGGCAAGGGCGGGGTGGGCAAGACCACCACCAGCGCCAGCTTTGCCTCGGGCCTGGCCCTGGCCGGCCACAAGACCGCCGTGATCGACTTCGACGTCGGCCTGCGCAACCTCGACCTCATCATGGGCTGCGAGCGCCGTGTGGTGTACGACCTGATCAACGTGATCCAGGGCGAAGCCAACCTGAACCAGGCCCTGATCAAGGACAAGCAGTGCGACAACCTGTTCGTGCTGGCCGCCTCGCAGACCCGCGACAAGGAAGCGCTCTCCAAGGAAGGCGTGGAGAAGGTGCTCAAGGACCTGGGCGAAATGGGCTTCGAGTACATCGTCTGCGATTCGCCCGCCGGCATCGAAACCGGCGCGCTGATGGCCATGCACTTCGCCGACGAGGCGCTGGTGGTGACCAACCCCGAGGTCTCCTCGGTGCGCGACTCCGACCGCATCCTGGGCATGCTGGCTTCCAAGACCAAGCGGGCCATCGAGGGCAAGGACCCGATCAAGGAGCACCTGCTCATCACCCGCTACAACCCCAACCGCGTGGACCAGGGCCAGATGCTGTCGCTGGAGGACATCCAGGACATCCTGCGCATCAAGCTCATCGGCGTCATTCCCGAAAGCGAATCGGTGCTGCAGGCGTCCAACCAGGGCACCCCCGCCGTGCACATGAAGGGCAGCGACGTCTCCGAGGCTTACAAGGACGTGATCGACCGCTTCCTGGGCGCCGACAAGCCGATGCGATTCGTGGACCCGCAGAAGACCGGATTCCTCAAGCGCCTGTTCGGAGGCAAGTAGGGCATGGGTACCTTCCTTTCCTTCCTGCTGGGCGAGAAGAAAAAGACCGCCAGCGTCGCCAAGGAGCGGCTGCAGATCATCCTGGCGCACGAGCGCAGCGGCCGCAACGCCAGCCAGCCCGACTACCTGCCGGCCCTGCAGCGTGAGCTGGTCGCCGTGATTTCCAAGTACATCAAGATCGGCCCGAACGACATCAAGGTCAACGTGGACCGCCAGGACAACCTGGAAGTGCTCGAGGTGAAGATCGAACTGCCGGATACGAAGTGAGGCGTGAAGAGCAATGCTGTCATGCCGGACCTGATCCGGCATCCATGTGGGCGCGCCCAGGTGGATCCCGGGTCAAGCCCGGGATGACAGCCATGCAGCGGCCCGGGATGACAACAGCTGGACGACAAGCTCGCTGCGGAGCTTGACACACGATGACCTCGAATAGATAAACTGTCAGATGGCCCAACCGACCGTCGTGCGCGTCGCGCATCGCTACACCGTCCCTGCCGAGCGCGTGTTCGACGCCTGGATCACGCCCGCCCAGGCCGGCCGCTTTCTTTTCGCCACCCGCACCGGCAACATCCTGCACTGCGAGATCGACCCGCAGGTGGGCGGCTTCTTCACCGTCACCGACCGCCGGCCCAACGCCGATGGCGACGAGAGCTTCTTCGACGCACAGCACCGCGGCCAGTACCTGGAGATCGACCGGCCGCGCCGGCTGGTCTTCGAATTCGGGGTGGAGCCCTTTTTCGAGAGCGCCACGCGCGTCACCATCGACATCCAGCGTGCCGGCAACGGCTGCGAGCTGAGCCTCACCCACGAGCTGGGCGACAGCGATGACGCCCGGGCCTATGCCGAGCGCACCCGCCAGGGCTGGACCACCATGCTGCAGCAGCTGGACAAGGTGCTCACGGCGCGCACCTGGGGCTTCAGGAGCCCAGGAAGCGCCTGACCTCGGCCACTGTGCGTGCCGGGTCTTCTTCCTGGGGCACGTGGCCCAGGTCGTCGAACATCACCAGCTTCGCGCCGGCGATATCGCGCACGAAGCGGTGCGCCAGCTCGGGCGGCACCAGGCGGTCCTTGCCGCCCCACATCACCAGCGTCGGCGCCTTGATGGCCTTGAGCTGCGTCACGTCGGCCGTGTAGCCCTGGTCGATGCGGCGCCCCAGCGCCCGGCGGTTGCCGGCGCGCACCGTCATGTCGGCATACAGGTCCACCAGTTCCGGCGTCACCTTGGACGGGTCGCCATAGACCTTGCGCAGGCTGCGCTCGATCACCCCGCGCGGCAGCGTGTACTCGGCCAGGATCCGCAGGCCCGGCGTGCCCGCGATGCGAAAGCCCAGCGGAATCGACGGCGGCGTGCTGAACGACTCGGGCGGGTAGCCGCTGGCATCCACCAGGATGAGGTGCGTCACGCGGTCCGGCAGGGCCGCCGCCGTCGCCCAGGCGATCTGCCCGCCCAGGGAATTGCCGCCCAGGACAAAGCGCTTGAGTTCCAGCTGGTCCGCCACCGCGCGCACGAACTTCACGTAAGCCTCGGTGGAGTAGTCGTTCTCGGGATGGGGGCCGGTGAGCGCGAACGCCGGCAGGTCGAACCGGATCACGCGGCGCTTGTCGCGCAGCGCCTGGGCCCAGCCTTCCCAGGTGTGCAGGCTGGAGGACGTGCCATGCAGCAGCACGATGGGGGCCGGGTCGTCGTGCGGGCCTTCATCGCGCAGGTGCACCTGCAAGCCATTCACGTTGATGAAGCGCGAGGGCGGCTTGGCCCAGCGCGATTTGAGCGTGTCCACCGGCTGGTCGGGCGCCCAGGTGGCGACCAGGCCGATGGCGCCGAAGAAAAGAGCGCCGGCGAGAAGAAGCAGCAGGCTGCGCAGGAGAAGTTTCATGAGGCGCCCGCTTCGGCTTCGGGCCAGAGGTTGGGGAAATAGAAACGCAAGGCGTGCTGGGGCACGCCAAAGCGTAGTTTGCCGTAAGGTGAGTCGGTGGCCAGCAGGCCCCGCTTGAGCAGGGCGGATACCTGGGCGGTGGCGAGGCGGTCGCCCAGGCCGAGCAAGGCCTTGAACTCGCCACGCTCCAGGTCGGCTTGCGTGGCGAACAGGTAATGCAGGGCGCGCAGGGACTCCAGGCGCACGCCCTGCTTCACCACCCTTTCCTCGAAGCTGAGGCAGGCCGCGATGCGGTCTTTCATGCCCGCCAGGTCCAGCAGGCCGGACATGAAGCGCACCTGGTCCAGGCACAGTTCCAGCACGTAGGCGATCCAGTCGATCAGCGCCTTCTCCGACAGGTTGCCACGCCCGTCCAGGTCGCCGGCGCGCGGTTCGTCCGCGGCCGCGAGGCGGGCGTAGTACGCGTCGTGGCTGCGCGCGAAGCCGCGCAAGGGGGACCACAGGCCATTGGTCAACCCCAGTTGGCCCAGGACCAGGTGGGTGTGGAGCCGGGCCACGCGACCGTTGCCATCACGAAAGGGGTGGATCCAGGCCAGCCGCTGGTGGGATGCGGCGGCGGCGACGATCTGCATCTCCCCACGCCGCACGCCCCGGTAGAAGTTGCCCCAGCGCTGCAGCATGGCGCCGATCACTTGCCGCGACGGCGCGGCGTGCACGCCCACCGACACGTCACGGTCGCGCAGCGCGCCCGGCTCCAGCGTGTCGCCTTCGGGAAGCCGCCGGTCGGCGGGCGGAAGCCGCGCGAACAGGTCCTGGTGGATGTCTCGCACCATTTGCCCGGACCAGATGTGTTGTGGCGTCCAGCCATCCCATTGCCCGGCCAGCTGCAACTCGGTGGCCATGTGGGCCACGGCCAGGCGCTGCCGCCTGGCCTTGTCCTCGTCGTGCGAGTAGTCGTTGCGCAGGGCTTGCTCGATCTCCAGCGGCAGCGTGTGCTGCCCCTCGATCTTGTTGCTGTAGTACGAGTTCATGGCGCGCA
>DATILF010000234.1:0-9135 GCA_035476755.1 Ramlibacter sp.
GGGCCTGCTTGGCTCGACGCTGGCCGAAGCCTTCCGGCGCAGCGGCGAGCCCGTTCCCCTGCCCTCTGTCCTGAAGCTGCGCGCGCGGCAGTACATCCAGAGCCACATGGGCGATCCGGACCTGAGCATCCAAGGCATCGCCGATGCATTGCGCTGTTCCAGGCGTTACTTGCACAAGGTGTTCGAGGACGACGCCGTCGGCCTGGAGCGGCAGATCTGGAATGCAAGGCTCGAGCGCTGCCATGCGGCACTCATGCATGAGGCCAACAGTGGCCGTTCCGCAGCGCAAATCGCCTTTGCCTGGGGATTCAAGAGCAATGCCCACTTCTGCCGCCTCTTCAAGCAACAGTACGGCATGACGCCGGGTGAATGCCAGCGCCTGGCCGCCGCTTCGCGACGAAGCGAACTGGCCCGAAATCACCACAGTTAGCCTGAAGTTCCACCGTCGAGCGCCGGTCAAGAAGTCGCGAAGTCAGGGCGAACAGCTGAATTTGGGAAGCGATTATGGCCACATGCAACTTTGAGCCGAATGGCGGCGCAAGCCCTATGCAATTGTTGCGTAGCGTGGACTTGTCCTACCTGAAACGACTGGAACAGCAGCCTCCAGGCAAGCCGACACGGGCGGTGCAACAGCAGGTCGTCGCCAGCAGTGCTGATATCTGCAGTGGCCGCATCTTGGTGTGGGAACAACGGGCTCCCGCACAGGAACTCTACCTGCCCCCTAACGACTCGTATAGCGTGTTTTTCAGCATGGGCCCGGAACAGTATTCTGTACCGACGGTGCAGTGGCGCGAAGGCGTCATGGACGTACGTACACCCAACGTCGGCGACCTGACGATTGCTCCTCCGTACCGGGCCATGTACTTCCGCTCCTTTGTTCCGTACCGGTTGTTGCATGTGAGCGTCTCGCAGGACATGCTGGCCCAGGTGGTGGGTACGGGTGATCAGGGAGCCCAAACGCGCCTGCGCAACTGCTTCGGCGAGACAGACCCCATCATCACGGCGCTTGGAGGCACACTGCTGGCCTACATCAAGGCACCCGGGCCCAAAGCCAAGGAATTTCTCGAGTCCGTGGGGACGAGCATGGCGGTACGGCTGCTGGAGCGTTTCGCAGAGAAGACGCTGCCGGTCAAGGGCAAGCTGAGCCAGGCGCAGCTCAAACTGATCGACGACTACCTAGAGGGCCACCAGGACGGCCGTGTGACGCTGGAATCCGTGGCCGCACTGCTGGGCATGAGCACGTACTACTTCCACAAGCTTTTCAAAGCCACGCTCGGGATGCCGCCCATGAGATACGCGCTAGGCTTGCGCATGCGCCGTGCCCGCGCGCTGGTGGAAGGCACGCGCAAGCCGCTGGGCGATATCGCCGCGGAAATCGGCTGCCCCGACCAATCGCATTTCACGAAGATGTTCCGCAAGCACTGGGGCGTGCTGCCCAGCCAGCTGCGCGGCCAATAGCCGCGCAGCGGTTTCGACCGCAGTTCTTCTGCCGCCCCGCTCCTAGGGAGAACCCCGCAACCCATCGTTTCAACACCAAACATGGTGCAAAAACACTAACGGGCAGCTCCCATGCACCTCGACATTAGCAACACCCGCCGTCCGATGGGATGCGACAGCGTGCCGGAGCGGGGGCAACAGAGACAAAAGCAGCCGCCAAACCGCTTGCGGAAGATCACAATGAAAAAAGAATTCGAGGGACTCGATCCCGCGTCGCGCCGCCGGGTTGGCGCCGGTGAACTCGTCGGCACGCGAGAGGCGAGCGGGGTCCATGCATGGCGTGGCATTCCGTACGCGACTCCACCAACTGGCCCCTTGCGCTGGCGCGCGCCACGTCCCGCCGCACCGTGGAGCGGTGTTCTCGAGGCCCGCGCGTACGGCTCGATGGCACCTCAATACGCCGACCTGCTGGCCGGTGTGCCGGCACGGCAACGCGGCCAGATCGCGGGTGACGAAGACTGCCTGACGCTCAACATCTTCGCGCCCGTGTTCGAGCCGGACGCCGTGCCGGACGCGGGCCGTCGCCGACCGGTCATGGTGTGGATTCATGGCGGCGGCAATTCCGTCGGCACTTCGGCCACCTACGATGCGGCGCGCAACTACGCGATCCACGACGGCATGGTGGTCGTTACCGTCAACTACCGGGTCGGCGTGCTGGGCTGGTTCACGCACCCTGCATTGCACGAAGCCGACGATGCCACGCCCGAGGAACGCTCCGGCAATTTCGGCACCCTCGACCTGATCGCCGCGCTCAGGTGGGTGCAAGACAACATCACTGCATTCGGAGGCGATCCCGGCTGCGTGACGATCTTCGGCGAATCGGCCGGCGGGCAGAACGTGCTGACGCTGCTGGCGAGCCCGTTGGCGCAAGGCTTGTTCCACCGTGCGATCGCGCAATCGCCGGTGGCCGAGACGTTCAGCATCGAGCAGGCGGTGAATTGGAGCGACGACGCGCAACCGGGTCATCGCGAGAGCGCGTTCGAGGTCACGGCGCGGCTGTGGGTCGCCGAGGGCCGGTCACCTGACCGCGAGAGCGCGAAAAAGCAGCTTGCGACCCTGCCCGCAGCGGACATCGCCGCCTTTTTGCGCGCGCTCAGTCCAGCCCGGCTGCTAAAAGCGTTCACACCCGGCAGCGTCGGTGTCTACCTGGCGCCACGCCCGGCGCGCGACGGCGTGGTGCTGCCACGCGAGCCGTTGGCCGAAGTCTTCGCCTCCGGTCCATGGAACCGGGTGCCGGTGATTCTGGGAAGCAATCGCGACGAGTTCAAGACCTTCAGCGCGGACAAGCCCGAGCACTCGCGCCTGCTGCTGGGGAAGTTGCCGATACTGCGCGACCGCCGCGCCTATCAGGTCGAAATGAAGTACCTGTCGCTGGCCTGGAAGGCGCTGCACATCGACACCCCGGCCGACGCCATGCTGGCGGGCGGGCATACTGACGTCTGGACCTACCGCTTCGATTGGGATGAGGCCCCTGCCATTCCCTTCATCCGCCCCGACCTGTTGCTTGGCGCGGCCCACGGCATGGAGATGGCCTTCGCCTTCCGCGATACGGCCGGCGAACTCGACATCTTTGGCGTCAACACGCCGTTCAACCGCTCCGGCAGGGTCGTGCTCGCCCAGGCAATGGGCGATGCCTGGACCAGCTTCGCACGCAACGGCGTACCCACTGTGCCAGGCCATGCGTGGACCCGCCGCAGCCTCGAAGAGGACCGGCCCGATTGCTTGCTGTTCGATACCACCCGTGACGGGGGCATCCGCATGGCACGGTTGGGCACGAACATGGCCGTGGTCAAGCAAGCGCTGAGGACGGATTCAGAGGCCGAACCCGCTGCGTTGCGCTGTCGCATTCACGCTCGCCTTTTCGTATGGAACCCGCTGTTCGCAGGCCATGGCGATGCATCCGAGTACGAGCTTTGGGCCCGCGAATTGGGCTGTGCCGTTCCAGCCATCCAGTTCCGGCCGCGGATGGAAGTCTGACGCCTGCCCGGCGGCAGCCTCAGCTCAACCGCACGGCCTGGTCGATCGCCCCGAACACCGAGCGACCTTGCGCGTCGAGCACTTCCATGCGAACGCGGTCGCCCTCCTTCAGGTAAGGGTGCAGGTCGGCATCGGGAACGCCGGCCAGCATCTGCCGCACCCGCGCCTCGGTGATGCAGGCGTTGCCGCTGGCGGGGTCGGCGTTGCTGATGGTGCCGGCGCCGATGATGCTGCCGGCGCACAGTGCGCGGGTTGTCGCCAGATGCGCCAGGATCTGCCCGAAGTGGAACACCGTCTCTTCGCCCGCATTCGGCGAGCCGAACCATTGGCCGTTGAGGGCGATTTGCACGGGCAATTGCAGCATGGCATCGCGCCAGGCGTCACCCAGCGCAGCGGGCGTGACGGCCACCGGCGCGAAGCTGGTGGCTGGCTTGCTCTGGTAGAAGCCAAAGCCGCGCGCCAGCTCCGAAGGAATCAGCCCGCGCAGCGACACGTCGTTGAGCAGCACCACCAGTGCGATGCACGCCAGCGCCTGCTCGGGGGTTGCGCCCATGGGCACGTCGGTGGTGATGACGGCGATCTCGGCTTCCAGGTCGATGCCGTGGGCTTCGTCGCGCGCGACGATGGGCTCGTGGCCGGCGAGCATCACGTCCGAGCCGCCCTGGTACACCAGGGGCTCGTCCTCGTAGCGGGGCGGAATCGGCTCCTTGCGCCATTGGTAGATCAGCCGCGCATGGTTGCGGTACACCGAGGCGTCCGCCCATTGGTAGGCGCGCGGCAGCGGGGCCATGCAATGATGGGGCGCGAAGGGCAGGGCGTGTTCCCAGCCGCCCGCTTCCAGTTCTGCGCGGCGCGCCGCCAGGCGGGGCAGGGCGGCGGCCCAATGGTCCAGCGCGGCTTGCAGGGTGTGCGCGATCTGCGGCACCGGCATGCAGCGCGTCTGGGCGTCGTCCACCAGCACCAGCTCGCCGTCGCGCGTGCCGTTGACGCGTGTGGCCAGGCGCAGGGAGGGGGCGTTGTCAGGCAGGGGCACGGCGCATCGCTTTCTCTTGGGTCCAGGCGCTCAATTCTGCATGCGCGCTGGCGGCATAGGCTTGCACGACGCGCGGCTCGGCCACTTCGACGGTGAGTTCCAGGCGGATGCCGTTGGGGTCGAAGAAGTAGATGGAGTGGATGTAGCCGTCGTGGTCCACCACGCCGATCACCTCCACGCCGTTCTCGCGCAGGCGGCTCAGCATGGCGTCCAGGTCCTGGCGGCTGGCCACCCGCAAGGCGATGTGGTTGACCCACCCGGGCGTGTTCGGGCTGGGCTCGGCGGCGATGTCGTCGCCCAGGTCGAAAAAGGCGATGTGCGAGCCGTCGGCCATCCGGAAGAAGATGTGCACGTAGGGGCAGTATTCGCCGGTGCTGGGCACGTGGTCCTTCTTGATGACGTGCACCAGCGGCATGCCGAGCAGGTCCTCGTAGAAGGCGCGGGTCTGCGCGGCGTCGCGGCAGCGCCAGGCGAAGTGGTGCAGGCCGTGCACGGGCCGGAGGTTGGAAGGGTCGGTGGGCATGACGGCATTGTTCGCGGCCCGGCGCGGCGGGTCTGTCCTCTGCCAGCAGGACAGACCCCCGGTGCGCGTGGCCCTACGCTCGCGGCCCATGAATGCAAACACCGCCGACAGCGGTTACACACTGCCTGAGTACGCCTTCGTGCCGCCGCCCGACCTGGGCGCCGCCGCGCCGCGCCGCTATCCCGTGGTCATCGTCGGCGCCGGCTTGGCAGGGCTGACGCTGGCGGCTGACCTGTCGCTGCGCGGCGTGCCCTGCGTGGTGATGGACGAGGACAACACCGTGGGCGTGCGCGGGGCGTCCAGCCGCGGCATCGTCTATGTGCAGCGCACGCTGGAGATCATGCGGCGGCTGGGCATCTTCGATCGCATCCGCGCCAAGGGCGTCACCTGGTCGTCGGGCAAGATCCTGGCGGGCGACGACGTGCTGTACGAGTACGACTACCAGCCCGCGAGCGTGTCCGAACAGCCGTCGTTCATCAACCTGCAGCAGTTCTACCTGGAATGGTTCCTGGTGGACCGCGTCCTCGCGCTGGGCCGGGCCGACCTGCGCTGGAAGAGCCGGGTGGTCGGGGCGGAAAACCACGACGACCATGTCTGCCTGACGGTGGAAACGCCGGCGGGGCGCTACACGCTGGAAGCCGACTGGGTGATCGCCGCCGACGGGGTCAACAGCAGCGTGCGCCACCTGCTGGCGCTGCCGGAAGCCACCGAGCGCGGGCAGGACCGCTGGTGCATCACCGACGTGCGTTTCTCGGGAGAGCGCCTGAACGAGCGCTGGACCTGGGTCGAGGCCCCCTTCAACGAGAACCGCGCCGTGTGGCAGCACCTGATGGCCGACGACGTGTGGCGCCTGGATTTCCAGATGGCGCCCGATGCCGACCCGGCCCACGTGAGCCGGGAAGACGTGGCGCGCGAGCGGGTGGCGCGCATGCTGGGGGCCGGCACCGAGTTCGAGCTGGTCTGGGTGGGGCCTTACTCCTACCGCACCATGCTGATGGAGCGCTTTCGCCACGGGCGGCTATTTTTCATCGGCGACGCGGCGCACGCCAAGAGCCCTTTCGGTGCGCGCGGCGGCAACTCCGGCATCATGGACGCGGACAACCTGGGCTGGCGCCTGGCCCTGGTGCTGGCGGGCCGTGCCGAGGAATCCCTGCTGGATCACTTCCACATCGAACGGCATCGCGCCGCGCAGGAGAACATCCGCGTCACCGGCCGCTCGGGCCGCTTCCTGCAGCCGCGCTCGCGCAACGAGTTCCGTCTGCGGCGCGCCGTCCTGAATCTGGCGCGGCACCACGCCTTCGCCCGCACCCTGCTCAATACCGGGCGCCTGTGCGCGCCGCATCACTACGGGGGCCTGCCCACGGTGGGGGCTCACGCGCAGGACGGCATGGCGGTGCCGAATGTGGCGTTGGCCTCGCCCACCGGCGGCCCCTTGCACCTGATCGACCTCCTGCGCGAAGCGGGCGACGAGCCGGTGGCCTTCGTCTTCGGGCAGCCCCAGGCCGCCTTGGCCCAGGCATTGCAGGAGGCCGGACTGCCGGTGCAACTGCGCGCCGAGGGCAAGGACTTCATCGATCCGCAGGGCCTGCTCGCCTCGCTCACCGGAACGCCGCCCGGCGGCATCGCCTTGATCCGCCCGGACAGCCATCTGGCCGCGAGCCTGGCCGTGGCCGACCCGCTGTCGTTGGTCGCTGCCGCACGTCGATCGCTGGTCGGGAGCAACACATGACCTCGCCCGACATCTCCTCCCCGCGACTGGCCGACGCCGACGGCTTCTACGAGGCACTGCTGCGCGCCCACGAAGGCCTGGACGACGACGCCAGCGCCTTGCTCAACACCCAGCTCGTGCTGCTGCTGGCCAACCAGGTGGGGGATGCGGCGCGGCTGCACGCCTGCCTGGATGCCGCCCGCGCCGCGCTCCAACCCGACCCGGAAAACCCATGACCGCCACCACCTTTGCCTCCGCCGCCGATGAACTCGAACAGACCGCGAAGCTGGTCCAGCTGGCGCCCGACGTGTACGGCTTCGTCAGTGACTACGACCCCAACTGCGGCTTCGTGGTGGGCCGCGAGGGCGTGCTGGTGATCGACACGCGCGCGACGCCGCGGCTCGGACGCCAGCTGATCGACGCGATCCGCAGCGTCACCGACAAGCCGGTGCGCCAGATCTTCCTGACCCACTACCATGCCGTGCGCGTGATGGGCACGGCGGCCTTCCAGCCGCGTCCCACCCTCATCGCCAGCGAAGGCACGCGCCAGTGGATCGAAGAGCGTGGCCAGGCCGACTACGACAGCGAGTTCGGCCGCTTCCCGCGCCTGTTCAAGGACCACCATGAGATCCCGGGCCTGACGCGGCCGGACCTGAGCTTCAAGGACGAGCTGTCGGTGTGGATGGGCGAGTTCGAGGTGCGCCTGATGCACGTGGGGCGCGGCCATTCGCAGGGTGATTCGGTGGCCTGGCTGCCGAAGCAGGGCGTGCTGTTTGCCGGCGACCTGGTGGAGAACCGCTGCGCCGTCTATGCCGGCGACGGCTATTTGCAGGAGTGGTCGCAGACCCTGGCCACGCTCGAAGCCTTGAACCCCGGTGTGCTGTTGCCGGGACGCGGCGCCGCATTGCTGGACGCCGCCGCGGCGCGCGAAGCGATTGCCGGCACGCGCGGCTTTCTCGACGCGATCTGGTCGCATGTGCGCACCGCGCGTGAGCGTGGGCTGTCTCGCCGCGGCATCTACGAGGCGACGCGGGCCGCGATGCTGCCGCAGTACGGCGAGTGGCCGGTGTTCCAGCACGTGCTGCCGTTCGACGTGTGCCGCGCGATCGAGGAGCAAGAGGGCGGCGGCGAGCCGAGCATCTGGACCGAAGCGCGCGACCGCGCGCTGTGGGCGGAACTGCACGGCTGAGAGCCACCTGCGGAGCCTGCGCGATTTGTCATCCCGGGCCTGACCCGGGATCCATGCTTCGATAGCCGACATCCCCGGCGGACGGGGACATGGATTGCGGGTCAAGCCCGCAATGACAGTCTTGCGCCAACGACAGTCCTGCGCTCCTGCCCGTTGCCCCCCGGCTTGTCATCCCGGGCTCGACCCGGGATCCATGCTTCGATAGCCGACATCCTCGGCGGACGGGGACATGGATTGCGGGTCAAGCCCGCAATGACAGCTGAGGGCCCCTCTCTTACCTCGCCGCCAGTCCCAGCTTCACCGGCACCGGCTTTCCCATTTCCGACGAGACTTTTTCAGGCGCCGTCGCCATGGCGCGCGTCGGGTCGATGCCCGCGTCCCGGAGGGCGGCGATGATGGCGTCCGCGCGTTGCGTGCCCAATTGCGTCAGCGCATCGGCGGGCAGCGGCTGGCCCTGGTTCAGGCGGTCAAGCAGCTGCGCATAGAACGCACGGGCGTCTGCCACCTGCGGCTCGCCCTGGATCATTTTTCCGACGCGCTGCCAGACCGGCAGGCTGCCTGGCGCCGGGTCGCGCTGGCTGGCCGCCCCGGCGGGTGCCGCGGCCGCCTCGGCGGCCTTCTTCTGCTTGTCGAGCTCGGCATCGCCAAAGCGCGCGGCATACAGGTCTCGCACGGCGCTGCGCACGGATCGGCTGCCGACATCCACCGGCCCCGGCTCCTCTCCGGCATCGAGCTTGACGCCGGCACGGCGGGCGATTTCTACCCGCACCGCGCGTGTCTTGAGCGCGGCCCCATCGGCGGCCTCGCTGTAATGGGCCGGCACGGACAGTTTCAGTTGCGGACGCTTGGCCAGCAGTTGCGCGATCTGCCTCAGCTTTTCGCGCTCGGGGGGCAGCAGTTTGCCGCTGCCGGCATCGAAATCGATCGCTTCCAGTTTTTCGCCGCCGCCCCCCAGCATGCCGCCGAGCGCGCGGAACGGCGCCGTGACGATTTTCGTCAACAAGGTGCCGACGGCCTTCCAGATGAGGGCACCGTAGCTGAACTGGGGATCGTTGATGTCGCCGGAAACGGGCAGGCCCAGGTCGATGCGGCCGTCGCTGTCCTTGAGGATGGCGATGGCCAGCGCCAGCGGCAACTTGAGCGCATCGGGGCTGTCCACGCGCTCGCCCAGGGTCAGCTTGTCGATGACGATCTGGTTGGCGCCCTCT
>DATILF010000235.1:0-3227 GCA_035476755.1 Ramlibacter sp.
AACACGGCGTTGCCCTTGGCGTCGCTGGTCACGTTGGTGTGGCAGAACCAGTTCTCGTCGTCCTTCTCGGGGTGGTCCACGCACAGGTGGTACAGGCCCCAGCGGCTCTCGGTGCGGAACAGCGAGGCGCGGGCCGCGAGCTCGGCGCAGTCGCGGATGGTGTAGGCCTCGATCGCCCGCATCAGCTCGTGCGGGTCGGCGGCGCTCATCGCTCCCAGGTCCTCGCGCACTTCGTCGAAGCGCTTCAGGCCGATTTCCATCTTGCGCGTGACCTTGGGCGGCTGCAGGTAGTCGTTGACCAGGCGGCGGGTCTTGTACTCGACCTGGAAGGGCGTCAGGCCCTCGCTGCGCGCAAGCGGCGCGGCGATGCGCTCGCGCTCGGCCTGCACCTTGTCGCAGTCGGTCAGCGGCTGGGTGATCCCCGACACATAGTCGGCCGCGTTCTCGCCGCAGAATTTGCCGTACACGAAGGCGCCCAGCATGTAGTTGTGCGGAATGCTCGCGCAGTCGCCGGCCGCGTACAGCCCGGGAATGGAGCACTCGCCCTTCTCGTTGGTCCAGATGCCCGAGGCGCTGTGGCCGCTGCAAAAGCCGATCTCGGAGATGTGCATCTCGATCATGCTCTTGCGGTAGTCCGTGCCCCGGCCTTCGTGGAAGCGGCCGCGGCTGGGACGCTCGTTGGTGTGCAGGATGTGCTCGATCTCGGAGATCGTTTCCTCGGCCAGGTGATCCAGCTTGAGGAACACCGGTCCCTTGCCGCCTTCGAGTTCGTTGAAGAACTCCATCATCATCTGGCCGCTCCAGTAGTCGCACTCGATGAAGCGCTCGCCCTGGTTGTTGGAGGTGTAGCCGCCGAACGGGCCGGTGACGTAGGCACAGGCCGGGCCGTTGTAATCCTTGATCAGCGGGTTGATCTGGAAGCATTCCAGGTTGGTGAGCTCCGCCCCGGCGTGGTAGGCCATCACGTGGCCTTCGCCGCAGTTGGTCGGGTTCTCGTAGGTGCCGAAGAGATAGCCCGATGCGGGCAGGCCCAGGCGCCCGGCGGCGCCGGTGCAGATCACCACCGCCTTGGCCTTGATGACGTAGAAGTCCGCGGTGCGGCAGTCGAACCCCATCACCCCGGCGATCTCACCGGACGGGCCGGTGAGCAGGCGCGTGGCCACGACGCGGTTGGTGATCTCGACCCGCGCGCGCTTGAGCTGGCGGTACAGCACGCGCTTCATGTGGTGGCCCTCGGGCATGGGCAGCACGTAGCTGCCCAGGTGGTGCACCTTGCGCACCGAGTAGTCGCCGGTTTCGTCCTTCTCGAACTTCACGCCCCAGCGGTCCAGCTCCTCGATCATGGAGAAGCTGTTGCTGGCATAGGCGTACACGCCCTTCTGGTCCACGATGCCGTCGTTGGCCACCGTGATTTCCTTGGTGTATTGCTCGGGCGTCGCATGGCCGGGGATGACGGCGTTGTTCAGGCCGTCCATGCCCATGGAAATGGCGCCGCTGCGCTTCACGTTGGCCTTGTCCAGCAGCAGCACGCGCAGCTTGGGATTCTTTTCCTTGGCCTTCACGGCCGCCATGGGGCCGCCGGTACCGCCACCGACCACCACCACGTCATATTCGAGTTCGATCGTTTGCATAAGGTCTTTCACTTCAGAGGTGTTGAAGAGGCACGCGGTCCACCCGTACCCGGTACTGGAAGGCGTCGCCGCGGTAATAGAGATGCTCGTAATCGATGGGCAGGCCATCGCTGGTGTGCGTGGTGCGTTCGATCACCAGCACGGGCGAGCCTTCTTCCACCTTGAGTTGGTCTGCCAGGTGTTCGTCGGCCAGGGTCGACCCGATCTGCAGGTCGGCGTGGCCGAGCGACAGCCCGTAGTCGTTCTCCAGGATCACGAACACGTCGCGGGTGGCCAGGTCTTCCCGGGCCAGGCGCGCGCCCAGCGAAGTGGGCAGGTAGGTGACGTCCAGCGAGATCGGTTCGCGGTTCAGGAAGCGCAGGCGCTGCAGTTCGGTGACCTTGGCGCGTTTGGGCAGCTGCAGCCGCTCCTGCACCTGCGCCGTGGGCGTGACGGTGCGCACGGAGATGACGCGGGCGAAAGTCTCATAGCCCATCTGCCGCATCGCCTCGCCGAAGCCCTGCAGCCGGCCCAGATCCTGGAAGGCCTTGGGCTTGGAGACGAAGGTGCCCTTGCCGTGCATGCGGAAGATCAGGCCCTCGTTCTGCAGGTCGTTCAGCGCTTGGCGCACCGTGATGCGGCTGACATTGAAGGCCGCCATCATGTCGCTTTCGGAGGGCATCTGCTGGTGCGGCTGGTAGGTGCCCTCCAGGATGCGGGCGCGCAGGATGTCCTTGATCTGCGCGTAAAGCGGCGTCGGCGACTGCGGTTGCAGCACGCCCTCGGAGGCGGCCGGTGTGGCGGCCGGAACTGCCTTCAGCTTGCCATCGATGAGTCTGGTGTTCATCTCGCGCCAACTTGTTATGACAAGTTATGCCGAGCAAGACATGTGCCAGCCCGAAAACGCAATGCGCTGGATCAAGAACACATCAAATGGCCGCTTCGGGCCCGCGACTAGCCTGATTGGTGCGCCACATCGCGCGATGGTGGTGCGCCTGCCCAAGGCGGGCGCATTTTCAGATGCCATGGCGCGCTCTTTCTACAATGCCCCATGTTCGACGAAGTACCAGCGGAATCCCCGCTCCTGCAAAACCTCAACCCCGAGCAGCGTGCCGCCGTCACGCTGCCCAATGAGCACGGGCTGATCCTGGCCGGGGCGGGCTCCGGCAAGACCCGGGTGCTCACCACCCGCATCGCCTGGCTGCTGTCCACCGGCCAGATTTCCCCGGGCGGGGTGATGGCCGTGACCTTCACCAACAAGGCCGCCAAGGAAATGATGACGCGGCTGCAGGCCATGCTGCCGGTCAACGTGCGCGGCATGTGGATCGGCACCTTCCACGGCCTGTGCAACCGGTTCCTGCGCGCACATTACAAGCTGGCCAACCTGCCGCAGAGCTTCCAGATCCTGGACACCCAGGACCAGCTGTCGGCGATCAAGCGGCTGATGAAGCAGTACAACGTGGACGACGAGCGTTTCCCCGCCAAGGAAACGCAGTGGTTCATCGGCGGCTGCAAGGAAGACGGGCTGCGCCCCAACATGGTCGAGGTGCACAGCGACGAGGAGCGCCGCAAGGTCGAGATCTACCAGCTGTACGAGGACCAGTGCAACCGCGAGGG
>DATILF010000236.1:0-5976 GCA_035476755.1 Ramlibacter sp.
ATCTGGCTGGGTTCGCGCCTGGTGCGCCACGCGCCCGACCGGCTGATCCGTTCCCTGTTGTCCCTGCTGCTGGCCTACGCCGGCGCCAGGTTGATCACCCTGTAGAGCCAAGAACATGTACCAATACACAGAATTCGACAAGCAGTTCGTCAGGAGCCGGGCGGCGCAATACCGTGACCAGCTGGAGCGCAACCTCGCCGGCAAGCTGAGCGACGACGAGTTTCGCCCGCTGCGGCTGCAGAACGGCTGGTACATCCAGCGCTATGCACCGATGCTGCGCATCGCAGTGCCCTACGGAGAGATTTCCAGCGCCCAGCTGCGGGTGCTGGCCACGATCGCCCGCGAATACGACCAGCCCACCGCCGAGATCTTCAAGGACGCCCAGGAAAAGCAGGACGCCCTGGGCCCGGTTCCACTGCCCGGCGGCGGCTCGGTGCGCTCACGCCTGAAGGTGGGCTACGGACACTTCACCACCCGCCAGAACGTGCAGTTCAACTGGATTCCCCTGGTTAAAAGCGCCGATGTGATGGATCTGCTGGCCAGCGTCAACATGCACGGCATCCAGACCAGCGGCAACTGCATACGCAACATCACCAGCGACGAGCTCGCCGGCATCGCCGTGGACGAGATCGCCGATCCGCGCCCCTTCTGCGAAATCATGCGCCAGTGGAGCACGCTGCACCCCGAGTTCGCCTTCCTGCCGCGCAAGTTCAAGATCGCCGTTTCCGGTGCCGTGGAGGATCGCGCCGCGACTTTCTGGCACGACGTGGGCCTGCACCTGGTCAAGAACGAATCCGGTGAGCTGGGCTTCCGCGTCCTGGTGGGAGGCGGCATGGGCCGCACTCCGGTCATCGCCACGGTGATCCGCGAATTCCTGCCCTGGGCCGAGGTCCTCAATTACCTCGAAGCCGTTGTGCGCGTGTACAACCGCTGGGGCCGCCGCGACAACATGTACAAGGCGCGCATCAAGATCCTGGTGAAGGCCGAAGGCCAGCGCTACATCGACGAGGTGGAAGCCGAGTACAAGCAAATCGTGGAAGTGGACGGCGCGCCGCACACGATCACGCAGGCCGAGCTGGACCGGGTGGCGGCTTCCTTCGTACCGCCCGCACTCAAGCGCGATCGCAAGGGCGCCGAAGCCAAGGTGCACGACATCATGCGTGCGGGCGCCGAGGCCGATCCGGAATACGACCGCTGGCTGCAGCAGAACGTGGCCGAACACAAGAACCCGGAACTGCGCGCCGTGACGCTGTCGTTCAAGCGCCTGGGCCAGGCCCCCGGCGACGCGACCGGCGCCCAACTGGACGTCGCGGCCGAATTGGCCGAGCGCTTCTCGGCCGGTGAATCCCGTGTCACGCACGACCAGAATCTGCTTTTGCCCTGGGTCCACCAGGACGACCTGCCCGAGCTGTGGCACGCCGCCCGCAAGGCGGGCCTCGCAAAGGCCAACATCCGCCTGCTGACGGACATGATCGCCTGCCCCGGCGGTGATTTCTGCGACCTGGCCAATGCACGCTCGCTGCCGATCGCCGAAGCGATCACGCAGCGCTACCAAGACCTGGACGAACTGCACGACATCGGCGAGATCGACCTGCACATTTCCGGCTGCATCAACTCGTGCGGCCACCACCACAGCGGCCACATCGGGATCCTGGGCGTGGACAAGGATGGCAAGGAGTGGTACCAGGTGACGCTGGGCGGCTCGGATGGCTCCCTGCTGTCGGGCGCTTCGGCGGCCGGCAAGGTGGTCGGCCCGTCGTTCTCGGCGGCCGAAGTGCCCGAGGTCATCGAGGCCGTGCTGGACACCTACCGCCAGCAGCGCCAGAGCGTGGACGGCAAGGCCGAAACATTCATCGCCACGCTGCGCCGCGTCGGCATCGAACCCTTCAAGGCGGCCGCCAACGCCGCGCGTTTCGTCGAAAGGCAGGTGGCCTGAATGAGCATGACCCTGAAACTGATTTCCGCCGAACAGGCCAGCGCCGAGACGGGCGCCCAGGTGCTGCAGCTGACCAACGACGCCGATCCGCGCGAGCTGTCGCTGGACGGTGTCGAGCGTATCGAACTGCACTTTCCGAAGTTCGCCGACGGCCGCGCCTTCAGCCAGGCCTTCCTGCTGCGCCGCCGCCTGGGTTTCACCGGCGAGCTGCGCGCCACGGGCGACGTGCTGGTCGACCAGCTGGTGCAGATGCAGCGCACCGGCTTCACCAGCGCCGTACTGCGCGCCGACCAGGACCTGGCCCACGCCCAGCGCCAGTTCGCCCACTACGCCGCCTTCTACCAGGGCGACGCCGTGAATGTGCATCCGTTCTTCAAGGTGGCGGCATGAGCGCGATTGACCTTCACGCGCGGGCGTCCAAGGATTTCGAAGCCAAGCTTTCTGAAACCAGGGAACTGCTGCAACGCGCCGCCGCCGAATTCACGCCCATCACCCAGGCCTCCAGCCTGGGCGCGGAAGACGTGGTCATCACGCACCTGATCAACAGCCTGGAACTGGACATCCCCGTCTTCGTGCTGGAGACCGGCATGCTGCATCCGCAGACCCTGGCGCTGCTGGAGCGCACCCAGGCGACTTCGCGCGCACCGATCACGGTGTACCGCCCGGTGAACGAATCGGTCATCCAGTTCGTCGCCCGCGAAGGCAAGGAAGCCATGTACAAGAGCGTGGACCTGCGCAAGGCCTGCTGCCACATCCGCAAGGTGGAGCCGCTCGAGCGCGCCCTGGCCGGCAAGAAGGCCTGGATCACCGGCCTGCGCCGCGAACAGTCGAACACCCGCGCCGAGGTGCCGCTGCTGGACACCAGCGACGAGGCCAAGACCGGCCGCGTGAAGTTCAACCCCCTGGCCAACTGGACCTGGGGTGATGTGTGGCACTACATCCAGCTGAACAAGGTGGACTACAACCCGCTGCACGACGAATTCTTCCCCAGCATCGGCTGCGCACCCTGTACCCGCGCCATCAGCCTGGGCGAGGACTTCCGCGCCGGCCGCTGGTGGTGGGAAGACGAGTCCGCCAAGGAATGCGGACTGCATGTGAAACAGGAAAAAAACGACGAGGTCTCCGCATGAATGCACGCGCCGAACCCCAACTGCTGGGCCAGCTGAGCAACAAGCACCTGGACGCGCTGGAGGAAGAGACCGTCTTCATCCTGCGTGAGGTTGCCGCCACCTTCGAACGCCCGACCCTGCTGTTTTCGGGCGGCAAGGACTCGCTGGTCCTGCTGAAGTGCGCCGAGAAGGCCTTTGGCGCCGGGCGCATTCCCTACCCGCTGCTGATGATCGACACCGGCCACAACTTCCCCGAAGTGACGGATTTCCGTGACTTCCGCGCGAAGGAACTGGGCGCCGAACTGATCGTGCGCAACGTCGAGGATTCGATGAAGCGCGGCACGGTGCGACTGGCCCACCCGGGCGAGTCGCGCAACGTGCACCAGTCGGTCACGCTGCTGGAAGCCATCGAGGAATTCCGCTTCGACGCTCTGATCGGCGGCGCCCGCCGCGACGAAGAGAAGGCCCGCGCCAAGGAACGCATCTTTTCGCACCGCGACAGCTTCGGCCAGTGGCAGCCCAAGGCGCAGCGCCCTGAGCTGTGGACGCTGTTCAACACCCGGCTGCACCCGGGCGAGCACTTCCGCGTATTCCCCATCTCCAACTGGACCGAGCTGGACGTGTGGCAGTACATCGAGCGCGAAGACATCGCCCTGCCCTCGATCTACTACGCCCACCAGCGCCAGGTCGTCGAGCGCAAGGGCCTGCTGGTGCCGGTGACCGAACTCACGCCGCCGCGCGAGAACGAGGAAGTCGTGACGCGCACCGTGCGCTTCCGCACCGTGGGCGACATCACCTGCACCTGCCCGGTGGACAGCCCCGCCGCCAACGCCGCCGAAGTGGTGGTGGAGACGCTGACCGTCGAGGTGAGCGAACGCGGCGCGACCCGCATGGACGACAAGACCTCGGAAGCTTCCATGGAGAAGCGCAAGAAGGACGGCTATTTCTGATGAGCACCACGACAACCACCCCCGCACCGGCCGCCGCGGCCCTGCATGACCACGTCTCCGCCCTGAAGTTCATCACCTGCGGCAGCGTGGACGACGGCAAGAGCACCCTGATCGGCCGCCTGCTGGTGGACAGCAAGGCCGTGCTGCAGGACCAGTTGGCCGGCGTGCAACGTTCGGGCGAAACCGACCTGGCTCTGCTGACCGACGGCCTGTCCGCCGAGCGCGAACAGGGCATCACCATCGATGTGGCCTACCGCTACTTCGCCACGCCCAGCCGCAAGTTCATCATCGGCGACGCGCCCGGCCACGAGCAATACACCCGCAACATGGTCACGGCCGCTTCCAGCGCCGACGCCGCCGTGGTGCTGGTGGATGCCACCAAGCTGCAATGGCAGGATCCGCAGCTCGAGCTGCTGTCCCAGACCCGTCGCCACTCGCTGCTGGTGAACCTGCTGCGCGTGCCCTCGATCGTGTTCGCGGTGAACAAGCTCGATGCGGTGGAAGACTCCACCGTCGCTTTCAACAACATCAGCGGCGCGCTGCAGGCCTTCACGTCGGCCGCGGGCATCCCGGTGCAGGCCATCGTGCCGATCTCCGCGCTCAAGGGCCACAACGTCGTCGATTCCCAGCCGGGCTGGTGCGGCTACCAGGGCCCGTCGCTGCTGCAACTGCTGGAGCAGCTGGACGTGACCGCCGCCGAAACCAACGAGGCGTTCGCGTTCCCGGTGCAGTGGGTGGAGAAGTTCTCTTCCTCGTCGGACACCAGCCAGGGCCGCCGCGTGTTCTGGGGCCGCGTGGCCACGGGTGCCATCGAGCCCGGCCAGCAAGTCAAGGTGCTGCCCAGCGGACAGACCGCCACCGTGGCGCAGGTGCTGAACCACGCCCGCCTGCCCAAGAACGTGCCGGCCGGTCACGGCGCGGGCATCGTGCTGGACCGCGAAGTGGACGTTTCGCGCGGCGACTGGCTGCTGGCGCCCGGCGCCGCCGAGCCGTCACGCGAGATTTCCGCGACGGTCTGCTGGATGGACGATGAGCCGCTGGTCGCCGGGCGCGTGTACTGGGCGCTGCATGGCCACCGCTGGGTCAAGGCCAAGGTCAAGCGCATCGTGCACAAGCTGGACATCAACACCCTGGCCGAGGCCGACGCCGACCACCTGGAGCCCAACTCCATCGGCCACGTCGAACTGGCCCTGCAGGAACCCCTGGCCACCCTGCCCTACCAGCGCTCGCGCATCCTGGGCTCGCTGGTGCTGGTGGACACCGCCAGCCACAAGACCTCAGGGGCCGTGCTGGTTCAGTGACAGGCCCGCGCAAGCGAACAACATAAAATACAGGGTTTCCCCCCTGCCACCCAGAACGCCAACATGACCCACGTCGTCACCGAATCCTGTATCCGCTGCAAGTACACCGACTGCGTGGACGTCTGCCCCGTGGACTGCTTCCGCGAAGGCCCCAACATGCTCGTGATCGACCCGGACGAGTGCATCGACTGCGCGGTGTGCATCCCCGAGTGCCCGGTCAACGCCATCTACGCCGAAGAAGACGTGCCGCCCGACCAGCTCGCCTTCATCAAGCTGAACGTCGAACTGGCGCAGCAACCCGGCTGGAAAAGCATCACCAAGCGCAAGCCCGCACTGGAAGATGCCGAGGAATGGAAGGACAAGACGGACAAGCTGTCTCAGCTGGTCCGCTAGGCGCCATGGAACCGCAGCTGAATCAAGAAGTGATCAAGACCGCAGCCGCCCACGACGGCCCCATCGAAACCGATGCGGTGATCGTCGGCGCTGGGCCGGTCGGCCTGTTCCAGGTGTTCGAACTCGGCCTGCTGGAGATCAAGGCTCACGTGATCGACTCGCTCGCCTATCCGGGCGGCCAGTGCGTGGAGCTGTACCCCGACAAGCCGATCTACGACATTCCCGCCGTGCCCGTGTGCACCGGCCAGGAGTTGACGGACAACCTGCTGAAGCAGATCCAGCCGTTC
>DATILF010000237.1:0-10879 GCA_035476755.1 Ramlibacter sp.
AGCCACGCCCTGCACGTCGGCCTGGCCGCCCAGCTTGCCTTCGGTACCCACTTCACGGGCCACCCGAGTCACTTCCGACGCGAAGGACCGCAGCTGGTCCACCATGGTGTTGATGGTGTTCTTCAGCTCCAGGATCTCGCCTTTCACGTCCACCGTGATCTTCTTGGACAGGTTGCCGGCCGCCACAGCGGTCGTCACCTCGGCAATGTTTCGCACCTGGCCCGTGAGGTTCGAACCCATGGAGTTCACCGAGTCGGTCAAGTCCTTCCACGTACCGGCCACGCCCTGCACGTCGGCCTGGCCGCCCAGCTTGCCTTCGGTGCCCACTTCACGGGCTACCCGCGTCACTTCGGATGCGAACGACGAGAGCTGATCCACCATGGTGTTGATGGTGTTCTTCAGCTCCAGGATCTCGCCCTTCACGTCCACCGTGATCTTCTTGGACAGGTCGCCGGCCGCCACGGCCGTCGTCACCTCGGCGATGTTTCGCACCTGGGACGTCAGATTGCCTGCCATGAAGTTCACCGAGTCGGTCAAGTCTTTCCAGGTGCCGGCAACGCCCTGCACGTCGGCCTGGCCGCCCAGCTTGCCTTCGGTACCCACTTCGCGGGCCACCCGCGTCACTTCAGACGCGAAGGACCGCAGCTGGTCCACCATGGTGTTGATGGTGTTCTTCAGCTCCAGGATCTCGCCTTTCACGTCCACCGTGATCTTCTTGGACAAGTCGCCGGCCGCCACGGCGGTCGTCACCTCGGCAATGTTTCGCACCTGGCCCGTGAGGTTCGAACCCATGGAGTTCACCGAGTCGGTCAAGTCCTTCCAGGTGCCGGCCACACCCTGCACGTCGGCCTGGCCGCCCAGCTTGCCTTCGGTACCCACCTCTCGCGCCACCCGCGTCACTTCAGACGCGAAGGACCGCAGCTGGTCCACCATGGTGTTGATGGTGTTCTTCAGCTCCAGGATTTCACCCTTCACGTCCACCGTGATCTTCTTGGACAGGTCGCCCGTCGCCACCGCCTTCGTCACACCGGAGATGTTGCGCACCTGGGCGGTGAGGTTGGACGCCATGAAGTTCACCGAGTCGGTCAGATCCTTCCAGGTGCCGGCCACGCCCTGCACATCGGCCTGGCCGCCCAGCTTGCCCTCGGTGCCCACCTCCCGCGCCACCCGCGTCACTTCGGCGGAGAAGGTGCCCAGCTGCTGCACCATCTTGTTGATGATCATGGCGGTGCGCAGGAACTCGCCCTCCAGCGGCCGGCCCTCGGCTTCCAGCGCCATGCTCTTGGACAGGTCGCCCTGGGCCACCGCGCCAATCACGCGCGCGACTTCGGAGGTCGGGTGCACCAGGTCGGCGATGAGGGAATTGATGGATTCGGCCGAATCGCGCCAGAAGCCGCTGGCATTGGGCACGTAGGCCCGCTCCTTGAGCTTGCCTTCCTTGCCGACCACCCGCGACAAACGGGCCAGCTCGTGGGACATGCGCAGGTTCTCCGCGACCACCTCATTGAAGGAGTCGGCCACCTTGCCGAACACGCCGGTCCAGTCCTGCGGCAGCTGGGCCGATGTGTTGCCCTTCTTGAGGTCATTCAGCGCCGACAGGACGGTGCGCGTGTGCTCGGACAGCAGCTCGGCCTCGTCCAGAACCGAATTGACAGCGGCCACGTCGCCCTGCCAGAACCCGGTGAGCTTCTCATCGCCCAGCCGCCGCTGCCTGGCCATGCCACGCCCCCCGGGCTCGATGCTCTTGAGCTTGTGGGAGGTGCGAGCCGCCTGCGCCGTGAGTTCGTTGAACTCGGCGGCGATCTTGCCGGCCACACCGTCCCATTCCGTCGGCAAGGTGACGCCGCTTTCGCCGCGCCGGAACGCTCCGAGGGCCTTGAGCACCTGCCTGAGCTCACTGTCGCGCTGATCCACTGTGGGTAGCTTTGCCACAACTTCCATGCTGTCCCCCAATACGTAACATTCCGCCGGCCAACAATCGCAGGAGGGTACTGTTTTCGGGGCCTTGCCACAACCTGCGGGTTAATGCGAACCAGCCGAATGCGCAGAGCCAGCGCGGGTTGTAGGACGCTACCTACCCGAAGAATCGCCGAATGCTTACAGCGCGATCACCAGTGCCGAACCGTTGCCGGCTAGGGCCAAGCTCAATAAAAAAAGGCCGCCCTGCGGCGGCCTTTTTCACAAGGAGTCGATGACTCAGTTCAGTGCGACCTTCTTGCCATCCTTGTACACGTACAGCGTGATGGCGGGGTTCTTCAGTTCGCCATTGGGCTCGAACGCGATGGTGGTCGTCACGCCCTTGTACTTCGTTTCGATCAGCTTGGGCGTGTACACCTTCGGGTCCACGGAATTGGCGCGCTTCATGGCGTCGACCAGCACGAACGTGGCGTCATAGGTGTAGGGGCTGTACACCTGGAACTGGCCCGGGTACTTCTTGTCGTACTTGGCTTTCCAGGCGGTGCCGCCAGGCATCTTCGCAATCGAGGCGCCGCCTTCGGCGCACACCACATTGCCCAGGGTCTTGGCGCCGGCCGCCAGCTTGGCGATCTCGGAGGTGCAGATGCCATCGCCGCCGAAGTACTTGACCTTCGACAGGCCGAGTTGTTCCATCTGGCGCAGCATCGGGCCGGCCTGGGGGTCCATGCCGCCGAAGAAGATGGCGTCAGGCGCCTTGGACTTGATGGCGGTGAGGATGGCCATGAAGTCCGTGGCCTTGTCGGTGGTGAACTGCTCGTCCACCACCTGAATGCCCTTGGACTGGGCGGTCTTCTTGAACACGCCGGCGACACCCTGGCCGTAGGCCGAGCGGTCGTCGATGATGGCGACCTTCTTGAGCTTGAGCGTGTCGGCCGCGTAGAACGCCAGGCCCGCGCCCAACGCCAGGTCATTGGCCAGAATCCGGTAGGTGGTCTTGTAGCCGGGCTTGGTCAGGTCGGGGTTGGTGGCCGCGCCCGTGATGTGGGGAATGCCGCAGTCGTTGTAGACCTTGGAGGCGGGAATGGTCGTGCCGGAGTTCAGGTGGCCGACCACGCCGGCGACCTTCGCGTCGCACAGTTTCTGGGCGGCAGCCGTGCCCTGCTTCGGGTCGGCAGCATCGTCTTCAGCCTGGAGCTCGAACTTGATCTTCTTGCCGCCAATCGTGATGCCTTGCGCATTCAGCTCCTCGATGGCCATGCGCGCGCCGTTCTCGTTGTCCTTGCCGTAGTGGGCCTGGGCGCCGGAAAGCGGTGCGACGTGGCCGATCTTGACCACTTGCTCCTGTGCGGATGCCATGCCGGCCATCGCTGCGATGGCGGCGACAACGGTCAACTTCAACTTCATTTGCATAACTAACCTCCAGATAGGGGAAAAAGGTTGAGAAATCTTTTTAGGCTCAACGGCGGCGAACATATCGCAATTTCCGGACCCGGGCCATAGGGAAAGGTCTAGGTGAGCGCCGATAAGGGGGAATACCCCAATCGCCGCTGCGCTAATGCAGCGCGTCGGCCTACACGGGTTTGTGCGTGCGCTGTGCCGTGGAGATCTCGTCGGCGAATGCCTGCGACACCGTTTCGCGCACGATGGATTCGATCTCGTCGCGCAGCAGCGGGCCGAGCGATCGCGTCTGCTCCAGCACCGTCGCGGCGATGGCTTCGCGCAGCCGCCTCTCCAGCGCCAGGTCCACACGCTGCATGACCCTCATGACCAGTTGCTCCTGCGTGAGCCCTGGCACCACGCCGGGGTCGGGCGCGGGCGCAGACCTCACCACTTCGGTGAGCGTGGGCACATAACGGGGCGGGGTGCGGCTGGCCATCAGGCGACCCCCTTCGCGGCCTGGTCATGGGTCTTGATGGCATAGCCGCGGTCGGCGTAGTGCCGGTAGCGCCTGCGCCCCACTTGCCGGTCTTCGTCGGACACCGTGACGATCTCGATCAGGCGCTCGAACCGCTCGAACCCCTCGGGCACGGCAGCGCCCAGGTTCACCAGCACCTCATGGTGCGGCACGCCGCGCGCCGATTCGGCCAGCACCACGGGCGACGCGATGAGCACCGCTTCGGGGCTCGTCCCCATGAGCCCGTGCGCGATGAAGTCCGTCGGCGACAACGTCCACAGGGCCGCATCGAGTTCCCGCAGCAGCGCGGGCTCGCCCATGACGACCAGCTTCGCGCCCCTGCCCACGGCCTTGCGCAGCAGTCGGCAGGTGTAGTTCACCTTGTCGGGCGCGTTGAAGTGGAAATCGACGCTGGTCATGCCTGCATCACTTGCGCGCGGGGCTGCGGCGCTTGGGCCTGGCAGGGGCGCTGGACTGCTGGGACAACAGGAACTGGACCAGCAGGCCCACCGGGCGCCCGGTCGAACCCTTGGCCGCGCCGCCCTTCCAGGCCGTACCCGCGATGTCCAGGTGCGCCCACGGGTACTTGCCTGCGAAGCGTTGAAGGAACTTGGCCGCGTTCACCGCGCCCCCGGCGCGGCCCGCGACGTTCGCCACATCGGCGAAGTTGCTCTTCAGCCCTTCAGCGTATTCGTCGTCCAGCGGCATCCGCCAGCACGGGTCCAGCGCCTCGTCGCCAGCTGCCTGCAGTGCCTGCGCCAGCCCGTCGTCGGTGGAGAAGAGGCCGCTGCGCACGCCGCCCAGCGCGATGACACATGCACCGGTCAGGGTGGCGATGTCCACCACCCCGCGGGGCTTGAACCGCTCGGCATAGGTGAGCGCGTCACACAGGATCAGCCGGCCCTCGGCGTCGGTGTTCAGGATTTCGATGGTCTGGCCGCTCAGGCTGGTGACGATGTCGCCGGGCTTGACCGAACGGCCATCGGGCATGTTCTCGCAGGTGGGGATGAGCCCGACCACGTTCAGGGCAGGCTTGATCTCCCCGATCGCGCGGAACGTGCCCAGCACGGCGGCGGCCCCGCCCATGTCGAACTTCATCTCGTCCATGTCCTGGGAAGGCTTGATCGAGATGCCGCCACTGTCGAAGGTGATGCCCTTGCCCACCAGTACCAGCGGCGGCTCGCTCGCGGCGGCCCCCTGGTAGGTGAGCACGATGAAGCGCGGCGGCTGCTCGGAGCCCTGCGCCACGGCCATGAAGGAGCCCATGCCGACCTTGGCGATCTCCTTCGGGCCGAGCACCTCGCAATCGAAGCCATGCGCCTTGGCCAGCTTCTTCGCCTCTTCACCCAGGCGCGTGGGCGTGGCCAGGTTGGGCGGCAGGTTGCCCAGCTCGCGGGCGAATTCGATGCCATTGGCCGCGGCCGTCGCGGCCGCGAACTGCGGCTTGTAACGCGAGGCATCCGACACCGCGATGATGACCCGCTGAAGTTCCCGCCCTTCGGGCTTGGACTTGGTGGTGACGTAGATATAGCTGGCTTCGGCGGTGGCCGTGACCGCCGCGCGCACGGCGTCCTCGGCGGCATCGGCCGGCAGACAGATCACCAGCCGCTTGGCCCGCGAGGTGCGCAGCGAGGCCACGGCCGCCTGCACGGCCGCATGCACCCGCTTGCCCGAACCATCTCCCACGCACGCCAGCACCACGCGCGCCGCCGAGATGCCGGCGCTGCGGTAGGCCTGCAGCAGCTTGCCCGGCTTGGGCTCGAGGTGTCCGGCCTTCAGGGCCCCGGCCGCCAACTGGGACAAGGCGTCCTTGCCGGGCTTGAAACCATCGGCCACCAGGAGCACGAGGGCGTCGCATTTGTCGGCGGCAGCGCCTGCCGGGTCCAGGGTCTTGAGTTCGAAGTCCATAATTCGCTGTTTTTCCCTCGCAACTGCATTGATCGCGCCGATGTTATTCCATTCCACCTTGCGCAAAGAGCTGGCCCGCAGTTTTGGCGCGACGCTGGTCGTCCTGGTTACCATCGTCATGACCATGACGCTGGTGCGCACCCTCAGCCAGGCCAGCCGCGGCAGCGTCAACCCGCAGGAGGTCCTGATGGTGATGGGCTATACGATGCTCGGCTACCTGCCGCCCATCCTGACGCTGAGCCTGTTCATTGCCATCGTCGGCACCCTGTCGCGCATGTACCGGGACAGCGAGATGGTGATCTGGTTCGCGGCCGGCCGCGGCCTCTCGGCGTTCCTGGCCCCGCTGTTCCGCTTTGCCTGGCCGGTGCTGATGGTCATCGCCGCACTCGCGCTGGTCGTGTGGCCCTGGGCGAACCAGCAGACGCAGGACCTGAAAGACCGCTACGGCAAGCGCGGCGACCTGGAACGCGTGGCCCCCGGCCAGTTCCAGGAATCGGCCAGCGGCACCCGCGTGTTCTTCCTGGATAAGGACACGCCGGACAACAAGTCGGGCAAGAACATCTTCATTTCCACCAGCGAGCACGGCAAGGAAACCGTCACCTCGGCGCGCAGCGGCCAGATCGTGACGCGGGGCGACAGCCAGTTCCTGCTGCTGGCCAACGGCCAGCGCATGGAAAGCTCCAGCGCCAACCAGCTCAAGATCAGCGAATTCGAGGAATACGGCAGCCGCGTCGGGGCCAAGGAGCTCGCCGCACGCGAAAACCTGCCGGCCAAGACGCGCACCACGTTCTCCCTGGTGATGGAACCCACGCCGGGCCACCTGGGCGAGCTGGCGTGGCGCCTGGGCCTGGCGCTCGCGGCCCTCAACTTCGTGGTGATCGCCATCACGGTGTCCAGCGTCAATCCCCGCGCCGGCCGCAGCGGGAACCTGGTCTTTGCGCTGTTTGCCTTCGTGGTCTATTTCAACTTGCTGAACCTGGGCCAAAGCTGGGTCAGCTCGGGCCGGGCCGGTTTCGGCGAGTTCCTATTCGCGCTGCACGGCGGGGTATTCCTGGCGGGCGCGCTGTGGCTGGCCAAGCAACACAATAACTGGACTTTCCGCCTGATGCTGCCCCGGCGCGCCGCGGCGTCCCGGCAGGGCCCCGCATGAGGACCATACGCCGCCTGATCTACAGCGAGGTGCTGGCCGCGGTCCTGTTCGTGACTGTCGGCTTCCTCGCCCTGTTCTTCTTTTTCGACTTCGTGGACGAGTTGCCCGACGTCGGCAAGGGGGTCACGAGCTACCGGCTGAGCCAGGCGCTGGCGCGCGTCATGCTCATGATGCCGAGCCACCTGTACGAGCTGCTTCCCATCGCGGTGCTGATAGGCACGATTTTCGTGATGGCCCGGCTGGCCCAGAGCTCGGAATACACCATCCTTCGCACCAGCGGGCTCGGCCCCTGGCGCGCGCTGCGCAGCCTGCTCGCCCTGGGCCTGCTCTTCACGCTGCTGACGTTCGCGGCCGGAGATTACCTGGCGCCCATGGCCGATCGCGCGGGCCAGTTGCTGAAGGCGCGCGTGCAAGGCCGCATCAGCATCGGCCAGACCGGCGCCTGGCTCAAGGAGCGGCAGCCCTACCACACGTACAACGTCAACGTGAACGCTCTCACCCCCGAGGGTGACATGCAGGACGTGCGCATCTTCGAATCGGATTCACGCGGCTTTCTCGTCTCCATCACCCAGTCGCCCAGGGCGCGGTTCGCCGAAGGCGGCGCGTGGGTGCTGGAATCGGCGGAGCGCACGGAGTTCACCACGGGCGGCACGGACGCCGCGAAGGTCGAGCGCCTGAACCTGCCCACGCTGCGCTGGCCCACCGAGATCACGCCGGAAATGGTGTCGGTCGCGCTGCTCAAGCCCGACCGCATGAGCACCATCGACCTGTTCCAGTACATCCGCCATCTCGAGGCGAACGGCCAGACGTCCCAGCGCTATGAGATCGAGTTCTGGCGCAAGGTCTTCTACCCGCTCAGCTGCATGGTGATGGTGGTGCTGGCACTTCCCTTCGCTTACCTGCACTTTCGCAGCGGCGGCATCACCAGCTATGTCTTCGGCGGCGTACTGATCGGCATCAGCTTTTTCCTGTTGAACAACGTATTCGGCTATATCGGAAACCTGCAGAACTGGTGGCCGTGGCTCACGGCGGCCGCCCCGGGGCTGATCTATTCGCTGTTCTCGCTCGGCGCCTTTGGGTGGCTGGTGCTCAGGCGTTGAAATGGCAACGCCGACGCCGCCCCGCGGCATCATTCTCTTCGCGCACGGCTCGCGCGACCCGTTGTGGCGCAAGCCCATCGAAGCCGTGGCGCAGCGGCTGCTGGATGCCGATTCGGGCGTGCTGGTACGCTGCGCCTACCTGGAGCTCGACACCCCCGACCTGCTGGTCGCCGCTGCCGAACTGGCCACGGCGGGTTGCACGGAGCTCACCATCGTTCCCATGTTCCTGGGAACGGGTCGCCACGCACGGGAAGACCTGCCTGGCCTGGTGGCCGCCGTGCGCGCCGCGCACCTGCGGATGGCCGTTACGCTGCAGCAGGCCGTTGGTGAGGACGGGCGCGTGCTCGACCTTTTGGCACGCATCGCCATGGAGACCCCCAGAGGCAATCCATAGACTGTTGAGGCATAATGAATTTCCGTCTTAGAAGAAATTCGGCATGAACCTCCATCAGTTCCGATTCGTGCAGGAGGCCGTGCGCCGCAACCTGAACCTGACCGAAGCGGCCAAGGCGCTGCACACCTCCCAACCGGGCGTCTCCAAGGCCATTATCGAATTGGAAGAAGAACTGGGTGTGGAAATCTTCGCCCGCCACGGCAAGCGCCTGAAGCGTGTGACCGAACCCGGCCAGCATGTCCTCAAGAGCATCGAACTCATCATGCGGGAAGTGGGCAACCTGAAGCGGATCGGCGAGCAATTCAGCGCCGAGGACAGCGGTACCCTCTCCATCGCCACCACCCACACGCAGGCCCGCTACGTGCTGCCGGTGCCGGTCGCGAAACTGCGCGAGGCCTATCCCAAGGTCAACGTCAGTCTGCACCAGGGCTCGCCCGACCAAGTCGCTCGCATGGTGATCGACGAAGTGGCCGAAATCGGCATCGCCACCGAGTCGCTGCCCGACTACCATGAGCTGGTCACCCTGCCCTGCTACGAATGGCAGCATGTGCTGGTGCTGCCCCTGGGGCATCCGTTGGCCAAGAAAGAGCGCATCAGCCTGGAAGACCTGGCGACCGAGCCGCTCATCACCTACCACCCGTCGTTCACCGGCCGCACGCGTATCGACAGCGCGTTCGCCACCCGCAAGCTGGAGCCGCGCATCGCGCTGGAGGCGATCGACTCGGATGTGATCAAGACCTACGTGCGCCTGGGCCTGGGCATCGGCATCGTGGCCGAAATGGCCGTTCGCGACGACGGCAGCAACAGCGACCTGACGGTGCGCCCGCTGGGCACGCTGTTCGGCCAGAACGTGGCCCGGGTCGCCTTCAAGCGCAGCGCCTACTTGCGCAACTTCGTCTTCAAGTTCGCCGAGCTGCTGTCCGACCGGCTCGACCGCAACCTCATCGCCAAGGCCATGAGCGGCCACGTCAACGACTACGACATGTGAAACACCCCCGAAGCGCCTTCGGCGCCTCCCCCTCAAGGGGGCGCCACCAGCGGCCCGGCAAAGCCGGTTCCGCGGTGGCCGCTTGAACAGACATTACGGACTGAGCCTATGAGCACGCCACGCACGCCCACCCTCCAGACCAAGCTGCCCGCGGTGGGCACCACCATCTTCACCGTGATGTCGGCCCTGGCCTCGGAAAAAGGCGCCGTCAACCTGGGCCAGGGCTTCCCGGACTTCGACTGCGACCCGCGCCTGGTGCAGGCCGTCACCGATGCGATGACGAAAGGGTTGAACCAGTACCCGCCGATGCCCGGCATCCCCGCGCTGCGGGCCGCCGTGGCGGCGAAGACCGCGGCGATGTATGGTCACAGCTACGACCCCGCCACGGAGATCACCATCACCGCCGGCGCCACGCAGGCCATCATCACGGCGATCCTCGCCGTGGTGCGCCCGGGCGACGAAGTGATCGTTCTGGAGCCCTGCTACGACAGCTACGTGCCCAACATCGAACTGGCCGGCGGCACCGTGGTTCGCGTGCCCCTGGTCCCCGGCACCTTCCGCCCCGACTTCGACAAGATCGCGGCGGCGATCAACAGCAGAACGCGGGCGATCCTGGTGAACAGCCCGCACAACCCGAGCGGCACCGTCTGGTCCCAGGGCGACATGGAAAAGCTCCAGGACCTGCTGGCGCCCACCGACGTGCTGCTGATCAGCGACGAGGTCTACGAGCACATGGTGTTCGACGGCGAAGCGCACCAGAGCGCGGGGCGCTTTGCGGGGCTGGCCGCGCGCGCGTTCATCGTGTCGAGTTTTGGCAAGACCTACCATGTGACCGGCTGGAAGGTGGGCTATGTCGCGGCCCCTGCCGCGCTGAGCGCCGAATTCCGCAAGGTGCACCAGTTCAACGTGTTCACCGTGAACACGCCGGTGCAGCATGGCCTGGCGGCTTACATGGCCGACCCGCAACCTTACCTGCACCTGCCCGCCTTCTACCAGCGCAAGCGCGACCTGTTCCGCCAGGGGCTGGCGCGCACCCGGTTCAAGGTGTTGCCCAGCGAAGGCACCTACTTCCAGTGCGTGGACATCTCCGACGTGAGCCAGCTGGGCGAGGCCGATTTCTGCCAATGGCTCACGGCCGAAATCGGCGTGGCCGCCATTCCGCTGTCGGCGTTCTACGGCAACGGATTCGACCAGCGGGTGGTGCGCTTTTGCTTCGCGAAGAAAGACGAAACGCTGCAGACGGCGCTGGACCGGCTGGCGAAGCTCTGAAAGCTCGTCAGCACTGGATCGAGTTCTTGCAGAACTTCTCCAGCTCGCGCACCACGGCCTGGCCCGCGACCGGGCTCTTCGCCCCCTCGCCGACTTCCAGGCTCAGCTTCGCCTCGTACTTCCTGAAAAAGTCGTCAAAGAGCTCACCGCCCAAGGTGGCATAGGCCGTCAAGGTGTCGGCGTTGGGGTCGTGCTTCATCAGCACGGCGCACAGGGGCTGCGACGCGGGGCCCGAGAGCACTTGCGCACCGCGCGCCGG
>DATILF010000238.1:0-5746 GCA_035476755.1 Ramlibacter sp.
CGGCATGGCCGACCGCCAGAACCGCGAGCGCCACGGCGCTGAACTTCATGGCCTGCCGCGGCGCGGCCCCTGTCCTCGTTTTCATCCACGTCTCCTGTGTGTATTCGACCTGTGTCCCATTCGAAGCCCTCCGTCGCGCCAGCGGGACTCTAGCCAGCGCGGCCGCGTTGTCAAACCCTTCGCTGCTCTGCAGCCCAGTAGCGCTCGCGCAATTCGCGCTTGAGCACCTTGCCCACCGGCGAGCGCGGCAGCTGCGCACAAGCCTCGATCGATTTGGGCACCTGGTGGCTGGCCAGGCGCTGGCGGCACAAGGCGCGCAGACCTTCCTCGTCGAAATCGGCGCCCGGCCGCATCTCGACCACGGCCTTCACCGCCTCGCCCCACAGCGCATCGGGCACGCCGATCACGGCGCAGTCCTGCACGCCGGGATGGGCATGCAACACCTTCTCGATCTCGCTGGGGAAAATGTTGAAGCCACCGGACACGACCATGTCGCGCTTGCGGTCCACCAGGTAGAGCCAGCCGTCCGCGTCGAGGTAGCCGACGTCGCCGGTGTGGTGCCAGCCGTGCTGCGACACACGCGCTGTTTCTTCCGGGTTGTCCAGGTAGCCCTTCATCACCGAGGCACCGCGCACCACGACTTCACCGCGTTCGCCCGGCGGCAACAGCCGGCCGTCCTCGTCCATGATGGCGACGCGAAAGAACGGCGAGGCGCGGCCGCAGCTGAGCAGGCGTTCGGGCCGGCCCTGGGCCAGCGCGTCGGCGTGGTCCTGCGGCGAAAAGTAGGTGACGTTCAGGCCGGTTTCGGTCTGGCCGAAGGCGGTCATCATCACCGGGCCGAAGACGGCCAGCGCCTCTTCCACACGCGCGGGCGCCATGGGTGCGGAGGCGTAGTTGAAGTAGCGCAGCGACGAGTAGTCGTGCGCACGCACCTCGGGGTGCGCCAGCAGCTTGTAGATGGCCGTGGGCGGCAGGAACAGGTGCGTGACGCGGTGCTGCTCGATGGCGCGCATCACCCGCTCCGGCTCGAAGCCCGGCAGCAGCACGTGGGTGGCGCCCATGGGCAGCATGGCCAGGGCCGAGCCGCCGGCCGCATGCGTCATCGGCGCGGCCACCAGGTGGATCGGCTGGGGATGAGGTTGCAGCGTCAGCGTGCCGGCGATCATGGCCTCCCACGCGGCGTGGGTCATCATCACGCCCTTGGGCCGGCCTGTGGTGCCGCCGGAGCTAAACAGGGTGACCACGTCGCCTTGCGCCGCCGCGATATCGTCAGGGAATTCCGTGTCGGGTGCGCCCAGCCATGCGTCGAATTCACCGTCCAGGGCAATGGCCCGCTGCAGCGACGGGCAGCGCTCGCGCAGGGCGTTCACCTGTTCGGCGTACTCCACACCGTAGAACAGCACCGAGGTTTGCGTCTGCGTGAGCGTGTGCACCGTGTCATCGACATGATTGCGGGAGCTCACCGGCACCCAGATGCAGCCCGCGCGCAGCGCGCCGACGACGCACTCGAACGGCCGCGCCGCGTTGGCCGCGTACACCGCCACGCGGCTGCCGGGCGCAACGCCGCCCTGCCGCAGTGCCTGGGCGATGCGGTGCGACTGTTGCCGCACCTGGCCGTAGCTGCGCTCGCCCAGGTCATCGACCAGGAAGGCGCGCGCGGGCCAACGCTCGGCGGCTTTGTCGAAGTGGTCGATCAGGCGCATAGGGCCTGCCCCCCTCCCAGCCTCCCCCCAGAGGGGGGAGGAGTCACTCCGCATACCCACCCCAAGGGGGGAGGAGCCACTCCGCATTCCCACCCCGAGGGGGGAGGAGCCGATGCATACCCCCTCCCCCTTTGGGGGAGGGCTGGGGTGGGGGCACGCCGCAAGATCACTTCCCCAGCACCGTCACACAGCACACCGCGTCCTCGACGCCGATGAAGCCGCCGCCATTGCTGGCGACGCCGATGCGCGCGCCCTCGACCTGCCGCTTGCCGGCATCGCCGCGCAGCTGGGTCACCAGTTCATGAATCTGTGCCAGGCCGGTGGCCGCCACCGGGTGGCCGCGCGACTGCAAGCCGCCGGACACGTTGACCGGGATGCGGCCGCCCAGCGTCGTTTCGCCTCGCTCGGCCGCAAAACCGCCCGAACCCATATCGCACAGGCCCAGGAATTCGGTGTGCGCGATCTCGGCGTAGGCGCTGGCGTCATGCACTTCGGCCACCGACACGTCCTGCGGGCCAACGCCGGCACGTTCGTACGCGGCCAGTGCGGCCAGCCGCACCGCGGCGTTGTTCGCATCCTCGATGGCGCGGTTGCTGCCGCCGCGAACCACCGAGGCCAGCACCTTGACCGGGCGAGCCGCGGCGATACGCCCCAGCGCCTCGCGCGAGCACACCAGCACCGCCGAGGCGCCGTCGCTGATCGGCGAGCACATCGGCAGTGTGAGCGGCCAGGAGATGACGCGGGCAGCCATGATCTCTTCGACGCTCATCGCGTTCTGGAACTGCGCCAGCGGGTTCATGGTGGAGTGCCCGTGGTTCTTGCTGGACACCGTGGCGATCTGGGCCCAGGTGGTTCCGTACTTGGCCATGTGCAGGCGTGCATTGATGGCGTAGGCGTCCATGAAGATGCTGCGCATCGCCGGATCGATGACGACCTCGGGCGGCACTGGCGTGGCCTCGGCCATCGGCATGTAGCGTTCCACGAATTTTTGGACCGACCCCACGTCCTCGGGCTGGCTGAAGGCGGCGGCGCGCCGGGCCGGGTCCTTGGTGTTGAGCTTCTCGGCGCCGACGGCCATCGCCACCTCACAATGGCCGGCCTGCACCTGGGTGATCGCCAGATTCAGCGCCACAGCCGAGCCGCTGCAGGCATCCTCCACGTTGACCATGGGCACACCGTCGAAGCCCATGGGCCGCAGCGCATGCTGGGCCTTGATGCCCATCTGGCCCTCGATCGCGCCCAGGGCGGTGTTGGCGTAGAACACCGACTGCACGTCGGCGGCGGCGAGCGTCGCATCATCCAGCGCGGCTTGCACCGCGGCGCGCGCCAGGTCGGCGCAGGTCTTGTCCAGGTGGCGGCTGAAGGGCGTCATGCCGACGCCAATCACAAAAACTTCTCTCACGTCGTACTCCGGGCATTAGGTTCGATGGGGCGGATTGTGGGCAGCGCGATCCGCCGGCGCTGTCGTACGGAACACCGACAAGGGTTTGCCCTGTCCTACGCCCATAGGACTGTCGGGGCGGCGCGGCGTCCGTATGGTTCGGGCCATGCCAAACACGCTCACGCCGGAAGACCGCTTTGCCATCAAGGACCTGCTCGCCCGCTACGGCTGGGCGCTGGACACCGGTGACGTCGACGGCTTCGTCGGCTGCTTCGCGCCCGATGGCGTGATGATCGAAGAGGTGTTCGAGGACCCGGACGTGTGGGAGGGCCGCGACGGCATCCGCCGCCTGGCCGAGCACTACCGCGGCATCGCCAACTTTCCTGGCCGCCAGCACTTTGCGGCCAACACCCTGGTCACGCCCACGGGCGAAGACCGCGCCCATGTGCGCTCGTTCGCGCTGGTGACCGAGTGCCAGGGCGAGCCGCCCTACAAACTGCGCTTTTGCGGCTACTACGACGACGAGATCGTGCGGCTGGACGGCCAGTGGTACTTCGCCAAGCGCGTCGTGCGCCTGTGGGACGGCGAAGTGCTCAAGCGTTTCCCCGGCCGGGGCGCTTTCGTGCCGCGCGCCCGCCCCCCTGAGCTCACACGAGTGAAATGACCATGAGCGCACCGGCACTCACCGCCGCCGACCGCTTCGCGATCGAGGACCTGATCTCCACCTACCACTGGGCGCTGGACACCGCCGACGTCGAAGGCTTCGCGGACACCTTCGCCGAAGCGGGCTCGGTCGAGCTGCAGGTCATGAACCACACCACCCGCTACAGCGGGCGCGCCGGGCTGATCGACCTGGCCGAGAGCCTGCGGGTGTGGGACCGCTTTCCCGGCTGCCAGCACTACGCCGGGCAACTGCTGATGGAAGGCGGCGGCGACCAATGCCGGGTGCGCAGCTTCGTCTTCATGACCGACAGCCGTGGCAAGCCACCCTATGAAATGCGCTTCGCCGGCCGCAGCGACGACCGGCTGGTGCGCCTCCATGGCCAATGGCTGTTCGAGCAGCGCCTGATCCGCCTGTGGCAAGGCGATGCCCTGCGCAACGTTCAACTGGAACTGCTGACATGATGGAATTCGACCTCGTCGTCATCGGCGGCGGCTCGGCCGGCGCGGTGCTGGCCAACCGCCTGAGCGAAGACGGCCGGCACTCGGTGCTGCTGCTGGAAGCCGGCCGCTCCGACAAGCACCCGTTCACGCGGGTGCCCGCGTTGAATATCGCGGCCGTGCAAAACCCCGCGTTCGACTGGTGCTACAAGACCGAGCCCGACCCGTCGCGCGCAAGCCGCGTGGATCACTGGGCGGCGGGCAAGGTGCTGGGCGGCGGCAGTGCCATCAACGGCATGATGTTCATCCGCGGCCATCGCTACGACTATGACAACTGGGCCAACCAACACGGCTGCGCCGGCTGGGACCACGCCTCGGTGCTGCCCTACTTCCGCCGGCTGGAAACCAGCGCGCGCGGCGAGTCTGAATGGCGTGGCGCGAGCGGTCCGCTGTCGGTGGACGAAGTGCGTATCGAGCACCCGCTCACGCAGGCCTGGATGGCCGCGGCACGCAACGCAGGCATCCCGCATTGCACCGACCTGAACGGCGAAACCGCCGAGGGCGTGGACACCGTGCAGGTGTCCCAGCGCAAGGGCTGGCGGGGCTCCACCTCGGCCGAGTACCTGGGGCCGGCGGTGCGCCAGCGGGCCAATCTGGAAGTCATGCTGAACGCACAAGTGCGCCGCATCCTGGTGGAAGAAGGCCGCGCTGTCGGCGTGGAGTTCGAGCAAGGCGGCGTAGGCAAGACCGTGCGCGCCCGGCGCGGCGTGGTGGTGTCTGCCGGCGCCATGGGCAGCCCCAAGCTGCTGATGCTGTCGGGCATCGGGCCAGGTGAGCACCTGCGCGAACTCGGCATCGAGGTAAAGGCGGACCTGCCGGGCGTGGGCCGCAACCTGCAGGACCACGTGGGCACGCACTACGCGGTGGCGGTGGACCAGCGCACCATGAACAGCGACCGCAATCCGTTGCGCATGTTGATGCATGCGGCCAACTTCTTCGCGCGCGGCCGTGGCCCCATGAGCACGCCGATCGGCCACGCCCAGGCTTTCGTGCACACGCGCGCCGGCCTGCCCGCGCCCAACCTGCAACTCATCATGGCACCTCTGGCTTTCGAGCTGGACGCCAACGGCAAGATCAAGCTGTGCGACGAGCCCGCCATCAGCCAGATGGTGGCGGTGAACCGGCCGAAGAGCCGCGGCGCGATCACCTTGCGTTCGGCCGACGCCGGCGATGCACCCGTGATCAACCACGCCCTCTTGGGCGACGACGACGACCTGGACCAGCTGGCCGAGGGTCTGGCGCTGGCTCGCCGCATCGCCGAACAGGCGCCATTGGCGGGGCACGTGCTTCATGAGCGTCCGCCCTTCCCGCAGCTCAAGACGCACCAGGAACTGCGCGAGTTCGCCCGCGCCGCGTCCATGTGCATGTACCACCCGGCCGGCACCTGCCGCATGGGCAGCGATGCGATGGCGGTGGTCGATCCGCAACTGCGGGTGCGTGGCGTGCAAGGCCTGTGGGTGGCCGACGCCTCGATCATCCCGGCGCTGCCTGCTGGAAATAT
>DATILF010000239.1:0-3192 GCA_035476755.1 Ramlibacter sp.
CTGAAGGAGATCGAGGTCACCAGCTTCGTCTCGCCCAAGTGGGTGCCGCAGATGGCCGACAACGCCGAGGTGATGGCGCTGATCGAGCGCAAGCCGGGCGTGCGCTATTCGGTGCTCACGCCCAACATGAAGGGCTTCGAGGCCGCCGTGGCCAGCCGGCCCGACGAGATCGTGGTGTTCGGCGCGGCGAGCCAGGCGTTCAGCCAGCGCAACATCAATTGCTCGATCGAGGAGAGCATCGAGCGCTTCGCGCCCGTGGTCGAGGCGGCTCGGGCCAGGGGCATCTACACCCGTGGCGCGGTCTCCTGCGCGGTGGGCTGCCCCTACGAAGGCGAGGTCTCGCCCGAACGGGTGGCGCTGGTGGCCCGGCTGATGAAGCAGATCGGCGTGCAGCACCTGGGCGTGGCCGACACCATCGGCGTCGGCACGCCGCTGAAGGTGCAGCGCGCCATGGAAGCGGCATTGAAGTACTACGCCATCGACGACGTCTCGGGGCACTACCACGACACGTATGGGCAGGCCCTGGGCAACACGCTGGCGTCCCTGGAGATGGGGGTCTGGCAGTACGACACCTCGTCCGCCGGGCTGGGCGGCTGCCCGTACGCGAAGGGCGCCACCGGCAACGTGGCCACCGAGGACGTGGTTTACATGCTGCACGGCATGGGCATAGAAACCGGCATCGACCTGGACAAGCTGATCGACGCCGGCCAGTACATCAGCGATTTCCTTGAGCGCAAGCCGAACTCGCGCGCGGCCACCGCGATCTTGAACAAGCGAGCCCACTGATGTGCGGTGCGGAATTGACGGCGTTGCCTGAAGGCGTGCAGCGGGTGGCCCGGGTCCTCCAGGAACACGGCCATCCCCATTCCCCGCGGATGCTCGACGACGCGGCGCGCACCGCGCAGCAAGCGGCCGATGCGCTGGGCATCGCCGTGGGCCAGATCGCCAAGAGCATCATCTTCCGGCGCAAGTCCGACGATGCGGCGGTGCTGGTCATCACCTCGGGCGACCGGCGGGTGGATGAGAAGAAAGTCGATGCGATCGTCGGCAAGACCGGCCGTGCCGATGCCGAATTCGTGAAGAGCCGCACTGGGTATTCCATCGGCGGCGTCTCGCCCATCGCGCATGCCCAGCCACCCGTCACGCTGATCGACCGCGAGCTGTTTCGCTTCGAGGAGATCTGGGCCGCCGCCGGGCATCCCCATGGGGTCTTCAAGCTGCGGCCGCAGGACCTGGAACGGCTGACCGGCGCGCCGGTGGCCGACGTGGTGCAGCAGGCGGACTTGGCCCGATGACGCCGAACGAGTGCCTGGCGCAGCGGGCGCTGCAGGTGTGCGGGGCGCCGGCGCACGAGGTCCCGTCGCCCTGCATCTCGGTGTGCCGGATGAACTCGGTGACCGCGTTGTGCATCGGCTGCTTTCGCACGCTGGACGAGATTTCCGAGTGGGGGCGCATGGAGGATGGGGCCAAGCGCAAGGTGTGGGGCCTCATCGCCGGGCGGCTGGAGAAGGAGAAGACCCTTTGAAGCACATCACGTTCTACCTCGATTTCATTTCGCCCTACGCGTACCTCGCCTTCGAGCGGCTGCCGCAAGCCCTGCAGGGCCTGAGTTACAGCGTGGACTACAAACCCCTGCTGTTCGCGGCGCTGCTGGAACACCATGGACAGCTTGGGCCGGCGGAAATCCGGCCCAAGCGCGACTGGACCTATCGCCAGGTGCTGTGGGCGGCCCACACGCATGGCATTGCCTTGGAGATGCCTGCCGTGCACCCCTTCAACCCGCTGCCGCTGCTTCGCCTGGCGCTCGCGTGCGGCGCGCAGGGCCTGGCCAATCGCTACATCTGCGAAACGGTGTTTCGCCACGTGTGGCGGGGCGGCGCCGATGCGGCCGATGCGCAGCGGCACGAGGCGCTGACGCAGCTGCTCGCGCCCGCGCGCGATCCGGCTGCCGACGAGGTGAAAGCCGAGCTCAAGGCCAATGCCCAGGAGGCCATCGCGCGCGGCATCTTCGGCGTGCCCACTATCGCGGTGGATGGCAGGCTGTTCTGGGGCTTCGACGCCTTGCCGATGCTCAGGGCCTACCTGGAGGGCGACGCCTGGTTTTCGGCAGGCGCCTGGGAAGAAGTGGACCGCGTCGCCGTGGGCGGCTCCCGGTCACTGCCGGGCAGGGTGAAATAGAAGGTCGTTCCGCCGCTCGGGCTGGACTCGGCCCAGATGCGCCCGCCGTGCCGCCCCATGATGCGGCTGACGGTGGCCAGCCCGACCCCGTTGCCGGCGAGGTCCGTGTCGGTGTGCAGCCGCTGGAACGTCGTGAACAGCTTGTGCGCGTACTGCATGTCGAAGCCCATGCCGTTGTCTTTCACGTAGAACACGTCCTCGCCCTCTGACTGCGGCTGGCGCCCGAACTCGATCGCGGGGTGCTCGCTGGATGTGGTGAACTTCCAGGCGTTGCCCAGCAGCTGCTTGAGCGCCACGTGGGCGAGCGTGGGGTCGGCCCGCACCCACAGATGGCTTTGCACGGAGATTTCAACCTCGCGCTGCGGCTCGGCGCGGCGGAATTCGTCGATGACGCGGGACGCGAGGGCCCCCAGGTCCAGCGCTTGCAGGCGCAGCGGCGCCCGGGTTACTCGGTCGAGCAGCAGCAGGTCCTCGATCAAGGCTTCGGCAATCGCCGCGTTCGCCTGGATGCGCGACAGGTAATGCAGCGCCGGTCCCTGGGCCGAGCTGCCCAGCTCCCTGGCCAGCAGGTGGCTGAAGGAACTCATGGCCGTCAGCGGCGCGCGCACGTCGTGCGACAGCGAACGCGAGACTGCCTCCAGTTCGTCGTGCGACCGGCGTAGCGCCGACTGGCTCTCCTGCAGCTCGGCCACGGCGTGCTCCAGGCTTTCCACATGCTGCCGGGCCTGATGCGTCGCGTTCCATTTGGCGGTGAGGGTGCGCGCCAGCTGGCTGACCTCGATCAGGTCGAAGGGCTTTTTCACGACCAGCAGGCGGTCGCGCACGTCCAGGCGGGTGATGACCTCATCCCAGGGGTGATCCGAATAGGCGGTGCAGATGACCACTTGCAGCAACGGGTCGATGTGCCAGAGCTGCTCGATCGTCTCGGTCCCGGTCCAGCCTGAAGACATCCGCATGTCAACGAAAGCGAGCGCGAAGGGCCGCTGCTCGCGCACCGCGGCCAGGGCCTTGCGC
>DATILF010000240.1:0-10125 GCA_035476755.1 Ramlibacter sp.
CGCAGTGGCCAGCAGAACCAGCAAAACCAGCAGGATCGCGGCCAGGCCAAGCGCGGCGTGGACCAGCAGCCCGGGATGGAAGATGACGAGCAGCAGGCCTCCCGCCAGCAAGGCACCCAGAGTGGTGGCAGCAAGGGCGGCAAGGCCGGCGGCGACGACAAGCGCTGAGCGTTGATTTCCAGGAGTGCCCATGCACAATGGCGCATGGCCTCCTCCCCCCATCTCCTGAGCGTTCAACCATCGGACGTTGTCGATTTCTGGCGCGAAGCCGGGCCGGCCCGTTGGTTTCGCAAGGACCCTTCGTTCGACAACGAGTTCCTCACGCGCTTCCTGGGCGCGCACGAATGTGCGCTGCGGGGGGAGCTGGATGCCTGGGCCGACGCCCAGGGCGCGTTGGCGCTGCTGATCCTGCTTGACCAGTTCCCGCGAAACGCATTCCGCGGGACGCCCCGCATGTTCGACAGCGATGCACAGGCGCGTGACCTCGCCTGCCGCGCCGTCGAGGCCGGCCTGGATGCCCAGGTCGAACCCGAACTTCGCAATTTCTTCTACCTGCCGTTCATGCACTCGGAAAACCTGGCCGACCAGGACCGCGCCGTGTCGCTCACGCGCCCCCTGGGTGACGAGCCCTTCCGCTTCGCCGTGATGCACCGGGACATCATCGAGAAGTTCGGCCGCTTTCCGCATCGCAACAGCCTGCTGGGCCGCGTGACCACGCCGCAGGAGCAGCAGTTCCTCGACGAAGGTGGGTTCGGGGGCTGACCGGGTGACCGCGGCGGCGGTCAAGCCGCGGCGGCGCCTTGGGCCTGAGCCGGCAGCCAGCCAGCGTAGAAATCGATGAATGCCCGCACTTTCGCGGACACATGGCGCCCGGGCGGGTACACGGCATAGACGCCCCCCCTGGGCAACGACCACTGGGGCAACAGCCGGACCAGCTCACCGCTGCGCAGCGCGTCAGCCGTGCTGAACTGGTCGAAGACGGCGACCCCGCAGCCACTTTGCACCAGGGCCCGCACGGCCCCGACCGAATCGCTGCGCAGCCGCCCGCTCACCCGCACCGTGCGATGCTGGCCCCGGGCGGAGGTGAACTTCCACGTCAGCGGCGCCTGCAACACCGAGAACGAGACCCACTCGTGCGCGGCCAGGTTCTCGGGCCGGGCAATGCGCGGTGCCTGCCGCAGGTAGGCCGGTGAGGCCGCGACGTATTGCTCGAACTCGCCGAGTCGGGTGGCGCGCAGTGTGGAGTCACGCAGCCATCCCATGCGCAGCGCCACGTCGATGCCGTCCTTGAGCATGTCCACCACCCGATCGCTGGTGCGCAGGTCGATTTCCAGCTTCGGGTGCAGGGCCGAGAACGCCGCCACGGCGTGCGACACCGTGTGCGCCGCGTAGTCCACTGCCGCGCTGATGCGCAACACGCCCGTCAGCGCCCCCTCCTCGCCCACTTGCGCCAGTGCCTCCTGGACACCCCGCAACAACGGAATGCTTTGGGCATAAAGGGCTTGGCCCGCATCGGTGAGCGCCACCCGGCGCGTGGTCCGCGTGAAAAGAGTCGCTGCCAGCTGCGCCTCGAGCCGCGCGATGTCCAGACTGACCTTCGCCTTGGCCACGCCCAACTGGGTCGCGGCGGCCGTGAAGCTGCCCGTCTCCGCCACGGCGGCGAAGAGGGGCAGCGCGTTCAGATCGGGCGTGGCTCGGTGGACCATGCGCCATTGTCACTTAATTACAAACAATCATTTTCAGTTATGCCCATTTATCGAACGGCCGAAAACCGCGACAGTCACGCCATCCGTTTTTCAACTCGAAAGGACTCCCCCATGAAAATCGCCCTCATCGGCGCCAGCGGCTTCATCGGCTCGGCATTGCTGAAAGAAGCGCTCGCGCGCGGCCACCAGGTCACCGCGCTCGTGACCCAGCCGGCCAAATTGACGGCCGCGCCCGGCTTGACGCCGGCCAAGGCCGACGTACATGCCACCGACGCGCTGACGGCGCAACTGAAGGGGCATGACCTGGTGCTGAGCGCCTTCAGCGGCCATGCTCAGGCCGACACGCAGGACTACTACCTGCGCGGCATCCGCTCCATCCTGGCCGCCACGCGCCGCGCGGGCGTTGCGCGCCTGCTCGTGGTGGGCGGTGCCGGCAGCCTGGAAGTCGCGCCTGGCCTGCAGTTGCTGGACACGCCCCAATTCCCGGCGGCCTACAAGGGCACGGCCGAAGGCGCACGCCAGGCGCTGCACCTGCTGCGCGACGAGGCCGGCCTGGACTGGACCATGCTCAGTCCCAGCGCCGTGATCGCACCGGGTGAGCGCACTGGCCGCTTTCGGCTCGGCCGCGACACGCTGCTGTCGAACGAGCAAGGGGAAAGCCGGATCTCGGTCGAGGACTTCGCGGTGGCGTTCCTGGACGAAGTGGAGAAGCCGGCGCATTCGCGCCAGCGCTTCACGGTCGGTTACTGACCCTGCACAAGCCTAAAGCCCCAGCCCGGCAAAAGTGCTGAGCGCGTGCTCGCCCCGCACGGGGGCGGGCGTGAGGCACACCTGGGCCAGGTCGCTGTCGTGGAACTCCTCGGTCAGCAGGCAACCCGAGGCGTCGGTGTGGATGTCGTCTTGCACCAGCGCATAGGTCTCCGGGGAGACGGCAATGCTGCCGGTGGCGGCTGTAGCGGCCACCTTCGCCGCCAGCCCGGTCTCGAGCCCGATCAGGGTGCAGGCGGCCTGGAAGTCGCTGCGGAAGGTGCCGATATCGCAGATGCCCGTGTGGATGCCCATGCGCAGGTGCAGGTCGTTGGCGCTGCGCTGCAGGTCCATGGCCATGCGCACGCACGGCCCGGGTTCATCGAAGAAGACGACGGCCGCGCCGTCGATGAAGCGGTCCACCGTGCCTTGGTGCCGCGTGGCGAGCCACTCGACCTCGGCGCGGAAACTGTCATGGTCGCGTTCGCTCAGGCCCGTCGCGCCCGCGGACTCGGCATACAGCAGCGTCTGCTGCTTCTGCTCGAAGCGGATCGACTCCAGTTCAGGCCCGTGAAAAAGCCGCTGCCAGCTCTCAGGAGCGAGGTGGCGCGCCAGCTTTTCGGAGAGTTCCTCGATGCGGCGCGCGTGGGCAGTGGCACGCACATGCGCTTCCACCCGCTGCACGACCAGCTCCGGATCGACCGGCTTGGTGAGGTAATCGACCGCCCCCAGGTCCATGCCCAGGCGCTCGTCCTGCTGGCTGGCCAGCGCGGTGAGGAAGATGACGGGGATGTTGGCCGTGGGCGTGTGCTGCCGGATGCGCCGCAGGACCTCGTAGCCATCCATGTCGGGCATCATGATGTCCAGCAGCACCATGTCGGGCGGATTATCGGACATGACGATCTTCAGGGCGTCGCGCCCGGATGGCGCCTGTATCACCTCATAGCGGTCTTCGAACAGCCCGTTCATCAGGAACAGGTTGTCGGGCGTGTCATCCACGACCAGGATGCGCGGCACCTTGGTTGGCGAATTGGCTTGCGGCGTGTTCATCGCGGTTCCCTCTCGTAGTTGGGCTGGTGATGCAATGAAATCACGGGCCGCCCTTGCCGCCATAGGCAAAAGGGCAGGCAGGCCTAGGGAAATGGCCTAAGGCAAGAGAGATCGAGCCGCACCCAGGCCGGCGCGTGATCGCTGGCGTGGGCTTCGCCTCGTACCCAGGTGTCCACGCCGGCTTCCACCAGGCATGGCGCGAGCGCGGCGTTCAGCAGCAGATGATCGATGCGCAGGCCCGCGTTGCGCTCCCAGTGCTTGCGAAAGTAATCCCAGAACGTGAAGACCGTCTCGTCCGGGTGCAGGCGGCGGATCGCATCGACCCACCCTTGATCGAGCAGACGCCCGTAGCACGCGCGGCTCTGAGGCTGCAGCAGCGCATCCTTGAGCCAGGAGCGCGGGTTGTAGATGTCGAAGTCGGTGGGCACCACGTTGTAGTCGCCCGCCATGACAACGGGATGCCCCGACGCGTACAAGGCCCCGGCATGCGCGATGAATCGCTCGAACCACGCCAGCTTGTAATCGAACCGGGGGCCGGGTTGCGGATTGCCGTTGGGCAGGTAGAGGCAGGCCACGACGATGCCCTCGACAGCCGCCTCGAGATAGCGGCTGTGATCGTCCTGGGGGTTGCCGGGCAGCTCGCGGCGGATCTCCACAGGCTCGACGCCGCGGCCGAGGATGGCGACGCCGTTCCATGAGCGCTGGCCTTTCCACAAGGCGTGGTAGCCAAGGTCCTCCAGCGCCGCGCGGGGAAACGAATCATCCCGCGCCTTGAGCTCCTGCAGGCAGGCAATGTCGGGCTGCTCGCGCGCCAACCACTGCAGCAGGTTCGGCAGGCGAGCCTTGATGCCGTTGACATTGAACGTGGCGATCTTCATCGTGGGAATCATCGCGCAAGACCGGCCCCTCGCGGGACGCGCGGCTGCACCCGCATGCTGGACAAATGCGCATGAGGCGTCGTCCTACAGCCGAGGATGACCACCCGGCGCATAGTGACTTTAAGTTCCATGCGCTGCGGCGCAACCACCTCTCCCGAAAGACGCATCATGCCCATCCGATTCAGTACCGTGGCGGCCAACGCCGACATTCTCGGCGACGAGACCGAGACCCATGCAACACCCGAAGCCTTGCCCCAGACCGCGGGCAAGAACGGCGCGCCGCGCGCCAGCGAAGCTCGCCCAGAGCGCGCCCAGCCGCGTTCGGGCGAAACCAAACCCGGCCAGGACATCCATGCCGCCGGCTTCGTCAAGGACAAGGACGCGGCCGAGCCATAGGGCTTGCGCCAAGCGTGCAGCACGCATGAAGCTTTGCGCGGCGGCCGCCATCTTGCTGTGCCTGGCGTCCGCGCTCTCGCCGGCACAGGCAGCGGATGCCATGGAGTCGCCGCAATGCCAGGCCGCCCGGGCATCGCTCGATGCTGTGCTGAATGACCGCACGGTGAGCGAAAGTGTTCTCAAGCGGCAGCTTTCGCAGGCCCGGCAGCGCGCCGCCCGCGAGTGCTTCGGCACCGGCACGGCACCGGGCGAACGTTCGGGCGCTCCTTTTGCGCCGCAGGCCGTGCCACCACCCACCATCACGCCCGCCAGTCGCCCGCCCGCGCCTGTGTTGGCTGAGCCACCCCCGCCATTGCCCATCCCGCGGCCGGCCGTGATCACCACCTGCGATGTCTCCGGATGCTGGGACAGCGAGGGCCGCCGGCTGAACCACATGGGCCCGATACTGATCGGCCCCCGTGGGCCGTGTAGCATTCAAGGTGGAGCCGTGAATTGCCCCTGAAGGTGGCGAGTGCCCCATTTTCCCAACCACAACACTGAAAGATACCCGCCATGGGCAACAAGATCACCACTGAAGCCGACCGTAAACGCACGCCTGCGCCCAAGCCCCTCGAGGGCTATGCCACCCGGCGCAATGGCGGCGGCCAGTCCATCAGCCTGGAGCGCGGCACGTCCACGCGCAACAAGAAGAACCCGGGCAAGCGCCCGCACAAGGGCGGCTGATCGGGCGAGACACTTCGTAACTCTCCTACACGGATGCGCGACATCCGGACATGACGGGGATACCCCCGCCCTGTCCAATGAAGCCATCCGGGCGAGCTATCTCGCCCGCAAGGAGATTTGTATGAAGTTGCTTCTTGCCTTGCTGCTGGCGGCCGGCCTGTCGGGCTGCGTCGCCTACGGCGTACCGTATGGCTCGGCCGAGGTGTATTACGGTAGCGGCTCCCCGTACTACGGCGGGGGCTACCACGGCGGCTATTACGGGGGCGCACCCTATGTGATTGACCAGCGGCCCGTTTACATTCAGGGCAACAGCGGCTACCCACCCCCTCGTGCGTTGCGCGATCGTGACCGCGATGGCGTGCCAAACCGCTACGACCGTGACCGCGACGGCGATGGTGTTCCCAACCGCCAGGACCCTTATCCCAACGACCCGCGGCGTCGCTGATTGCCCCGCCCTGCGCGCCCGCTCACCCTGCGGGCGTTTCTGTTAGGGCCTCGAGCTGCAACCTTTCCTTACCACTGGGCGGCCTGCGGACCCGGTTTAAGATCGCCCATGCTGAAAAAAACCGTACTTACCCTCTCCCTCGTGATGGCTGCCGTCGCGGCCCAAGCCCAGACAGCGCCGGGCGCCCCGGCCTCTCCCGCCAAAAAGGAACTGGTCAGCCGCATCCTCAAGTTGCAGCAGCCCGGCATCGAAGGCATGGCGCGCGGCCTGGTGGAGCAGCCGGCGGCCGAACTCATGGGCAATGCCGCGAGCGCCTTGCCCCTGCGCGTGGCCAAGGATAAGCAGGACGCCGTCGCCAAGGAAATCCAGGGCGACGTGCGCAAGTACCTGGATGAAGCGGTTCCGCTGGTCCAGGGCCGCGCCATCAAACTCGCGCCCAGCACCATTGGCACCCTGCTGGAGGAGAAGTTCAGCGAGGAAGAACTCAAGCAGGTCGTGGCCATCATCGAATCGCCCACCTACGTGAAATTCCAGCGCATGGGCGAAGACATGCAAAAGGCGCTGGTGGAAAAGCTGGTGGCCGACACGCGCAGCACCATCGAACCCAAGGTTCGCACGCTGGAGCAGACGGTAGCGAAGCGGCTGGGTGTCACCGCGCCGGCGCAGGGCGCAGGCGCAGCCCCGGCCAAGCCGGCGTCGAAGTAAATCCGCGCATCAGGCCGGCAAGGTCGCGGACCCGCCTAACGGGCCTGTCTCAGGAAACGCCGGACGTTGTCAGGGTCCGGTCCCACGCTTTCCACGGCATGCCGCAATTCCTGCTCACTGCAATGCAGCCACTGTGACCAGTCGCGCCGCTCCCACTCGTGCTCCAGGCTGACCATGAGTTCCTCGTTCCCGTACTTTCCCTTGTCTTCGGACATGCAGATCTCCTGAATGGTCTGCCCAGCTTAGGGCGGCGCGTGCCCGCAGCGCGCCGGAAATGACGCGAGCCTCTCGTGCGACAAGGCAGGAGAGGCTCGTGGGACCAGGGGCCCGGCCCCCTGTAGGACGACGCTGAAGAGCGCGTTCAGCGCGCCCCGGCCAGCCCAGCCCGCGCGCTGAATTCATGGCACGCGGCCTCGAAGCTCCCGATCTCGAAAAGGGCTTCCTTCAGGCTCATTTCGCCCTTGTCCATCAACTTGCCCGCCAGGTGCTCGGTCAGGGGCTTCAGGCGCGACAGCAGCGCCTTGGTTTCTCCGTACAGGCGCTCGCTCTGGTGCTCCATGATGCTGCGGGTTTCCTCATCGAGGTTCTTGCCGCCGCCATGGCCATCGCTGGACAGTGCGCCAAAATTCAACCGCGTCTTGCGGTACATGCCCATTTCGGCCACCGCGTGATGCAGCAGCTTGGTGACGCGGGTGATGTCGTTGTGCGCGCCGTTGGTGGTGCCCTCCTCACCGAAGAACAGCTCCTCGTTGGCCATGCCGCCCAGCAGCACGCGCACGTCGTGCTCGATGTCGCTCTTGGTCTTGAGCAGGTTGGCGCCCTGCTTGTGGAACACGAAACCCAGTGCGTTGTTGCGCGGGTTGGCCTTCAGGGAGATCTTGATCGTCTTCATTTCCGACTGGATGCGCTCCCAGTCGCCGCCGGCCTGCTTGCGCTCCAGCTCGAAGTCCACCAGGAAGTGGCCCCACTCGTGGATGGCGATGATGCGGCGGTCGCGCTCGCGCTCCTTGGTGGTGTTGGCGTTGACGTTGCCCACCATCACGCGCTCGGCCGCCTTCATCAACGTGTCGGCGCCAATCATCCCGCCCACCTGCACGGCGGTGATGCCGGCCTGGTTGACGATGGTTTCCAGGTCCGCCGGGCTGCGGCCCTCGGTCACCTCGACCAGGTGGCGCAGGTCCATATCGGGCAGCACCTTCTCGGCGCGCTGGTCGAGGTAATGCTCGATGATGGCCAGGCGCTCCTCCTTGTTGGGCATGCGGAAATCCACCTTCATCTGGAAGCGGCGCAGCATGGCCTCGTCCATCTGCATGGATTCGCTGTTGAAGTTGCTCGCCACGATCCAGATGATCTCGGCCTCGCTCTTGGTGCGTACGCCGTCCAGCACGGCCAGCAACGTGTTCTGCGTGTCATCGTCGAACTTGCGGTGACCGCCGCGCTTCATGAACAGGTCCTGCGCTTCGTCGAGAAACACGATGCAGCGCTTGCGGCGCTTGGCCATGCCGACGATGCGCGCCAGCGTGTTGGAGCCGCCGGCCACGAAGCCGGTCTCCAGGTTGGCGGCCGAGTGGAACAGGATCGGCAGGTTCAGTTCCTTGGCCAGGTAGCTGGCCAGCTTGGTCTTGCCGGTTCCGGCCGGCCCACTGAACATCACGTTGAACGGCTTGCTGATGCCGTACTCGGCATACTCCGCGCGGCGCTGGTACTGGTCCTTGATCTGCGCCACCTCGGCCTTGATGTCGTCCATGCCCACCAGGTCGTCGATGCTGCCGTGCACCTGGCCGGGCTCCAGGAACTTGAGCGACTTGAACTGGCCCTTCAGCTGGAACACCAGGAAGCCGAGCAGCCCGACGGTGAGCGCCGCCGACAGCACACCGCTGACGCCCGCCTTCCAGCCGTCCTTCTCCGACTGCGGCCGCGCGCCGGCGAAGCGGTTGTCCAGGCGTTCCAGGACCTGCGCACTGGCGCTGTCCAGATCGGCGCGAGGCACGAAAGCCAGCTTGCCGCCCCACGAAGCCGTGACCGCCTTGTCGGCAAAGATCTTGGTTTCCATGTCGCTCGGGTAATAGGCGTACTGCTTGCCCTGCGATTCAACCAGAATGAAGCGCTCGGACACATTCCACATCAGGGGCTTGTAGATGACGGTGATACGCTCGACCGGACTCGTCTCCAGGAAACTCAGGACCGAGCCGGTGCCGAACACGACCGGAAGCTTCTCGTTGAAACTCCATGCGGCCGCTGCCTTGTCCACACTCATTGTCTTGACCTGCTCGGCCACGGCGGCCTGCTTTTTCATCAGGGCGAACGAATAGAGTGCGGTGACGGGAATCAGCACGGCGATGGCGATGACCATCACCTTCACGGTCATGGACTGGATGGCGAACCAGTCCTGGACGCGTCCGGCCATCTTCTTCACGCCGAGCCAGAGGCTGGCCGGCGTGGTGCGCTCCGCCGGGGCGGCTTCGGGGGCTGCAGTGCTCGCGGATAGATCCGACATGGCCTTCTTTCATGGCGCGGGAACGCCTGGCACGCTCTTGTCCACAGCGCGCGGGTTGCTCAAACTGAACCTGGGAAGCTTGGGCCAGTGCCGGGACCGCGATGCCTGTTCTTGGTCTTGGGTTTCCTGCCGCCCATCATGCAGGGCTCGAGCTTCGTGTCAGTGCAATCCTACAGAATCACCGTCGCGCAAGCCAGTCTTCGCGTGTCTAAAAGGTAACTGAGCGGCAAGCGCGTGACTTATTCACGCGCACACGGATCGGCCGCGTGTTGGGGCCCAATGTGTAACACGATTGGAACCCCTGCCCCCGGGCCCACTCCAATCATTCGGCCGGGTTTTCTTCAAGTTTCTTCCCCCGGCTCTTCAATCCCTCGGACCCAAAACCCGAGGGATTTTTTCTGCCGCGGCGGGCTCGCTACTGCAGGCTCAGCCAGTGCAGCGCCTCGCCCTCGGCGCCGAACAGTGCGATGTCCGGGCAGTGCGGCAGCCCGCCGGGAACGCACTCGGGGTCCACCAGCCCGGGCGTGGCGACCAGGACCACACGGGTCTTGGGCGCGAGCGCACGGCGAAGACGATCGCAGATGAGGAACTTGCCGTCGGCATCGGGCGGCGTCGCCACCCGCCGCAGATCGATCAGCACGTGGTCCTGGCGAAGGCGCGCCACCGCGGCCTTGACCATGTACGCCAGCTTGAGGGCGTCGCCGTTGCGCCATCGGCCCTCCACATCGAAGCGCATGTGGGCGTTGTCATGACGGGAGGCGACTACGAGGTTCATTTGCTCAACAATAGAAACGGACCCCGCCAGAGTGCCACAGCCATTTGTAGCGGCGCGGATACAAGCGCATCAGTAGTTGCCAAGCGTGAACGGCGAGGTTCCCGGCCTCAAAGCCAGCTGGATTCCTTCGCACGCATCTTGGCGGCGATGTATTCACCGTGCGTGACATGCAGCAGACCCGCCACGCGCGAAATGACATGGTT
>DATILF010000241.1:0-5956 GCA_035476755.1 Ramlibacter sp.
CAAGGGCTTCAAGCCGGGCGATGCCGAGTGGCCCGAAGCCGCCTACAACGGCGACTACATCGCCGAGATCGCGCAGGATTTCCTGGCGAAGAAGACCGTCAAGGCGGACGACCGCGAGTTCACCGCCAGCGGCGATGTGGACGACCTGGACGGCATCCGCCTGTTCGCCGTGGCCTACCTGCGCCACGAGCAGGACCTGGACCTGAAGGCCTTCGAGGTGAAGTTCGACCACTACTTCCTCGAGTCCAGCCTGTACACCGGCGGCAAGGTCGATGCCGTCGTGCAGCGCCTGCGCGAGGCGGGCAAGACCTACGAGCACGACGGCGCGCTGTGGCTGAAGTCCACCGAGTACGGCGACGACAAGGACCGCGTCATGCGCAAGGGCGACGGCAGCTACACCTACTTCGTGCCCGACGTGGCCTACCACATCACCAAGTGGGAGCGCGGGTTTGCCAAGGCCGTGAACATCCAGGGCACCGACCACCACGGCACCATCGCGCGGGTGCGCGCCGGCCTGCAGGCGGCTGGTGTCGGCATTCCGCAGGGCTACCCCGACTACGTGTTGCACACCATGGTGCGCGTGATGCGCGGCGGCGAGGAGGTGAAGATCTCCAAGCGCGCCGGCAGCTACGTCACGCTGCGCGACCTGGTCGAGTGGACCAGCAAGGACGCGGTGCGCTTTTTCCTGCTGTCGCGCAAGCCGGACACCGAGTACGTGTTCGATGTCGATCTCGCGCTGGCCCAGAACAACGACAACCCGGTCTATTACGTGCAGTACGCCCACGCCCGCATCTGCTCGGTGCTGGCCGCCTGGGGCGGCGACGTGGCCGCGCTGAAGGACGCCGACCTCTCGGCCCTGACCAGCCCGCAGGCCCAGGCCCTGATGCTGCAGCTGGCCAAGTACCCCGAAATGCTGCGGGATGCGGCTGTCGATTTCGCGCCGCACGACGTCACCTTCTACCTGCGCGAGTTGGCGGCCACCTACCACAGCTACTACGACGCGGAGCGCATCCTGGTCGAGGACGAGGCCTTGCGCAATGCCCGCCTGGCGCTGGTCGCCGCCGCGGCGCAGGTGTTGCACAATGGCCTGGCGGTGCTGGGGGTGAGTGCCCCCCGCAAAATGTAGGCGGCAGGATGCAAGCAGTGAAGAACAGACAAACCGGATCGGTCATCGTCGGCATCATCATCGGGGTGGTGCTGGGCCTGGCTGCGGCCCTGGCCGTGGCGGTGTACGTCACCAAGGTGCCCGTGCCCTTCCTCAATCGCAGCCAGAGCCGCACCGCCGAGCAGGACGCCGCCGAGACCCGCAAGAACCGCGACTGGGACCCGAACGCGCCGCTGTACGGCAAGAACCCGGCCCGGCCCGCACCACCTGCGTCTGCCGTGGTGGCACCCGCGCCGCCCGTGGCCACCATTCCGGCGCCGCCCATGGCACCGGCCGCGTCCGCTGCGGTGGCCAAGCCCAAGCCAGCGGCCGATCCGCTGGGCGAGCTGGCCATGGCGCGATCTGCCGCGGCCTCGTCCGATCCCTTCTACTATTTCGTGCAGGCGGGCGCCTTCCGCACCCCCGAAGACGCCGAGGCCCAGCGGGCCAAGCTCTCGCTGATGGGTGTGGATGCGAAGGTCACCGAGCGCGAGCAGTCGGGCCGCCAGGTGTTCCGTGTCCGCATCGGCCCCTTCGACAAGAAGGAAGAGGCCGATCGGCAAAAGGAAAAGCTCGAAGCCGGCGGGGTTGAAACCGCGCTGGTGCGCGTGCAGCGCTGACAGCGTGTTGTGTCGGCTGGAACCTTCCGGCTGAGCCGCGCTCTGACCCTTCACAAGGAGTGAACAGCAAATGAATCGACGCGAGTTTTCCGCGGGCATCGCCTGCGCAGCCGGCTTCACGGCGTTGGGCGGGCCCGGTGCCGTCCTGGCCCAGACCAAGAAGCCCAACGAAGGCCAGGACTACCTCGCGCTGGACCGCCGCGTGCCGGTCGAAGCGCCGGCCGGCAAGATCGAGGTGATCGAATTCTTCTGGTACAGCTGCCCGCACTGCAACGCGTTCGAGCCGAAGCTGGAAGCCTGGATCAAGCGCCAGCCCGCGGACATCGCCATCAAGCGCGTGCCCGTGGCCTTCCGTGACGACTTCGTGCCCCAGCAGCGCCTTTTCTACACGCTCGAGGCCCTGGGCAAGCTCGGCGAGCTGCATGCCAAAGTGTTCGAATCCATCCACCAGTCGCGCAATCCGTTGTCCCGCGATGACGTGATCCTGGACTGGGTGGGGCAGCAGGGCCTGGACAAGGCCAAGTTCCAGGAGCTGTACAACTCCTTCTCGGTGGCCAGCAAGGCCCGCCGCGCCGTCCAGCTGCAAGATGCCTACAAGGTGCAGGGCGTGCCGGCCATCGGCATTGCCGGGCGCTACTACACCGACGGCACCCTGGCCGGCAACATGGACCGCGCCCTGCAGGTCACCGACTACCTGATCGCCGAAGCACGCAAGACCCGTTAGGGCAGAGGCCGTCTCCCCCGCGAAAAAGCCCGCGTTGCGGGCTTTTTCATTCCTGGCTGGCTACAATGCACAGCAAGATTCATGCCTCTATGAAAAACACCTACGCTTCTTCTTTGCTGCCCGTGGCCCTGGCCTTGGCCCTCGGTGTGGGCCCGGCTCGCGCCGAGCGGGCCGACCGGGCCAAGCCCATGAACGTCGAGGCGGATGCGTTGCGCTACGACGACCTCAAGCAGACCAGCGTGTTCACCGGCAAGGTGGTGGTGACCAAGGGCACCATCCTCATCCGCGGCGCACGGATGGACGTGCGGCAGGACCCGGATGGCTTCCAGTACGGCGTGGTGACGGCCGAGCCCGGCAAGCTGGCGTTCTACCGGCAAAAGCGCGAGGGCGTGGATGAGTACATCGAGGGCGAAGGCGAGGTCATCGAATACGACGGCAAGGCCGACCGCGTGAAGTTCATGAAGCGCGCGGAGTTGCGCCGCTTCCGTGGCTCGACACTGGGCGACGAAATGTCGGGCAACGTGATCACCTATGACAACACCACCGATGTGTTCTCGGTGGATGGCGGCCCGGCCAGCGCGGCCAGCCCCGTGGCGGGCGGGCGGGTACGCGCCGTGCTGGCGCCGCGCGGCAGCGCATCGGCGCCGGCGCAACCCGGTGTGCCGTTGCGCCCGAGCGTGACGCTGGACGGGGGCAAGAAGTGACGCAACCATCGACGGCCGGGCGCAGCGCCGCGCCGGCCGCGGGGGTTAGCCGGCTGGAAGCGCGCCACCTGCAAAAATCCTACGGCAGCCGCAAGGTGGTCAAGGACGTGTCCCTCGCCGTGGACAAGGGCGAAGTGGTGGGCCTGCTGGGCCCCAACGGCGCCGGCAAGACCACCTCGTTCTACATGATCGTGGGGCTGGTGCGCGCCGATGCGGGCGAGATCTCCATCGACGGCCGATCGGTGGAACACATGCCCATTCACCGGCGCTCGCGCCTGGGCCTGTCGTACCTGCCGCAGGAAGCGTCGATCTTTCGCAAGCTCAACGTCGAGGACAACGTGCGCGCGGTGCTGGAACTGCAGCGTGACGCCGACGGCACCCCGCTGTCGCGCGCGGCCATCGAGAAGCGCCTCACCGCGCTGTTGCAGGACTTGCGCGTCGATCACCTGCGCGACTCGCCGGCCCTGGCCCTGTCGGGCGGCGAGCGGCGGCGGGTGGAGATCGCCCGCGCGCTGGCCACGCAGCCGCGCTTCATCCTGCTGGACGAGCCGTTCGCGGGGATCGATCCGATCGCGGTGATCGAGATCCAGCGCATCATCGGCTTCCTGAAATCGCGCGGCATCGGCGTGCTGATCACCGACCACAACGTGCGCGAGACCCTGGGCATCTGCGACCACGCCTACATCATCAGCGACGGCAACGTGCTGGCGCAGGGCACGCCGTCGGAAATCGTGAACAACGCCGACGTCAGACGCGTCTATCTCGGCGAACACTTCCGGATGTAGCGGTGTGAAGCAAGGTCTATCGCTTCGGGTCTCGCAGCATCTCGCGCTGACGCCGCAACTGCAGCAGTCGATTCGCCTGCTGCAGCTGTCCACACTGGAACTCTCGCAGGAAGTCGAGCAGATGCTCGACGACAACCCGTTCCTGGAGCTCACCCACGAGGAAGCGCAACGCGAGGAGTTCGGCCTGGCGCAGGCGGATGCGCCGGTTTCCGAGGATGACCGCGAGGGGGACAACCGCGATTTCAGCCCCGCAGCGCCTGATGAGCCGAGGGTGGCCGCCACCGAGACCGAGCCGGCGGCGGGTGCCGATGCCGAGGTGCCCAGCTGGGAAGGCGATGGCAGCACCGAGGTCGTGCCCGACGACGGCGAATGGGGCGGCGATGCCACGCCCCGCAAGAACAACCTGGGCGGCGACGAAGAGGTGGATGCCGCCGACTTGGCGCGCGGCAACGAATCGCTGCAGTCCCACCTGCACCGCCAGGCGCTCTCATTGCGCCTGGGCGAGGAAGACCGCTGCGCGCTGAGCTTCCTGATCGAGTCGCTCAACGACGACGGCTACCTGGAGGACTCGCTGGAGTCGCTCGCCGCCGGCCTGGCGCCGCACGATCTGGAGCAGCAGGAGGAGCTGGTTCACCGTTTCACCATGGCTCTCGGCCTGCTGCATCACCTGGAGCCGGTCGGGGTGGGCGCCCGCTCGCTGGGCGAGTGCCTGTCGCTGCAGCTGCGCGCCATGATGGAGGGGGAGGATCCGCCCGCCGCCTGCGCCACCGCGCTCAGGATCTGCGGCCAGCCCATGGAACTGCTGGCCCGCCGCGATGTGAAGCGCCTGTCGCAGGTGTGCGGCGATGCCGACCCGCTGGTGCGCGCGGCGATCACCCTCATCACCCGGCTGGAGCCCAAGCCGGGGCGCCGTTTCGTCGACGTGGAGCGCAACATCGTCATTCCCGACGTGCTGGTGACCAAGGTGGGCCGGGGCGGGCAGGCGCGTTTTCGTGTGCAGCTCAATCCCGACGTGATGCCGCGGCTGCGCGTGCACGACGTGTATGCCGGCGCGCTCAAGTCGCACAAGGGCGAAGGCCACCAGGCGCTGCAGCAGCGCCTGCAGGAAGCGCGCTGGTTCATCAAGAACATCCAGCAGCGCTTCGACACCATCCTGCGCGTCTCGAACGCCATTGTCGAGCGGCAGAAGAGCTTCTTCGTCCATGGCGAACTGGCGATGCGGCCCCTGGTGCTGCGCGAGATCGCCGACGAGCTGGGCCTGCACGAATCCACCATCAGCCGCGTGACCACGGCCAAGTACATGTCCACCCCGTTCGGCACCTTCGAGCTCAAGTATTTCTTCGGCTCGGCCCTGGGCACCGAAACCGGCGGCAACGCGTCCAGCACCGCGGTGCGCGCGTTGATCCGGCAGTTCGTGGCCTCGGAGAACCTGAAGAAGCCGTTGTCGGACAGCCAGATCTCGGACATGCTCAAGGAGCAGGGCATCGAATGCGCCCGCCGCACGGTGGCCAAATACCGCGAAGCCCTGCGCATCGCCCCCGCCAATCTGAGAAAAGCACTTTGAACCAATTGCAACTCTTTCTGCCCTGCGCCGCGGGCGTCGAGGGCTGCCTCGCCGACGAGGTGCACCGGCTCACCGGCCTGGCGGGCGATGACTTGCTGACGGGGCGCGGTGGCGTGTCGGTGCGGGCGTCGTGGCGCGATGCGATGAAGCTGAACCTGCACAGCCGCCTGGCGCAGCGCGTGCTGGTGCAGCTGTCGCACACGCCGTATCGCAGCGAGAACGATCTCTACGAAGCGGCCAGTGCCATCGCCTGGGAGATCTGGTTCACCACCCGGGAAAAGTTCAAGGTTGAAGTCACCGCGCAGCACAGCCCGCTGAAAAGCCTGAACTTCGCCGGCCTGAAGGTCAAGGACGCCATCGCCGACCGTTTCCGCCACAAGAAGGGCGAGCGCCCGAGCGTCGAGACGCAGTGGCC